>JAHJJH010000175.1 GCA_018823105.1 Verrucomicrobiota bacterium | reverse complement strand
TGAACAAGGCCGATCAAACGATTACGTTCCCGAATCCCGGGCCGCAGGAGACGACGAACAGGGTGGGGTTGAGCGCGACGGCGAGTTCCGGGCAGGGCGTGAGTTTTGCCGTGGTCTCGGGCCCCGGCAGCATCAGCGGCGACACGAACCTGACCTTCACCGGCGCGGGCGTTGTGAGCCTCGTGGCCTCGCAAGGGGGCGACGCGAACTGGAACCCGGCCCCCGAGGTGACCAACACGTTCCCCGTGTCGGGCGTTTACGTGCTCACGGTGCAGTCGGCCCACGGGCCCACCGAGCCGCCGCCCGGAGATTATGTGTACGCCCAGGGTACGGTGGTCACGAATTCCGTGCAGACGCCGGACGCGAGCGAAACGACACAGCATGTCTGCGTCGGATGGACGATGACGGGCCATGACCCGGGAAGCGGCGAGGCCTGCCAGTTCGTCATGACGATGACCAACAATGCCGTGCTGACCTGGCAATGGAGCACCCGCTACTGGCTGGACACGGAAGCCGGATCCCACGGCGCGGTCAATGTGGACGATGGCTGGCAGGGGGCCGACGTGACGACCCAGATCCTGGCCATCGCAGAGCCGTATTATCACTTCACGGGGTGGACGGGCGATGCGTCGGGCGAGGCGAATCCGCTGGACCTGCTGATGGATGGGTCGAAGACGGTCATGGCGCACTTTGCGGAAAACCTGGCCGCGCTAGGCACGCCGGAGTGGTGGCTGGCCCAGTACTATCCGGGCACGAACGATTTCGACAGCGCGGAGCTCTCCGACACCGATGGCGACGATTATCCCGCGTGGCAGGAATGGATCGCGGGAACCGATCCGACAAACAGTTGCTGTAACATGAGATTCTGCCCGGACAAGAAGGACCGGTTGACCTTCATATCGCGCACGGGCCGCCTCTACAGCATTCAGTACAAGTCCAGCATGAGCGATTCAACCTGGGCAGTGATGACGAATCACATCGAGGGGACCGGCGGAATGATCGTCGTCACCAGCACAGTGCCCAACGCCGTCTTCCGGCTCAAAGTAGACCTGCCGTGACGGTGCGCCGCGGCGCAAGCGCGCGCCCGGCCCGGCCGGCTCCCGGGCCAGGTCATTCCAGGTAACAGACGGCCCGCCGCTTTTCGGGATCCGCGACGACGCGGGCGAACGCCCCGCCCGCGACGGCGGGGACATCAATGATCTTCACGATCTCCTCGAACCGGCCGGCGTCGGGCAGGAGATTCTTCAACGCGTTGGCGCTTTTTTCGAAGAAGGCCTCGTGGAACGACGCCGCCGGGTCGTCGGGATAGACGGGCAGGTAGATGATCTGCTGCTCGACCAGGTCCTGGAAGAAGTGCGTGCCGTAGGAGACTTCCGGGACGTGGCCGGCCTCCTCGCGCGCCAGTTCGACCAGGACGGCGGCGTTGTCGATGTCCGCGTAGCCCACGTTGACGCCCAGATCGAGGGTGCCGCTGCCCCAGCGCCCGGGCCCGATCATGAGAAGGCGGCCTTCCGCGACGGCCGGCAATCCGTTGACCCGTCCCACGACCCGGCCGAGCGTCTTCTTGACGGACAGATCGCTCACCGCGGCGTAACGCCGCGGGTCAATGTAGAGAATGTAGCGGATGCCCTTCACCTCGCCGCCGCTGATGAAGCGGTCGGATCGGAACAGCACCCGGTCGGGCGGAACCTGTTCCGGCCAGGTCACGGACCCCTGCGCGCCCGGCAGCCAGAGCGGCCGGCACTGCAGCAGGTTGATGCGCACCTGCCCCTTCGCGTCCACGTGCGCCGTGAACTCGGTGTCCACCGGGTGCCCGTAGGCCTTCTCCAGCACCGCGAGAGCCTGGCCGACCAGGCGCACAAAATCCGTGCGGGCAATGAGGTTGTTGAAGGTGAGGACCAGTTGGCTCGGGTCGTCCTGCACATCGCGGCTGAAGGGATCGTACAGGTGCCCGTCCCGGATGACCGAGACGAGCAGGTGAAGGTTGGGATACGACCTGTCCGCGAGCACGTCCGCGACGGGCCGCGTCACCAGCTCGTTGGCGCGCAGGTCGAGCAGGTCGATCTCGTGTTGCGAGTACTTGGCGATTTTGAGGCCGATCTCGGGGCGGAGCCGGGGATGGCTGACGGCGATCATGCGGGGATAGTCGCCGCCCACGCGGTTGACGGCGCGGGTGCCCAGGCCGAAGACCAGCCGGATGACGCCCTGCTTCGGGTCAATCCGGTCGCTCCAGGCATAGAGGTTGCGCGAGAACGCGACCCCGGCCAGGGTGGGGAAGAAGGAGGTCCCATAGGGCATGCCGGACACGCGCATGACCAGGATCGCCATCTGTTCTTCGCTTTCGCCCAGGCCGCGCCGTCGCCGGTAGGAGAGCGCGTCCGGGTTCAACGCGCTGGCATAGACCAGCTTGACCGCGCGCAGGAACGCCGCCAGCCGCTGCTCCGGGCTGCCCTGGTTGGCGCAGAATTCGCTGCGGTACTTGCCCGCGAACGCGTTGCCGTAGCTGTCTTCCAGCAGGCTGCTGGACCGCACGATGATCGGCGCCTGGCCGAAGTAATCCAACATCGTCCGGAATTGCTCGTAGATCTCCGCCGGGAAACGTCCGGCGAGGAACCGGCTCTCGACCTCGGCAAATTCATCGCGGGAGATATGCGAACTCCGGGATAGTTTCAGGCGCAGGCGGAAGAGATCGTTGTTGACCAGGAAAGTGAAGAACACGTCCGAGCCGATGTAGAACGAATCGTGGCTTTCCAGCGCCCGGGCGAAATCCGGTTCTGTTTCCTGCGCGAGCACGCGCCGCGCCACGAGCATGCCGGCCGCCTTGCCGCCGATGCGGCCCGAGCCGATCAGGCGGCCGCGGATCGCCACCAGGTCGTCCAGGGTGAGGTACCGGTCCGCCAGCCGGCTGAAGTCCGGGTGGTCGCCGATGAGCATGCGGTTCAGTTCCTGCTTGAGCGCGGCGATTTCCGGGATCGTCTCCTCCATCGGGGCGCCGCTCTCGCGGTAGCGCAGGAGGCGGCGGAAGACGCTGTCCCAGGGCGCGATGGATTCGGCCGGCGCGCGCAGCGGCGACTGGCGGGCGACCGAGGCGACGGCCGCCGCGTCGCCGCTCTGGAAGACGGGCGTCCAGGCGTCCCCCTCGACCGCGTGCGGCAGGAACATCTGCGGGGTGTAGCGATCCCAGACCTTCAGCGGATGCAGATAGGTCCGGTTCTGCACGTGGTACACGTCGAGCAACAACTGGGTGGTGTCCCGGATGCGCGCCACCGCGCCGTGGGCATGTTGGCCGCGGGTCAGGGCGAAGTAGGTGACCGTGTCCAGTTCGTAGAGAAACGGACAGGTGACCTGGAAGAAATTGGCCAGCGATTCGTCCGTGGCCCACTCGGCGACCAGGGCGGAGAGGTTGTCGAAAACGTAGAACACCTCCCGGCCGCGGGCCTCGATGATGTGATGGACCTCGCCGCTGAAATAGTCGAACCCCGGCGCGGGATCCACCCCGACGATCTCGAATCCCTCGTCCGGTCCGATCACCGGCGGGTGCGGCGCAAACCGGATATAGACGCCGCGCCGCCCGTCCTGCCGCGCTTGACGAACAAAGGGGCGGACGAAAAAGAGGTAGTCTTCCAGGCGGTCCACCTGGAACACGACGTTGTCGCCCAGGCGCAACCCCTGGACGACTTCGTCCAGCGCCGGGATGCCGCTGGGCGCATGGGGCTTGGCGGTCATGGCTCTTACTATGCTCCGATGGGCTTGCTGTATCAAGAAACGGCGAGTCGGAAGCAGGCGCGAGCGCCCGCGAGCGGCTTGTTTTGACCTTTACATCAGGGACTCATTGCGTATGGTGTACCGGATTTCAGCCGTCTTCAGCAAAGGGAGAATCCCATGATCGTTACAACCAAAGAACTGTTCAAACATGCCTACGGCAAATACGCCATCGGGGCGTATAACATCAACAACCTCGAGCAGACCATGGGCCTGTTCCAAGGCAACCTGGACAGCAAGGCGCCGTTCATCGCCCAGTTGTCCAAGGGAGCGCGGTCCTACACCAACAAGAAGATGCTCGAGGCAATAATCCGCACCGCGGACGAGATCTTCCCGGCCGCCGTCTTCGCCGTCCACCTGGACCATGGCGATGAGGAAACCTGCATGGATTGCATCAACAGCGGCTTCTACAGTTCCGTGATGATTGACGCCAGCGCCGAGCCGTTCGACAAGAATATCGAGATCACCCGGCGCGTCGTGGACGCCGCGCACGCGAAGGGCATCGTGGTCGAGGCCGAACTGGGCAAACTGGGCGGCGTGGAAGAGCATGTTTCCGTGAAGGAAGCGGACGCCAAGCTCACCGATCCCGAGCAGGCCAAGGAGTTCGTCACCCGCAGCGGCTGCGACAGCCTGGCCTGTGCCATCGGCACCAGCCACGGCGCCTATAAGTTCATGGGTAGCCAGGGACTCCATTTCGAAGTGCTGGTGGAAATCCAGAAGCGTCTGCCGGGCTTCCCGCTGGTCATGCACGGGTCCAGTTCCGTGCCCCAGGAGGAGGTCGCCCGGATCAATGCTGCCGGCGGACAGCTCGGTGGGGCGAAGGGCGTGGATGAGAACCAGTTCGCAAAGGCCGCTACCCTCGGTGTGACCAAGGTCAACATCGACACTGACGGCCGCCTGGTGTGGTGCCGCGTGCATCGCGAGGCGTTCCGCGACGACCCGAAAAATTTCGACCTGCGCCCGCCCGGGAAGATCTTCATGAAGGAATACGCGAAGTTCATCGCGCACAAGAACGAGAAACTCGGCAGTGCCGGACAACTGGACGCCGTCCGCGTGCTGGCCGCCCGGAAGTAGCCTGGGCCACCGGCTGAACCCTGTACGAACGAATCATGGAGGGACGGCGCCGCCGCCGTCCCTTCCTTTTAATTCTCCTTGCTTTATTCGCCCCTCCTTTGCAGGGGCAAAAAAAACTTTTACTGAGTGTTCTACGGGGTTATAATTAATCAGCGTTAGAGATCGATAATAACTTCCTCTGCGCAAACCCCCTCACATTGAGTTTGCGCAAAAGGTTGCAAGCGAATGTAATGCGCATTCCGATTGTCAAAGACGGTTGGTGGCACATGCTGGGCGCCCTGTTGATTCCGGGGGCGATAGCCGCGTTGTGCCTGCTCAAGGATTGGACGCCGGCGGCATGGGGCTTTAGTGCCCTTGCCGTGGTCGGGGCGGCCTTCATGCTTTTCTTTTTCCGCGATCCGGAGCGTGCGGTGCCGGTCGATCCCCGGATCCTGGTCGCAGGCGCGGATGGACTTATCCGTGCCATTGAGGTCATTCCCGAGGATCGTTTCCTGAAGACCGAGGCGGTCCGGATCAGTATTTTTCTCAGCCCGTTCAACGTACATATCAACCGGACGCCGATGGGCGGACAGGTCACGAGTCTGTCCTACACGCCGGGCCGGCACCTCCTGACGATCAGCAACAAGGCCTCGGAATTCAACGAGCACAGTTCCATCCTGGTCGAAGGGCAGGGGACGCGCTGCCTGGTGCGACAGATAGTTGGCCCGATTGTGCGTCGCGTGGTACACTGGTTGAAAATGGATCAGGAGCTGCACAAGGGTGACCGCATCGGCCTGATGAAGTTCGGGTCGCGCCTGGACATGTATTTCCCGTCCGTGGATGTTGAGGTGCGGGTCAAAAAGGGCGACCGGGTTCGGGCCGGAGAGACCGTCGTGGCCCTGATTAAAAAGGATATCCAGCCATGAACTGGCGTCCGGCCGTTCCCATCACGTTCACGTTTTTCGCCATGCTCGCGGGCTTCTTCAGCCTGATGATGACTGCCGCGGGCAATTACTACCAGGCCGCGCAGCTCATCATGCTGTCCATGTTGCTCGACGGACTGGACGGCACGCTGGCCCGGATGCTCCATGCCACCACGAAATTCGGCGCGGAACTGGACACCTACGTGGACATGACCAGCTTCGGCCTGGCGCCCGCGTTCCTGGCGCACCAGCTGGTGCTCAAGGACGCCGGGCCCTGGGGCCTGGTGATCACCTGCGCGATTGTTCTCTCCGGAGTGTCGCGCCTGTCCCGGTTCCGGGTCTGCGATCCGTTCCGCGGCCAGCGCGGTTACCTGGGCCTGCCCATCACAACCAATGCCGGTTGGATCGCGCTCTTTGTGTTGATTACACAATCCGGGTTCGTCAGCGACGACATGCTTTCCCTGAGCCATGGGCCCACGGCCACGTTCATCTGGGGTTGCGTTCTGGTCATGACCCTCCTGCAGATTTCCCACGTCCACTATGGCAAGCCGACCAAGGGCCTGAAGGGCATGGTGCCGGGGGTCCTGCTGATCACGGCGCTGTTCTTCAACTCGCGCTGGGCCGTGGCGGCGGCGTTCACCCTCAATGCCTTCGGCTTCTACTTCGCCTTCTTGAGCCCGTTCTTCAGCCGCCGCCACGCCATGCTGGTGGCCTACGAGGAAGAAAAGGAAGACGAGCCGATTACCCTGCCGCGCTGAACCGTCGGGGTAGGGCGAGGCCCCCGACCGAGCCGCTAACGACCGGCTCAAACAGCAGGTTATCCCGGCAGCCTTTTTTTACGCACTGCGTTGTCATCCCGAATCCCGATGCGAAGCGATCGGGATGAGGGATCTCCAATTTATTCCTAATCACGGAGATCCCTCGCCAGGCTCGGGATGACAAGCATCCTCTTCTGTGCGCGCTTGTTTCCGGGACCGCACACTCAAGGGTGCGCCCTGCCACGGATTAGTTCGCCGGCGGATGGAAATCCTGCAGCGCATGCACGTCCCACTCATGGCCCCGCATAGTGCGGATGGCGCCGACGGTCGCCCGCGCTCCGGCTTCCGTGGTGACGATCGGCACGCTGCGCAGGATGGCCTCCGAGCGGATGTTCACTTCGTCCACGCGATCCCTGATCCCGGTGGGCGTGTTGATGAGCAGGACGATTTCGTCGGCCTTCATAAGGTCCAGCACGTTCGGCGGTCGCTTTTCCGCGAGCTTTCGCAACACCCGGCACGCCACGCCCGCCGCTTTCAGGGCCGTGGCGGTGCCTGACGTGGCGGCCAGCGAAAAGCCCATCTCATTCAACTCCCAGCCGATTTCCGTCATCCATGGCTTGTCCGCATCCGCCGCGCTCAAAACCACAACTCCGGAACGGGGCACCGCCTGCCCGGCGGCGACCTGGCTCTTCCAGTAGGCCACCTCGAAACTGAAATCCATGCCCATGACCTCGCCCGTGGATTTCATCTCCGGGCCCAGGATCGGGTCCACCCCCGCGAACCGGTTGAACGGCAGGACGGCTTCCTTCACGGCAAACCACCGGACCTTCGGCGGCCGCTCCCCGAGTCCCATGTCCTTGAGCTTCTGGCCGACGGCGATCCGGGCCGCGATCTTGGCCAGCGGCACCCCCGTGGCCTTGCTCACGTAGGGGACCGTGCGCGAGGCGCGGGGATTGATTTCCAGGATGTAGATCTCGCCGTTCTTCACGGCGATCTGCGCGTTCATCAGCCCCTTGACCTCCAGCTTCAGGGCGATGCGCCGGCAGGCGTCCTCGATCCGCCGCTGGATGGACGGGTGCAGCGTGTGCGGGGGCGTGCAGCAGGCGCTGTCGCCGGAATGGATGCCGGCCAGCTCCACGTGCTCCATGATCCCGCCGATGTACACCGACTCCCCATCGCACAACACGTCCACGTCCACCTCGATGGCATGGTCCAGGTAGCGGTCCACCAGCACCGGGAAATCGGGGCTGGCCTTGAACGCCGCGCGGATGAACGGGCCCGCGTCCGTCTTGTTGTGAGCGACGATCATCGCCCGCCCGCCGAGCACGAACGAGGGGCGGATCATCACGGGGAACCCGATGCGTTCGGCCACCGCGAGGGCCGCTTCCTCCGTCATGCCCGTGCCGCTCTCGGGCTGTTTCAGGCCGAGTTCGTCCAGCAGGACCCGGCACTGCTCGCGGTCTTCGGCCTTGTGGATGTTGGCGGTCGAGGTGCCGAGGATCGGCACGCCGGCCTGGGTCAGCCAGCCGGCCAGATTCAGCGGCGTCTGGCCGCCCATCTGCACGATCACGCCCAGGGGACGTTCGTTTTCGTAGATGTTCATCACGTCTTCGAACGTCAGCGGTTCGAAGTAAAGCTTGTCCGCCGTGTCATAGTCGGTCGAGACGGTCTCCGGGTTGCTGTTGACCATGATCGTCTCGTAGCCGAGTTCGCGCAGCGCCATGACCGTGTGCACGCAGCAGTAGTCGAACTCAATGCCCTGCCCGATGCGGTTGGGGCCGCCGCCGAGGACCATGACCTTCTTGCGATCCGTCCGGCGTGACTGGTCGTGCTGCGCATAGCTGGAATAAAAGTAGGGCGTATAGGCCTCGAATTCCGCGGCACAGGTGTCCACCAGCCGGTACACGGGTTTGAGCCCGGCATCCATCCGCGACTTGCGGGCCTCGAGCTGGGTCGGACGGTCTCCGCGCAGGGCCGCCATCTGGAGGTCGGAGAACCCGTTTTCCTTGGCCTCGCGATGCAGGTCCAGCGGCAGCGGCCGGCCCGCCGGGATGGCCTTGATCCGGTGCTCGATCTCCACGATCTGCGCCATCTGATCGATGAACCAGGGATCGATATGCGTGACCGCGGCGATGCGCTCGACCGGCATGCCGTGGTCCAGCGCGTACTTGATGTAAAAGTGGCGTTCGTTGTGGGGCGTCGCCAGGCCTTCCTCCAGCCGGTCCGTGGCGATGCGCTCCACCTCGCGGCGACCGAGCCCGTCCACGCCGATCTCCAGGCCGCGGAACGCCTTCTGCAGCGCCTCCTTGAAGTTCCGGCCGATGGCCATGGTCTCGCCGACGGATTTCATGCTGACGCCGAGCCGCGGATCTGCACCGGCGAATTTCTCGAAGGCAAAACGCGGAACCTTGACCACGCAGTAGTCGAGCGTGGGCTCAAAGCTGGCGAGCGTCTCTCGCGTGATGTCGTTGGGCAACTCGTCCAGCGTGTAGCCCACGGCCAGCTTGGCGGCGATCTTGGCGATGGGGAAGCCGGTGGCCTTG
>JAHJJH010000174.1 GCA_018823105.1 Verrucomicrobiota bacterium | reverse complement strand
GGATGAGGGGGACATGGTCCTGGTTACGAACGGCATCTATTACCTGCCGCAGACCGTGGAGATCGAGCGGGGCATGACCGTGCAGGGCCTGAACGGCTGGAGCAACACGGTGGTGGATGGGCAGCAAACCGGCTCCTGCTTCTACCTGGAGACCTCGAACATCGTCGTGGACGGATTTACGATCACCAACGGATATTGGGATTTCGGTGGCGGAGTTTTGGTGGAGTCGTTGCCGCCGGTTACCGTGCAGAACTGCCTGATCACGGGTAACCGCGCCATCTACATAGGAGGCGGGGTAGCGAGTGCCGATGCCCTTACGATCACACAGTGCCAAATCATCGGCAATGAAGTCATGGACTACTTGGGCCAAGGGGGCGGCGTGGCGGTCTATGGGGAAATCCTTATGGAGGACTGCGTGGTTCAAGGCAACACCGCTACCAATGGCTCCGGCGGCGGCAGCTGGCTACTTGGACCCGGTCTCGTGCAACGGTGCGTGATCAGCAGCAACTCGTCCGCGGGCGGCGGCGGCGGTGTCTTTATGCAGGGGATCGTGATCAGCAATTGCCAGATTTTCGGGAACCAGGCCGTCACGAACGGCGACTCGTCCAGCGGCGTTGGCGGCGGCGTGGCGGCCGGCGACTTTCTTATGGAGCAAAGCCAGATCGTCGGCAATAGGTCCGAGAATGGTGGTGGCGGTGTGTATATCTCCGAAACCGGCCTCGTGCAGCAGTGCGTGATCAGCAGCAACCGCGCCGAGCATGGAGGCGGGGTCTACGTCTCCCGATGGGCTGCGATCAGCAACTGCCAGATCATCGGCAATGAAGCCATCGGTGATCTGGAGGCGGGATATGACGGTTGTGGGGGCGGTGTGGCGGTCGAGGGGGATTTCCTCATGGAGGACTGCCTGGTGGCCGGCAACACCGCCACGAATGGCGGCGGCGGCGTGTTTATTTCCGAAAACGGCCTCGTGCAACGGTGCGTGATCAACAGCAACCGCGCCGCCTATGGGGGTGGGCTTTACACCGTGTTGGGCGGCACGGTCAGCAATTGCCAGGTCGTCGGAAACCAGGCCGTCACGAACAGTGACTCGTACAGCGGCTTTGGCGGCGGCGTGCTGGCCCTGAAAGTAACCGTGGAGGATTCCCTCGTCGACGGCAACACGGCCTTTCACGGGGGCGGCATGCTGGCGATCAGCGGCCGGGTGGAGCGGTGCACGATCAGCGGCAACATCGCCGACCTCGGCGGCGGATTGGTGTCCGGCTTTTTCCCGGAGATGATACTGGGCGATACTGTGGTCCGGGGCTGCACGATTGCCGGGAACCAGGCCATCAGCACAAATGTATGGGACGTTTTCGGGGGTGGGGCCGGAGCCATGTTCTTGGGCGGGATCCTTCAGGATTGCACGATCACCGGGAACGTATCCGTCACCGTGGCCGGGGGTGTGTGGTGCGCATTGACCAACACCCTGGTGGAGAACTGCACGATCGCTGACAACGAGGCGGAGGGTGAGGGGGCCGGTGGGATTTTGATCATAGATGGAAGCGTGGCCCGGAACTGCCTGATCACAAGGAACATAGGTGGATTCCTTGGTGGCGGAATGGCGTGTATCATGTTGGGCGAGACAACGAGCCAGGTCGAGAACTGCACCATCGCCGGCAACACGGGCGGCGGTTTGTATGCGCTGGGAGGCGCGTATCGGAACACCATTATTTCATCCAACGATTTGAATTGGTACGGCAATGGATTTTTCGAATCCTGCTGCACGACGCCGACCAACGGTCTGGATGTAATGCGGAACTGCATAGACGCCGACCCGCAGTTCGTGGATACGGCGGCCGGCAACTACCGGCTGCAAGGCTCCTCGCCCTGCGTGAACACGGGGACGAACCAGGCCTGGATGGCCGGGGCCGTGGACCTGGACGGACACCAGCGCATCAGCGGGCTGAACGTGGACATGGGGGCCTACGAGAATATGCCGGTGATCGTCGCCCTGGCCGGCGAGCACGGCACAATCGCGCCGTCGGGGGCCGTGGCGGTCGTCTATGGCAGCAACCAGGCCTTCGTGGTCACGGCGGATCTCTACTATCACATCGAGGAACTGCTGACGAACGGCGCGCCCGACATCGCGGCGGCCGGCCTCGAGACCTATACCTCGTTCTGGGAGAACGTCGTCGCCGACGGCACCGTTGACGCCAATTTCGCGGAGAACCTGGCGCCGCTGGGCACGCCGGAGTGGTGGCTGGCGTACTACGACCTGACGAACGGCGGGTACACCTTCGCAGAGGCGGAGACCAACAACAACGACGGCGACCCGCACGACAACCGGCAGGAACAGATCGCGAACACGGATCCGACGGACTCCAATGACTTCCTCTATATCCGGGCGGCCTGGGAGAAGGCGGAGGGCGACTGGGTGTACTGGCCCAGCAAGCTGGATCGTCTGTACGGCGTGGACGGGCTCTCAAACCTGCTGGGCGGCGCGAGCTGGTTCGAGGTGACCAAGAACCTGGAGGGCACCGGCGGCTGGCTTTCCTTCACGAATCTCCCCGGCCTCGACCCGGTCTACTACCGGGTCAAGGTCCGCCTGCCGGTCCCGCGGTAAAAAAATACGCTGGCGCGGCGCTCAGGGGCGGCGTATAAAAACCAAAGCATGTTTAACCCGAGAACGAAAGGGGCCCCCATGAAGAAGGTAGCGTTGTTGTGTCTGCTGGTGTGCCTGGTGTTGCCTGCCGCCCGCGCGGCGGATCTGCCCCCGGTGATGGTGACGGTCGAAATCCGCGGCGTGGATGCGCTGGCCGAGCAAATCGGATCCCTCGCCTCGGATGTGGGCGCGCCGTTGACGAAAGAGGAGATCCTGCAGGCCGTGGGCGGGTTCATGATGGCGCCCGCCTTTGAGGGGCTCGCCACCGATGGAACCCTCCGCCTGTTTGTCCTGGATCCCCAGGGCGCCCAGGCCATGGGGGGGCCGCCGGTCCTGCTGACCCTGCCCGTGAAGGGGGACGGCCAGGAGTACCTGGATGCCGTCGCGACCTTCTTCAAGGCCGGCGAGACGGTGGAGGGGGTCGAACAATACGACGCCGACCCGGCAGCCCCGGCGCCCATTCCGCTGCCGAGCGTCTTCGTGGCGCGGCTCGAGGGCCGCCTGCTGGTCGGCGCCGAGCAGGCGCTCGTGCGCGACGGCGCCCAGTCCATCCGCGACGGCAAACTGGCGGACGGCGACCTGCCGGTGTCCGGCACCTTTGCGCTGGCCGTGCCCTGCCGCCGCAATGCGGCTAAATTGGAGCCGCTGGTCGAGACGATTTCGCAGGCAGCCTCGTCCGCCCAGGGACCGATGGACGCCGGCCGCATCCTGCAGGCCGAGTTCAAGGGGCTGATTCGCCTGCTCCGGCAGGTGGAAAACGTCATGATCGGCTTGAGGGCCAACGCGAAGACCATCACGATTTCCAGTCTCATCGAGCCCGCGTCCGGCACCATCCTGCAAAACGCCATCGGCAAACTGAAGGCGCCCTCGGCGAAGGTCGCCTCGCTGATCCCCGCCAATGCCCTGGCCGCGGCCAGCGGGTTCTTCGTCCTGCCGGACGAGGCCCTGGATGCCTATGTGGAAATGACGGATGAGATGTATGCCGCCATGGGCGCGCCGTGGGATACCCTGGCTCCCGTTCTGCGCGAGGCCATCGAATCCATGAAGGGCCAGTTCGTCGGCGATTACGCCTTCGGCGTCACGCCCGGCTCCGGCACGCTGCCGGTGGACTTCGTTCAAGTGATCACCATCCGCGACGCGGACCAGGTGAAGGCAGCCATGGAGAAGATCGTGGAGGCCGTGCAGAAGATGACGGCGGCGGCCGCGGAGCCCACGGCCGAGAAAGCGCCGTTCTCAATGAAGCTGGAAGTGGGCGAGGTGCGCAGCTACCAGGGGGTGGAGATCACGCCCTACCACTACGTCATTGACCTGCCGGAGGAGGCGCAGGCCGAGATGCCGCAAGGCATCCTGAAGTGGTTCACGGACATGAAGTATGAGCTGGCGTACGTGGACAACCAACTGATCTACACCGTCGGCTCCGAAAAGGCCATGGACGGCGTGATCGACGCGTTGAAGAGCGGCGAGGGAACGCCGGTGAGCCAGGGCCTGGCGAGCCGGGCCCTGCTGCCGGAGCTGCCCGGGGCCGCGACCGACGTAAGCTGGATTCGTATCCTGGACATCGTCCGGACGTTCATGAAGGCCGTGCCCGAGGTCCCGGCGGAGATCATCGAGGGCTTGCCGGCGACGCCGTTGGCGTTGGCCGGTTACTCGGTGGTGGACGGTGGCAACCTGGTCTCGATCATCCGGATGTCGCGTTCGGACATCGCCGACCTGTCCGCTTATTTCCGCAGCCTGGCCGAGAAGAGCGCCCCGCCCCAGGACATTCAGGTCGAGGAAGGCGAGATCGAGGAGATCGACGTCGAGGCCGCCGACGAAGCCGCCGGCGGGGAGCCCGCGGAGGCGGTTGAAGTGGAAATCGTGGAATAACGGCACGAATACTCCATGATGGTTGACGACGGGCGGCCTTCGGGCCGCCCGTTCACTTGATGAAGGCGATGCGACAGCCGAAACTTTACGGCCGGCTGGCCTCCTGGTGGCCGCTGATGTCGCCGCCGGCCGAGTACTCTCGCGAGGCGCGCTTCTTTTGTTGTCTCTTCCAGGCGCACTGTGCGCAGCGCCCGCGATCCGTGCTCGAACTCGGCTCCGGCGGAGGTCATACGGCCTCGCATCTGAAGCGGCATTTCCGCATGACGCTGGTGGACCGGGCACCGGCCATGCTCGCCGTCAGCCGCCGGCTCAATCCGGAGTGTGCGCATATCGCGGGCGACATGCGCGCCCTGCGCCTGAATAGATCCTTCGATGCCGTCCTGATTCACGATGCCGTCGGTTACATGACCTCGGAACGCGATCTCCGGCGCGCCCTCACCACGGCCTTCGTCCATTGCCGGCCGGGTGGCATGGCCCTGTTCGTCCCCGACTTCGTCCGCGAAAACTTTCAGCCCGGCGTTTCCATGGGTGGAAGCGACGGGGGGCGCGGAGGCCTCCGCTACCTGGAGTGGACCCACGATCCCGACCCCGCGGATACTCGCTACTCGGTGGAACTGGTTTTTGTCCTCAATCCTTTGCGCGGCCGCGTCCGCGTCGTCCATGACCGGCACGTGTTGGGTTTGTTCGGCCGGAAGGACTGGCGACGGTGGATCGGGGAGGCCGGCTTCCGGTTCAAGGCCGCGCCGTTCCGGCATCCCGACCTGCCGCCCGGCCGGCACGAGGTGTTCCTCGGCCTGAAACCCCGGGCCGCCGGCGTTTGATTTTCCAAGGATTGGAAAAAACAGAAATAAAGTTTCCAATCATTGGAAAACTCATGCCCTGATTTTTCCAATCATTGGAAAAAATCGCGAATAATTTTCCAATCCTTGGAAAATCACGTCGCGATTTACAGGACGGCGGCACCGCGAAGGCGTCCCTCGCGCAGGTCGGCCGGGGCCTCGTTGACGTGATCCAGCGGTCTCTTGCGGCCTAAAACGACATCATCAGGCCCACTTCGGGCGCGATGTCGGGCGCCTGGCCGATCAGGCCGAAGCCGCAGTTGAATTTCCAAAAGGCGTTATCCAGCATGCGCCATTGAGCTTCGACGATGATGGAGAGGTCTTCTTCCTCACCCTCCAGTGTTGTCACCCACCGCCAGTCGCGGTTGAGTCGTTTCAGATACTCGATCGCATATTCGCCGAACTTGAACTGATCGTCGGAGCCTTCGTAGACCACCGAGATTCGCGGGGTGAGGGTGCCCCACGTGAAGCCTTTCACGGCGCCCAGGCCCCAGCCGAATTCCCAGTCTTGGGCGCCGATGAGCGCCTTGTCCTTCTGCAACGGATACTCGACTTCGAAGTTGCAGAAGAATTCGGGGCGGTGTTCCGTCTCCCGCGCCCAGCGCCACCGGAGATTGGACTCCAGGGTGCCACTGCCTGATTCCTTGAGTTTGTCCGGCAGGCCCGATTCCGTATCGTCCGGCGCCTTCTTCAGCGTGGCCTCCGTATAGAAAACCCCCTCCAGTTCCAAGGCCAGGTTCTCCGTGAAGCCGTAGGCCACGAACAGCAGGGCCTGGTGCTCGATCAATTCGCCGATGTAGTCGGTCTCGCCCGTGTAGCCTAATTCACTCCCGTGATATTCCTCCTCCGTCACTTTAACGTACTCATAGAACGGGTAAACGAGCCACTCGCCCTTGCGGATATACGTTCCGAAAAGGGACGTAGTCACGCCTTTACCACGGTCAGCGAGGTAATAGGGAAGGTCTTCCCCGGACCGCGCTTCCGGCATCCCCACCAACGCCAGGACGGCCGCCGCGTACACAGCAAACCGCCAACTACTTCGAGTCTTCATAGCCTGTCCTCCATGCAGATGGGCGTTCAAGAAGAAAACGCTTTTCAGCCGGCACGTGCACTCGCTCGTGGAGACCGTTCTGAAGAAACGCTTTCCCAAACAAAAAGTTTAGTAAATTAAGGCCCGAAAGGCAAGCCCGGCGTTGAATCAGTCGCCAATCTGCAGGACCGCCGCGCCGCGCAGACGGCCCTCGCGCAGGTCGGCCAGGGCCTCGTTGGCGCGCTCCAGCGGGTAGGCGCGGACTTCCGTGCGCACGGGCACGCGCGGCGCCAGAGAGAGGAACTCCATGCCGTCGCGACGGGTGAGGTTGGCCACGGAGCGCACGACGCGTTCGCCCCAGAGGAGAGAGTAGGGGAACGACGGGATATCGCTCATGTGAATGCCCGCGCACACGACCGTGCCGCCCTTGGCCACGGCGCGCAGGGCCGCCGGCACGAGGGCGCCGACGGGCGCGAAAATGATCGCGGCGTCGAGTTCCTGCGGCGGGGTTTCGTCGCTGCCGCCCGCCCACGCGGCGCCCAGTTCCCGCGCGAACGCCCGGCTCTCCTCGTCGCCCGGCCGGACAAACGCATACCCCTCGCGCCCTTCGTGGCGGGCGACATGAATGACGATGTGCGCCGCCGCGCCGAAGCCGTACAGGCCCAGGCGCTTCGCGTCACCCGCCATGCGCAGCGCGCGGTACCCGATCAGGCCGGCGCAGAGCAGGGGCGCGGCTTGAAGGTCGGGATAGTCGCCCGGCACCGGGAAGCAGAAGCGCGCGTCGGCGACGCAGAACTCCGCGTAGCCGCCGTCGAGCTGGTAGCCGGTGAACCGGGCGTGGTCGCACAGGTTCTCGCGTCCGCCCCGGCAATAGGCGCAGGTCCCGCAGGTCCAACCGAGCCAGGGCACCCCCACGCGATCCCCCGGGACGAACCCCGCGGTATCCGGGCCGAGCGCCTCCACCGTGCCGATAATCTCATGGCCGGGTACGAGGGGCAGCACGGGATCGGGGAGTTCTCCGTCCACGACGTGCAGGTCTGTCCGGCACACGGCGCACGCGCGGACGCGGAGGAGAATCTGCCCGGTCCCCGGGCGGGGAGTTGGCTGGTCTTGAAGCTGCAAAGGGATCCCGGGTTTTTCAAGAACCATGGCTTTCATTCACAACCCTCGTTTTTCCTAATCTAACCCCGGAGGATTGTCGTGCCCAAGAAAATCATTAACCGCAAAGGGGGCAGAGAAAAAGAGAACCACGGAATACACGAAAAACACGAAAGGAGAGGTAAAAAGAGAGCGTTTTTTGTGTATTTCGTGTCTTTCGTGGTTTCCTTTTGTCCTCCGCGGGAGAAATGCATGTTTTTCCCTTTCCGAAAAAAGAGATGGAGGGTACAGTAACCATTCTCAACCCCTATGCAGAAAATTAAAAAACATGAGAAGTAAAGCGCTTTATCTTGGATGCGCATGGGCGCTTGTTCTGGTCTTTGGCCTGCGCGCCGGTGGTATCACCATCGGCGCCGGGCCAGCCATCGGCACGGACAAGCGCGGAACGACCTGGGACCAGGAATTCCAGGATTGGGGGCAAGGGGATGTCCGGGCGCTGGACACCAACGACGACCAGTACAAGTTCAACAACTACGCCGATACAGGCCGCGACATCATCGCGTTCTATTCCCACGACGATGGCACGAACGTATATTTCCGCGTGGATTTCTTCGACCTGGGCTACGGGTGGGAAACCAACGAGGTGGATGTGTACGTCGCGATTGACTGCGCATCCGGGGGCCAGGAATGGCTGCCGGATGACACGGATACAAAGACCGATCATCCCTGGGAGGCGTGCGTGGCCGTGTATAATGCATCGGCCGGCACTCTCTATGCGAGCAACTGGACGACTTATCTGAGCGATTACCTGGGCAGCTACTGGCACTCCGAGCTGGACGCAGTTGAGTTCGGGATCAAGCGTTCATTCCTGACTGACCGCGGCTGGAACGGCGCCGCCGCAAACCTCTACTTGCAGGCTTTCAGTTGCCGGGACGGCGTGAATGGAGGAAACGGCGAAATTGATGGAGAGGCCAGCGACATCGTGGATCATTTCGGCACGCTGATCCGCGGCACGTCTTCGTCCAACGGCTGGCTGCAGGGCGGCATCCGGGGCGATGCCTCGACCGGCCAGGCGAAGTACGCGGTGATCGCCCACGCGAACCAGTCTGTGGCCACGCGCAGCGGGACGCAGGGACATATTTACACCGACCGCACCGACATCAACCTGCACCCCGGCTTCGTCCGGCTTCTGGATTCGGCGGAAATGCTCAACACGCCGGTCAACCTCCATATCAGCGGCACGCTGCTGATGTCGTTCCTGTGGGCCGCTCAAAATCCGTCCGATTCGGGCTATCCGAACCGCGATGGGCCCACTTTCCTGAATCGTGTGAAGACCTTTGTCACGACCGGCCCGGGGGCGCTGGTCGGCGGGGTGCTGGCGGAGCACATCATGCCGTATTTTGAGGGTGAGGTGAACGCGAAGAGCATCGAGCAGAACAGCGAACTGATCCAGCACCTGTTCGGCTTGAGCGAGGCGGACATGAAGGTCATGCACGTGCCCGAGCGCGTGATCCGCTCGCAGACCAACAATGCCCATGTCAGCCCGTCGGGCCCGCTCGACGGCAAGACGTTCGAGGAGATTGCGGCCACCGATTTCACGGCGACCTACCTGGACGAGGTCACGCACCTGCACTGGTGGTTCTACACCAACGAGCAGTGGAACGTGGGCTGGGACGACGGCAACTGCGGGCGCTGGGCCGGCGGCCAGGGCAACGACGAGGAGCCCTATCACCACAAGGTTCACAAGATCAACGGCGTGTTCTGCTTCATGATCAACGACCGGGAGGACCAGTCGAAGTTCGGCAACGACGACGGCGGGATGATGAAGGACACGCGCTACACCCTGTTGCAAAAGGCCATGGACGGGGATTCGTCCAAGCTGACGCTGGTGTTCGACGACTGGGAGGCGTTCGCGGGCAACTCGTTTGCTTCGCCTGACCCCAATAACAATGCCGACCAGTTTCACAACACGTTGCGCTGGGCGGCCAACCATCCGTGGATTGAGTTTGTGAAGTTGAGCACCGTGGCCGGCTGGGCGGCCTCCGATACGAACTGGGTGATTGATCACGGTTACGTCTACGACAAGACGAGCCAGACCTACGAATGGCTCAAGCGGGCCGGCGAGCATGATTACGATCATTGGTACTATGGCAGCGCGCAGGAGGAGAGCTTCTTCAGCCGCACCGCGCTCGTGCACGACGCCTGGGCGCCGGACGCCATGAAGAAGTACGGAGACCTGAACACGCCCGGTACGCTGATGCGGGATTCGTGGGACACGATCCAGGCCATCGGCACGGCGCAGTTGAAGAAACTCGCCGAGTGGAGTTACAGCGCGATGATTTATGAGACGGCCTGGCACGACGAGGATGCCAACCCGGATCAATATAAGTCGCGCAACTACCAGGATCTGGCGCAGGGCGGGTTCAACCGGGGCACGGTCGACGGGAACTGCGACGATTCCTACGAGGATACGACCTGGGATTGGACGTCCAGTTGGGCGATCCGGCTGCACGGGCACGTCCGCGACATGGGCGTGATGAACGACGCCGCCGACTGGATCGCCGACATCCAGAGCGGCGTGCAGGGCAAGGCGACGCGGGTATACGCGCGGGACGTGGACGACGACACGCTGGACGAGTATATCCTGTGCAACGACAAGGTCTATCTGTGTTTCGAGCGCTGGGGCGCGCGGCTGATCAAGGCGTTGGTCTACGATGCGGGGCTCGGCAGCGGCGACGCCCGCATGGTCGTCGGCGCACCCGTCGCCAATCCGGCCGAGGAAAGCGAGAACGAGGGAGCCGATAACAACCGGTGTTCCGCGTTCAAGGATCGTTACAGCACCGGGCAGACCAATGCATACGTGGACATGGATTTCGCGTTCACCGCGCCGGTGGCCGGTTCCAATTCGTGGACGTTTGTCTCCAAGGACGGCCGCGTCACCAAGCAGATCACCTTGCTGCGCGGGCGCGACGTGGCCCTGGCCGTGTACAGTCTGCACCCGTTGGTGGGCACGCTCTACACGCGTTTCGGGTTGGGGCCGAACCAGCTTGACCTGATGTTCAATGGCACGCAAAACCTGCAGCGGGTTTCCGACCCGAGCTTTCGCGGCCTGCGCAACACCCAGGGCGGCGAGGCGTACATGGTCTGCGGCGATTTCTGCACGGCCGTCACGGGGGTGATCGCCAACGCCGGTTGGGATGGCCGCGAGTTGCCGCTGATCGAGCAATTCGAGGCTTATAACACGGCCACCAATTTCAGCGTGGCCCTGGCGTTCAGCCTGGCCTCGGCGCAGGACGTGGACGGCGACGGCTTGCTCAATACCAATGAGTGGGCGATCGGCACGCAGCCTCTGAATGCGGACAGCGATGGCGACGGTATGCCCGACGGGTATGAGGTGGCAAACGGGTTGAGCGTCCTGGCGCCGGACAGCGGGGGGGACTTGGACGAAGATGGCGCGCTGAACCACGAGGAATACGTGATGAACACGGCGGCCAACAATTCCAATTTCCTCTTGCGTGTTGAGCAATCGGAATTGACCGCCGTGGGATTCCGCGTGGATCATTCCGTTTCCGGGCCGCGCCACTACCAGATTCTTTTCGCCGACGGCCTTGGCTCGGGATGGACCTGGCAGGCGTTCGGGAACACCAACGCACCTGTCGGCTCCTGGCTGACGACCAACCCGGGCGCGGCCCGGCATGTCTTCACGGATGATTTCACCGCGGCGACCTCGGGCGGCATGCCCATCAACGGGCCGCGCGTATACACCATCCGCGTCTCCGTGCCGGAATAGGAAGACCACGGCCGGATCGTCCGGGACCCCCCGGATCACAGTTAATTAAGTGTGATCCGGCCCCGGACCCGAGAGGGCCGGGGGCTTGCGGTAAGCCCCGGAACATGGCACAACACCGGTTGATGAGAACTCTTGCCGGACTGCTCACGGTGCTGCTGGCGACGGCTGCTTGGCCCGCCGAGGGACAACCAGAGGACAACGCGGCGTTCTTCTACTGGAAGGCCGTCGGCCTGATGCAGCCGCCGCGGACCCTGGCGCAACTGGAGGCGGTGCGCTTTATCGAGGAAGAATTGCCCCTGCTCTCCCCGCGTATTTTCGAAGCCCGGCCGGCTGTCCTGGGATGGCTGCTCTCCGAGCAGGCGATACGGGACGCGCTGCAAGACGCCTTGCCGTGCGCGGAATGCGATTTCGGTGTTCGGCATGATGAAGGCCCCTTTCTTGATTTGTCCCATGTTCCGCGATTGACGGCGCTCTGCCGCCGCGTTTGTGCCATGGCGCAGGCCTTGGAATATGCCGGTCGGCCCGAGGAAACGGCGCGGGCCTACGTCGGACTTCTGCGGATGATCCGGTGGCTGGATACGGACCGGACCCTGGCCTCGGGCCTGGCCGCGGCGGACATGATGCAGACAGTGCTCTGGTCCATGGAGAGTTTCCTTGGCGGGGGGCCGCCGGCCGAGGGCCTGGTCCCGCTAGCGGATTTCTTTCGTGAGACCGACGGCCCACTGCTGCATCCGGCCGACGACCTCCGTGCCGAAGCGGAAAGGCTGGGCCGCTGGTTGTTGCGGGAGGGCCCGGCGGCGGCGGCGCAGATGCGACGGCGGATCGGGGAGGGGCCCTTGGCGTCGGCCCTGGCGAAGGTGGAGGCCGCCCTGGCGGAGGAGGACCGGTCCGTCTTCGACGGATGGGTGGCGGAATATCGCTCGCGCATGAAGGAGTTGGCGGATGCGTTCGACCAGCCTTTTGCCCAGGGCGCCTTGATCCTCAAGAAACGGGATGCCGAACGCGCCGCCCTTCTGGAGAGTCCCGACACGGCGCCCAATCCGTTGCTGGTACTGCTGGTGCCGGTCGCGGTCGAGATCCACCAGCGACTGTTGTTGGCCAACGCGCAGTGGGACATGGCCGCCCTGTTGTGCGTGGCGGCGGAGCGGCAGGCCCGGACGGGAAGCTGGCCGGACGTCCCCAAGACCCTGGCGAAACGGCTGGGGCGGGCGTTTCCCATGGATCCGTTCAGCGGGGAAAGGATGCATTACCGGGTCATCAAAGGCCGGCCGGTGCTGGGGGTGCGCATTCCGCGAGCGATGGCGGAATCCAAGCGTTGGATATACACCCTCGACGTGGCGGAGCGGGCGCGCCGGGATACCGAGCGAACGCGGGAAGCGATCCGAAGCGCGCGCGCGATCGAATTCCGGGAACTCTTCGAGCCGGCGGCCCCCTGAAGGATTCAGTTCGAGGCGATCACGTTCCAATACGCCGCGTACCGGGCCGCGATCTCGGGCGAGTCAATCCGCACCAGGTTCTCCCAGTTGGCCAGCACCGCCGTAGTGGTGTAGTTGAAACTACCCGTCACGACGATGCGGTCGTCTATGACCATAAACTTGTTGTGCATGGCCGCGTAGTCCCCCGTCATGCTGATCAGGGTGATCGGAATGTCCTGGCGGCGCAGCCAATCCAGCGTGCGGACCGCCAGGGGATACTCCGCCTGCTGCGAGTCCATCTTGATCTGGATGTCCACGCCGCGCTGCCGCGCCTCGACCAGCGCCCGGGCAATGCGGCTGCGGGTGAACGCGTACGCGGCCACCCGGACCGAAGTCTGCGCCTCGGCCAGCGCCTGCACGACGACGGCCTCGCATTCCTCGTTAAAGGCGCAGGTCACCGGCGCCATGAGCGTTTCGGGCGGCGCCGTGTCGATTTTCATCCACAGCGGATCGCCCTCGACGCGCTCAAACCGGTTCTTGACGCGCTTGCCGTACAGGGAGCCCGGGGACTCCGACTGCCGGAACTCCTGCCACAGCGTCTCGGGGACATCGAGGTAGGTGATTTTTTTGCCCTTGATTTCGACCACCAGCATCCCGCTATCGCCGCCCTTTTCCCGGTAGTAGGTCAATTGGCTGATCCACGAACTCTGCAGGGTGGGGAGGTCTTCCCGTTCATACAAATCCTCGGTCACCGGCTCCACGGCGGGGGCCGCCAGGGCCAGCGCGGCGAAAAAGATCAGAATCCATTTTATTCTCATGCATCGCTCCTTCACGGACAATATCCGTTCGCCGCCACGTATTCCCGAGCGTCAACGGAGGAAAATCCTTTGCTTTCATAGCCTGAATGGTCTGAAAAGGCGAAAGCTTTTATCCGGGGCGCGATTGACGGCGTTGTGGTCCTGGCATACTCTTACTATGCGTCTCATAATAGAAATGCCGCGCCTGTAGGGCCGCCGCTCTTGCCTCGCCGAAGCCTGGCGAAGGCGGGTGCGGCGAGCCGGGGCAGCGGCCTTCGCAAGCGAAGGCCCTACAAAAGCGGGAACATTATGAGGGCCTGATAAAACCAAAGACGGCGAACAGCGGGCCTTGCTCAAGGAGGGTGTGTATGAAAGCGGCGAAAATCCTGGCGATGTGCGGGATGGCGGTTCTCCTGGGCGTCGGCGGATGTGCCACCGTGCCCGAGCCGGGTGAGTCCGGTGAGATGGCGGTGACGGATGCCCGTTTGACCAGCGAAATCCTGCGGCGCCTGCGGGATGATCCCGTGACCGCCCCCCATGCCTTCGGGGTCTTCGTGCGCGACGGGGTCGTGACGATCGAGGGATCTGTTGCCGGCGGATACGTGCATACTCGCGCCATCGCCATCGTCCGCTCCACCCCCGGCGTGAAAAACGTGCTGAATACATTGGCCCCGCGGTAATGCCTGCCGAGCGCCGCCAGTCTGCGCTGCCGTGCGGGGCGTCCCGGCCCCGGGTGTTTCTCTTGTTCCCGATGGCGCTTTTCCTGGCGGGCTGCGCCATGCCCGGCCCCGACCGCGAATTTCGGGAGGAAGCCCGTCGCCAGCCCGGCCAGGCCGCCTGGATCCGGAAGGTGCCGCTCGTTTCAAAGTTCCGCGCGCATGGCGACCTGGCCCCCTTGGCCGCCGCGCTCCGGTTCTGGGGCCGGTCGGTGCGGCCCGGCGCGCTGTCGGAACCCGGCGCGGACCCCCGTGATCTCCTCTCTTCCGAGGAAGCCCTTGTCCGCGCCGTGTGGCGGCAGAATCTCTGGGCCTATCCCTGTTCCGGCTCCGCGAAAAGGTTGAAAGAATGGCTGCGCGGCGGTGTCCCCGTGCTGGTCCGGTTGCGCGATCCAGCCCCGGGGGAGGAGGAGGCGTACGACGCGCTCGTGACGGGCTACAGCGATCTTCGCGATGTCGTGCTGGCGGACACCGGGCGGTCGGGTCGGACGGCGATCCCCTCTAAGGATTTTTTCCGCCGCTGGCGCGCGACCGACCACCGGGCCCTGATCATCAGTCCTCCGCAATACCCGCGCTGGGAACTGGACGCGGAAGAACGGGTTTTTCGAGCGCGCTACTACGAGGCGGCCGGGCAGGCCGTTTCCGCGGTGCTCGACTACGAATCCGCACTGGCCTCGGGTTGGTCCTCGCCGCCGATGCTGGTTTCGCTCGGCAACCTGTACCGCGGTCTGGGTCGGTCCGCGGACGCCGAGGCGTTGTATCGCCGGGCCATCGAGGAGGACCCTCGCCTGGCAAGGGCATACAATAACCTGGCGTATCTCCTGGCCGAGCAAAACCGCGAACTGGACGAGGCTATCCGCCTGGCGCGGCAGGCGCTCGTGCTGGATCCGGCCAACCCGCTGTTCATGGATACTCTCGGAATGGCCCTGATGGGCCGGCAGCGCTACCAGGAAGCCTCCGACGTCCTGGAACGGGCGTGGGGGCGGTCCCGCTGGTATCCCACGCGCACGCAGATCGAGATCGGCCTGCGTCTGGCCAGGGCGCATTTTCACAATAGGCAGGAGCATCTGGCGGCCGAGGTGCTGCGCGAAATCCTATCCATGGATCCTCGCACGCCAATACCCGATGAATTGAAGCCGCTGGCCGGCCCCAAGCGATAGCCGGTGGCCCGAGCGCTCTCGCGGGGGCGGTTGGAGCGCGGCCCGTACGGTCTTGAATGCCGGGGGACTCCGGGTTAAAGTAGATCAGACATGGACCCATTTCGGGACATCTACCGCAAGACCGACACGCCTTATCACGCGCCCCGGCGGAGCCGAAAGCTTTTTCGCCAGCCGACCGCGTCGGACGGGTCTCCCCCCCCGGTTGCTTCTAACGGCGAAGGTGATCCGGCCGGGCAGGGCCCCGCCGATCCACCCGTTCCGTCGCGATTCAAACAACGTCGCCGCAAGAAAAAGCGTTTTCATTTCTGGCGGACCCTGTTGTCTTCCCGCTTGAACAATCTGCTGATCGGCTTCAGCCTGTTTATAGGCGGCGTGATGATGCTGGTGGTGTTGTCGCACTTCTTGCGATACCGCGCCGCGACCCGACAGGTGGCCCCGCCTTCCGCCCCGGCGCCTACCGGCACTGTCGCTCGCGCAATCCCGGCCGACCTGGCCGCGCGGGTCGCTACTTGGCGGCAGTTGCCCGACACGATCATCGAAGTGGAGAACCTGCAGCAAAGAAAGCTGATGGAACAGGCGGAGGCCCGTTTACAGACGGCGTTGGCGGTCCATCCGGCCGCGCTTTCCCTTCATTTGGCCCTGGCGCGCTTGCGGATCGAAACCGCTCGCCCGGCCGAGGCCGTAGAGCCTCTGGCGGCGGCCCTGGAAGCGGAACCCTCCAACCTCGAGGCCAGGCATTTGCTGGCCACGGCCCTCGATCAACTGGGCGAGTATGGCATGAGCCGGCAAGTGGCCGAGTGGATACTCGAGGCTGATCCCTATTCTTCCGAGGCCCATCGGATTGCGGCGGCCGCGTTTCTGAAAAGCGACCAGCCGCGCGCGGCGCTGCCGCACCTGCGCAAGATCGCAAACCTTGAATTCGACAACCCGGATGTGCAAGGCGACCTGGCCGAGGCGTACAGCCTGGCCGGCGAACATGACAAAGCCATCGACATGTTCGAGAACATCCTGCGACAGGAGCCTTCCAACGCGCTGGCCTGGTTTAACCTGGTGGTTTGCTATGCCCGGCAGGCAAAGACCAACGAGGCGGTGGAAGCGCTGAATCGAGCCGCGGCAAGTCTGGGAACAAACCGGGTCAGCACATGGATCGCGAAGCCGGAGTTCGATTCGCTCCGCGGCCATCCGGCCTTCCAGGTTCCTGCGAACGCCGAAGAGACCATCGCCCCCCCGACGGACTCCGCGGAACCGGCGTCTTCAACCGGCGGCTGAAGGAGGCCGCCGCCCCTTGGGGCGCCGCTCGATGGGCGGCGGGATCACGCTAACGTTGTGGCGCGCTACAGGATGGCCTCACGCCTTCTTGTCTTCGGAGGTCTTGTTTTCGTCGTCCGGTTTGGAGTCCGCCCCTTCCTTCTGGCCTTTTTTAAATTCCTGCAGGCTGCGCCCGATGGAGCGCGCAAGTTCGGGCAACTTCTTTGCACCGAATAGCAACAGGATCACCAGGAGGATGAGGATCACTTCGAGCGGACCCAGTCGAGATAGCCATGCCAGGTTCATGGTTCGTCCTTGCTTGTTGCCGGATTGGCGGCGGCCCGCCGGTCCCTTTTCGCCACGTCCCCGCGCCGGGGGGCTCCCTCGAGGATGTCGGCCACAACGAACGGATAACGAAAGGGACCGTCGGCCCGGATGGCGCCTGCCGGTTCTTTTCCTCGGTACAGTTTGAGCGCCTCGCGGGCGGAAGGCAAGCGCTCACATTGAAGTATGACGAAATGCTCCGCTTGGTTCACCCGCAACACCCGGCCCACGAAGGCGGGGGGGGCGGCCCCAAGGGGGCGGTTCTCCGGCTCGGGGGCGCGGCATCCGCTCATCGCCAGGGCCAGACCTGCCCCGATCAGGAAGCCGATGCCCTTCATGATCCCGGCCCTCCCCTGGGCAGCCAGCGGGCCAAGGGACACCCTTCGCAGCGTGGTGCCGTCCGGCAGCGGGTCTTACCCAGGCGAACGATCAGCGCGTGGAACTCGTTGAACAGCCGGACGTTT
>JAHJJH010000173.1 GCA_018823105.1 Verrucomicrobiota bacterium | reverse complement strand
CGCTCTCCCAGCGCGTGGGGGACTTCGTGCTCATCGCCCGGGAAGGATACGCTTTCAATACCACGCCGCCGGGGATGTGGTCGGGATTCAAGCGGGGCAATCATGGTGGGATGTCCCCCGAGGAAATGCGGGTTCCCTTGTACGTTATGACCGGCTGAGAACAGGAAGCTACTTCATATGAAAACCATCCTTGCGGCATGCCTCGCCTTCATCTTTTCCTTTGTCACGCCAAGCCGGGCCGCCGGCTGGAGGCCGATTTCCGGACAGTGGCGCATGGAACCGCCGCGGATCGTGCAATACGATCGCGCGGCCACCCTGCCGGTCGGTGACCGGATCCGCATCGCGAGCTACAACATTGCGAACTTCACCGATGGCCTGGAGGACCGCGAACCCCGGATCCCGGCCCATGCGGAAAACCAGGCAAAGGCGGCCGCCCCACTCGTGGCGGAGATCGATCCCGACATTCTCGTCATCCAGGAAATTGAAAATGAAACCTCGCTGCAGTTGCTGAACCAGGCCTTGCCCTCGCCCTATCCGGTGGCCGCGATCACCCGGTTCAGTGGCTCGCCGGATTGGACGGAAAAGCTGAACCTGGCCGTGCTCGCTCGCCTCCCGATACGGGGCTTGCGCGAGCTCGATTTCGGCGAACTTCACGGGAGGACCAGTCCTCCGCGGGGGCTGTTGAGTTTCTTCGTGGAACTTGGCCCGCAGCACAACCTGCTGGTCTATGCCGTGCACTTGAAGTCCAATTTCGGCGGCCAGCGGGCTATTAATTCCGCCGAGCGGCGAAACGCCTTGCGCATTCTCCGGGAGGATGCCGATGAATTCCGGCGAACGTATAGCGACAGCCGGTGGGAGGTGCTTGTCCTGGGGGACATGAATACCGACTCGGATTTGCGGGACTTTACCCGTGATCCCACCCTTCGTCCGTTGGCCGACTGGGTGGATCTCTGGCGTGGCCGGCCCATAAGCGAGCGGGAAACGATCCCGACTCGATACGGGGATCCGACCCAGGTGTTTCCGCCCGCCGCCTTTGATCGGTTCGTGGTGTCGAAGGAACTGACTCAATCGCCGTGGGTCGTCGGTGATCCTCAGGTACTCCAGAAGGGCGTCAACACCGCGGATGTCCTGGCCGTGCCCGGAGCGGACCCGGACCACGCCTCGGACCACTACCCGGTGTATCTCGATATCCAGCGTTGAGACGCACGGTGAAACTGCTGTAGTTCCGCCGCTCTGTCGGCGGAAAGGTCCTCCGGCGGCGGAGCGCCGGAGCTACAAGTTGAGAACAGCAGGTGCCGTGCTAGTACGACTTGTGGAATCGCGGCTCTTGGTGATCCTTCGGCCCGGCCCCGCCTTCCACCTGGGCCTCTGGCTGTTCGGGAGATTCCGGCGGCGGCTCGGTGGGCTTCGCGCCGGCCTCCGTCCCGGACGTGTCCCGGGTCTCAACGAAGGTCAGCTTGAGGGACATCAAGGTGTCCTTCAGCAGGCGCTCCTCGTCCCGGTCGAGGTTGCCCTTGGTCTTGGCCGCGATCATGTCCAGCAGGTCAATCGTCGCCTGCGCGGCGTCCAGGTGGACTTCCGCTTTCTTGGTCATTGGGTTGACCAGCTTGCCCAACTGCTGGGTCGCCGAGGTGGCGAGCATCATGACCAGTTGGATGAACAGCGACTTGTGAATATCTTCCGGGCGAGCTTCTTCTTTCATTTTTCCTCTCCACTGGAGTTGGCCTGTTCGGGCAGGACGATCGAGACCGCCTGCCGCTCGGGAGTCAAAAGGGAGGCCGCGGCTTCACGCACCTGGTCCTCGGTCAATGCGCGCCAGCGCTCTTCCGCCGTGAACGCATGACGATAGCCCAACCCGTACAATTCATTCAAGGCGCACATCTGGGCCAATCCCGAATTATCCTGGAGGCTCATCTGGTGTCCGGCGACGAGTTGCTCCACGGCCCGCCGGAACTCGTCGGGCCGCGGGCCCTCGCGGCCCAGACGCTCCACTTGAGCCTCCATGAGCTGCTGCACCTGTTCCACGCTATCCTCACGCGCTCCGGCGTACAGTGAAAAAAACCCCGGTTGAAGGCCCTCGCGTTCGAACGCCCCGACGAAATAGGCGAGCCCGCGCCGATCCCGCACCTCCAGCCCGAGGTCCGAGGACAGGCCGCTGAGCATCTCCCGGACCACCGCGAGCGAGTCGCTCCGAGGATCCCGCACGTCCACGCCGGGAAAGCCGACCAGCAGGATGGCTTGCTGCCTCGGCTCGCGGGCCTGGACACGGGCCGGGAGTTCCGGGGTGGCGGCGGTGGCCGGAACGGGGGGGGCTTCACCCGCCGGCACGGCGCCAAAAGCGGCCTCGACCAGTCGCCGAGCCTCCTCCGCTTTGATATCGCCAAAAACCGCCACCGCCAGGTTGCCCGCGACGCGCTGTTTCTCCAGATGCGCGACTAGGTCTTCCCGTCGGATCTTTTCCACGCTCGCGGCCGTGCCGAGGGAAGGGAGGCGATAGGGATGTCCGGGGAAAAGCAATTCCTGGAGCGAGACTTGGGCCTTGTAGGTAGGCTGCTCGGCCTGCTGACGGATGGCGGCGAGTTGCAGCGAGCGCTGCTTTTCCACCTCGCCGGGATCGAACACGGGCCGGAGCAGGCACTCGGCGACCAGGGCGAGGAACGTCTCCGCGTCCTCGCTCAAGCCGCGGGCCTGCAGTCCGAAACTGTTCCAGCCGGAAAAGGACGACAGCGATCCGCCCATCGTTTCGACGGTCTGCGCGATTTGTTCCGCGGATTTCGACTCTGTGCCGCGCGTCAGCAATTCGGCCATCAACGGCGTGATGCCGTTGTTCGCGGCCTCTTCGCTCAATAGCCCGCCGCGCAAGGCCGCGCAAATGTATACGAAAGGCAGGCGGTGATCCTCGCGCACGATCAGCGGAATACCGTTGGACAGTTCGAGTTTCCTGGCCTCCGCCCCGGGCGCCGCCGGCTCGATGACGCGATCCGTGACCCCGGTGGTTTGCGGCGCAAGGACGACCAGTGTTCTGCGCTCGGGCGCCAGGTAGCGCCGGGCCACGTCTTGCAGGGCGGCCTCGTCCACCCGCTCGACCTGTTCCAGGTAGCGTTCTCCGAAACGCGGGTCGGCGGCATAGAACTCGCCCGAGGCATACCCGGAGGCCTGGCCGGCGATATCCTCGAGAGAGGCCAACTCCCCGACCAGCACCTGCCGGCGGGCCTTGGCGAGTTCCTCGGCGGGGAAGGGGCGCTCGGCCCATCCCGCGATTTCCTCCTCCAGGGCCTTGAGCAAATCCTCTTCCCGTGCGGGGTCGCACGTCGCGCCGATGCCGAACAGCCCGGCCTCGAGCGGCGTGAAGGACCAGGCCGAAACATCAAAAGCCAGCGCGCGTTTCTCCACCAGTTCCGCCGTCAGCCGGCTGCTGCGGCCGTTGCCCGTGATCGCCGCCAGCACGTCCAGAGCCGGCGCGTCCGGATGGTTCAGGGGCACGGTCGGCCAGGCGAGGCGCAGGCGGGTGACCTCGTAGGGGCCGGTTTGCCGTTCACCGCGCGGCGACATCTGTAGCGGCTCGGTGGGCAGGACCACGGGCGCCCGGGGGCGCCGCGCGAAACCGGCGAACGTTTCCTGCAGGCGCGTTCTCACCTCGTCGGCACGGATATCGCCCACGACCGCGACGATCATGTTGTCCGGCGTGTAATGCTTCCGGAAGAAACTCACCAGGTCGTCCCGGGTGGAAGACTTGAAAACGTCCTCGTAGCCGATGACGGGGACCCGGTAGGGATGCGCGCGGAAGGCCGTTTCCCAGAGCAGGCGACCGATCTCCCGGTTCGGATTGTCCCGATGCATGGCGAACTCGCGAAGAATGACCTCGCGTTCGCGTGCCCATTCCTTTTCCGGGAACGAGGCGTTCATCACCGCATCGGCCAGTACGTCCAGTCCCTTCGTCCAGTTCTGGCTCGGTAGCTTCACGTGAAAAACCGTCCGGTCGAACCCGGTGTAGGCATTCAGATCCCCGCCCGCATCGCTGATCTCCCGGCTGATATCGCCCGGCGAGCGGGTGGGGGTGCCTTTGAAGATCATGTGCTCGACAAAATGGGAAAGGCCGGCGCCGAGCCATTCCTGCTCGTGGATGGACCCGCTGCCGACCCAGATATGGATCGCCACGACCGGCGCGCTATGGTCTTCCTTGACCAGGCCGACCATCCCGTTATCCATCACGAAACGCTGCAGCCCTTCGTGGGCCCGGCGTAATGTTTCGATCGGCGAATCCGCGAGGCAGGCCGCCGGGGACAACCGCATACTGGCGGCCAGGATGATCAGCAGCGTCTTGATCCCGCGTCTCATGATGCGACGGCTCCTCGCGCTGGCCGATTCAGCTTTCACCGCGCGGTGGGGCGCGAAGGTCGGCCTTGCCGCCCGCCAGGAAGGGTTGGCGAAACGCTTGTTCGAAATCGTATCCCCCCCCGAAATCCTCTTTCCGGTCGCGGTCCGTTTTGCCCAGGATGCCTTTGTCGACGAGGTTGAACACCATTTCCCCGAAGTCTTCGCATCGTCGGACACCCCAGCGGTTCAACACGGTCAGGGCCATCGGGCCGAATTCCTGGAGCGCATACTGGCGGATGCCCTCCAGTAGTTCCCCGCCCGAGACGTGCCGGGTCGGTCCTTCGGCCGGCTTGTTGAGCAGCTTGATGGTGAAATCCAGCGCCTCCCGGAGAAACTCGTACGCCTGCGCGTCGTAGCGCGGATCCTCACGTACAACCTGGTTCAGGACTTCCTCGTAACTTGGTTTTTTCATGCGGATGGTTTCAACCCCTGCCTGATTTTCTCCGCCAGGTCATTCATTTCTTCCGGGCGCTCGTAGCGGCCGGCCTTCCAGTTCCAGTGATAGCCGTCCTCTTTAAACCGGGGCACGACGTGAATATGCAGGTGCGGTACGACCTGCCCCGCCACCCTGCCGTTGGCTTGGTGAATATTGACGCCGTCCGCGGCCAGCCCGTTCAACTGGGCTTGCGCGATTTTCTGCGCGGTGGCCATGATTTGGGCAGCCACCTCCGGCGGCGCGTCCGTCAGCGAATTGTAATGGTGTTTCGGAATGACCAGCGTGTGCCCTTTGACCAGCGAACCGATGTCCAGGAACGCCAAGGTGTGCTCGTCCTCGAAAACGCGGGTGGACGGGATTTCGCCCCTGATGATTTTGCAGAAAATGCAGGATTCGTTCATGGCGACCTCCTCAACGGGTGGATTCCAGGCCGGCGGGGGAGTATGGCTCGGGCTTTTCCGAACGCAAGTAGATGTGGCGCGCCACCAGCCCGATCACGAAGATCAACAGGATGCCCCCGATAAAACGCCGTTCCTCCGGCGTCAGGGCAAACCAGGCCCGTGCCCAGTTGGTGCTGATAAGTTCTTTGGTACGCTGCCAGCGCATGACGGCAATGTATCGCGTCTTTGGCACACCGGCAAAGCCGGATTTAAACGCGGGCCGAGGGCGGCCCGCCTCCATTGACTAAAAGTGGAGACGCCGCGCCCACCGCGGCGCCAGGAAATCAATGTATATTCATCTCGTGCTCGAACACGAGCTTTACGCCCATGCTGGCCCGCCACCAGGAATACTCGTTCCAGTCGATCGTGCTCGAGAACGATTCCCAGTCCGCCAAAGAGAACAATTCCAGCCAGGGACGCAACCGGTAGGAGGCCCACGCCCCCATGCGTCGTGGACTGTCCGTCCGGTCCTGGTTCTCGACCTGCTCCTCGTAGGGACGAGACCCCGCCTCCACCCATGCCCCCAGGGCCAGGCGCGCTGAGGGGCGGAACTCACATCCGAAAGCTCCACCGAAGCCGGAGTATTCCGCCTCCCGCGCATCGGACAGGTTGCGCTCCGCGTAGAACTCCGCCCACACCGTCGCCTTCCGGGATGGGTGCCACCGAAATCCCGGCCGCACCTCCATGCGACTGTCCACCCGGTCCGTGGCGGACGTATACACGGAGACCTCGTAAAGTGTTTGCCGGAAAGTGCCCTTCAGGCTCATCTCCGCCGGTATGCCCTTCATCGTGTGAACGAAATACGGTCTCGCCTGCCAGAAAAGGGAATCGCTGTCGGAGAGCACCGCGTCCCGATACCACCCTCCCCCGACGCCCACCCCGGCCTCATTGTGACCCCCGAAATACCGCCATTGGGCGAAAGCCGAAGCTTCATCTTTGGATTCAAAGCCGCTCTTCGTGTACTGCGTTCGCCGGTAGTCAAGCCACAGCGAGGCCTCCGTCTTCTCCCCGAACATCGTCACATCGAGTCCCGGGGTGGCCTGCCAGAACGGCGATCCTTCCCCGCTGCCGGATTCTTCCAGCCGGTTGTTTTCATAACCGGCCTGAAGTTCAAGCCGCGGGACGATAAAGACATCGACGGCAGAAGTCGCAACGCCAGGGAGCGCAATGGCCAGGATGGCGAATGCGGATTGTACCGCCTGCTTAATCATTCATGAACCTGGTTCGGGGGCTAGTGCTTGTTACCGGCATCCGTTGGCATATTACCCCCTTGCCCGTCCGAACCGCTACCATTTCCTGCGCCTCCAGGACCCCCACTCCCGCTATCGGAGGGCGAACCGCCCGGGGACGAGGAGGGCCCCCCCGGCCCGGGCCCGGGCTGTGTTCCAGAACCGCTGCCGCTGCCACTGCCGCCTCCCGACCCGCCGCTCCCGGTACCCATGGAGGCGCCCCCCGATGACGAGGAAGACCCTCCTGACCCCGACGGCCCACCTGCATTTCCGGGGCGGCTCCCCCGGTCGGCCGGGCGTCCTGTGTCGGCGGCCGGCCCGCCCGCCCCGGGTGCATGTGCGCCTCCGTGCCATTGCCCGCCTGCCCCGGTTCCATCCCAGAGTTGTTGCCGGATACGTGCCCCTTCGACATGGGCATGGTGCTGCTGGACCGCGAAGCGACAGGCGCGCATGACTTCGGTTCGGCGCATGTTCCGCTCCGTGAAGTCGGTCATCATCTGACCCACGGTAGCCTCGTCCATGCCGTTGAGGTG
>JAHJJH010000172.1 GCA_018823105.1 Verrucomicrobiota bacterium | reverse complement strand
GGCTTGAGCACCACTGGCATCGTCGGTCTTCCTCTCTTCATGTCATGCCTCCTTCCCAAGTTCCCGAAGGATACAAGCAAGGAGACATTATGCAATATTATTTATGGGACAGAATACTAGCCGGCCTAGGACGCCGGTTTGCGGATCACGACCCGGAAGGGGGTGCCGGTCTTGGGCGCTCCGGGTTTTGCCGCGGCGGTTTTCTTGATCATCGGCTTCGCCGGCCCGGGTTTCGCGGCCGGTGCGGCCGGAATCGCTTGTTCCGTCGCCGGGGCGGCGGGCGGCGCCGGCTCGGCCATGTCTTCCACGATCTCCTGAAGGATGGTGCTGTATCCCTTGCCGTCGGCCATGGCCTGCTGCATTTCCTTCAAGGCGTCGTCGGTCTGGGGGGAGGCCTCCTGTTCGAACAGGAACGCTGTGGAGCCCACCCGGATGCGGTCGCCGGGATTCAGCCGGATCATTTCCACACGCTGCCCGTTGACCACGGTCCCGTTCCGCGACTTGAGATCCTTGATGAAGAATTCACCGTCCCACAGGCGAATACCGCAATGGACCCGGGAGACCTTTTCGTCGAGCACCACGACGTCGGCCTCCGGGCTTCGCCCGATGGTGATGGGGCGGTCGCCCAGTTCGAACTCCATCTGGGTTCCGTCTTTCCTGGCGTATCGCAATCGCATGCCGGTCTGCCTGCTCGGTTGACTCACGGCCATCCTAGGACAGGTCGCCGCCCGGAGGCAAGCCTTGTTGTAGACAAGGATTTCACCAAGGGGCTTTAACGGGTAGCCGTGAGCGTGAGCGAACGGATCCCCTCGCTCACGCTCGGGGCTACCAACACCAGACAAGAAAGGATCTAAATCAGGCCGCGGGTAAGGAGGGCCCGGAAGTAATCGATGGTGCGGGCCAACCCGGCGTCCAGGTCCATGACCGGCTGCCAGCCCAGGACGGCGCGGGCCTTGCGGATGTCCGGTTGCCGGACCTTGGGATCGTCCTCGGGCAGCGGCTTAAACACAATCTGCGAAGATCCGCCGCAGAGGTCGAGAATCTTCTTGGCGAAATCCAACACCGTCATTTCGCTCGGATTGCCGATGTTCACGGGATCGTGGCAATCGCTCATCGCCAGGGCGTAAATGCCGGCGATGAGGTCCGACACGTAGCAGAAGCTGCGCGTCTGGCGGCCGGTGCCGAAGACCGTCAGGGGCTCGCCCTTGAGGACCTGGGTGATGAAGGCCGGCACGACGCGGCCGTCGCGCGGCCGCATGCGCGGCCCGTAGGTGTTGAAGATGCGCACGATGCGCGTATCCACGCCGTGGAAGCGGTGATAGGCCATCGTCATGGCCTCGGCGAACCGCTTGGCCTCGTCGTACACCCCGCGCGGGCCGATGGGATTGACGTTGCCCCAATAGCTCTCGGGCTGCGGATGCACCAGCGGGTCGCCGTACACTTCCGACGTCGAGGCCAGCAGGAACCGCGCGCCTTTCGCCCGCGCCAGGCCCAGCGTCTTGTGCGTGCCCAGCGCGCCCACCTTCAGGGTCTGGATCGGCAGCTCCAGGTAATCGATGGGACTGGCCGGCGAGGCGAAGTGAAAGATGAAGTCCACCGGGCCGGGCACGTCGATGTACTCGGTGACGTTGTGCTTGATGAACTGGAAATCGTCGCGGCCCTCCAAGTGCTCGATGTTCATCAGGTTCCCGGTGAGCAGGTTGTCCAGACAGACCACCCGGTGGCCCTTGCTCAATAAAAGGTCGCAAAGGTGCGAGCCCAGGAAGCCCGCGCCTCCCGTGACCACCGACACTGGATTGGATTCCGGCATTTTTTCGTTCCGGCGCCCGATTCGACGACCGCACGCCAAGCTAACGGCAAGCCCCGCTCTCGTCAAATGCAATCCGGGACCAGCGGTCCCGGCCACAGAATTGGGGCTCTTGGCCTGCGCCTTTGCTGTAGCCGGCTTCGGTGAAGCCGGCCTCGTTCAGCGGGCACAGAGGAGCCCAACGGTCTTCACGGCCGGGCGGTGAGCAGGACCGCCAGGACCGTCAGTCCGTACAGGACCAGGGCCACGAGCAGCGGCGCGTCCGTCAGCAGGATCTGCTCGGGCCGGTCGCCTTTCTCGTGGCGGTACACGATGTCCAGGTAGCGGAACAGGCCGAAGATCACGAACGGGATCGTCAGGCCGAGTTTGGCCGTGCCGAATTTCTCGACCGTGTCCGGCCACAGGGTATAGAGCGCGTAGCAGACCAGCGTGGCCGCGCTGACGATGGCGATGAGCTGGTCCAGCAGCCGTTCGTCGTACTGGCCCAGGCTCTCTCGCGTCTCGCCGCCGACCCAGGCTCCGCCGTAGGCTTCCCCAGGCTCCGCCGAGGGCTTCGCCGAGGCGAGGCCGAGGCGAGAGTCGCTCAACACCACCTTCTCGTGGCGGCGCTTGCACAACGCGAGGAACAGGGCCAGCAGCAGCGTGCACAGCAGCAGCCACGGCGAGATGGTCGCCCGCACCGCCACCGCGCCCGCCAGCGCGCGCAGGACGAAGCCGGCGGCGATCACGAAGATATCCACCAGCGCGACCCGCTTGAGTCCCAGGGTGTACACCATCTGCAAGACAACGTAGCCGCCGATGACCAGCGCCAGGTCCCGCGAGAGCATCCACGAACCCGTGAGGGACACGGCCAGCAGCACCGCCGACAGCCCAAGGGCCGCCGGTATCCGCAATTCGCCCGCGGCGATCGGCCGGAACCGCTTTTTGGGATGCGCGCGGTCCAGCGGCAAATCCCGCACGTCGTTCAGCAGGTAGACGCCGCTCGAGGCCAGGCAGAAAAACAGGGTCGCCTGTACCGCGTGCCATATCGCCGACCAGGCGACGCTCTGCTGCCGGTCGCCAAGCGCGAACACGAAGGCCGCCAGGACCACTACGTTCTTGGTCCACTGCTTGGGCCGCATCGCCCGCAGGGCGCTGAACAAGGGGCGGGGGCTCATGCCGGGGCCCTCGCCGCCATGCTGCGGGGATTCATCGGCCCCGGGCTCCGGCGCAATCCGTTGCGCAGCAATAGTTTCCATACCAGCCACAAGGCCTCCCCCACGATGCCGGTGCTCATCTTCGATTGCCCGGAACGCCGCTCCTCGAACACGATCGGCACCTCCACGATGCGGAAGCCCCGCCGCCAGGCCTGGTGCGTCATCTCGATCTGGAACGAGTAGCCGTTGGACTTGATGTCGTCCAGCGGGATCGTCTCCAGCACGGCGCGACGATAACACTTGAAGCCGCCGGTCGGATCCGTGAACGGCATGCCCGTGATCAGCTTCACGTACCACGCGGCGCTTTTGCTCAACATCAGCCGGCTCAACGGCCAGTTGATCACCCGGATGCCGCCCATGTAGCGCGACCCGAGGACCAGGTCGGCCCCCCCGGCCGCGTCCAGCAGGCGCGGCAGGTCCTGCGGGCTGTGCGAGAAATCGGCGTCCATCTCGAACAGGAAATTATAGTGCCGCGCCAGCCCCCACCGGAACCCGGCCAGGTAGGCGCGGCCCAGCCCCTGCTTGCGCTCGCGGTGCAGAATGTGGAGTCGCGGGTCGCGCGCGGCCATCTCGTCGGCGATCTGCCCCGTGCCGTCGGGCGAGCCGTCGTCCACAAACAGCAGGTCGGCCTGCGGGCAGGCCTGCCCCACCGCCGCCGCGACGTCGCGGATGTTTTCCTTCTCGTTGTAGGTCGGAACGATGACCAGCGCCTCGTTCATGCGGTGTTCAATGTAGGACACTCCGCCGGGGGCGGCAAGCGCTAAGCCGTTGAAATCTGCGCCGGATTGCGTATGCTGTGGGCGGCGGACCGATGAAGAAACTCATCCATACCTATGGCGATCCGGTGCTGCGCGAGAAAGCGCGGCCCGTGGAAAAGGTGGACGAGGCCATCCGCGCGCTCATTCGCGACATGCTCGAGACCATGCGCGCCGAGCGCGGCGTCGGCCTGGCCGCCGAGCAGGTCGGCGAGGCCGTCGCCGTCTGCATCATCGAGGTGCCGCTCGAAATGGACCGGGACGAGCAGGGCCTCCTCTTCAACCCGGGCGTGACCATGCCGATGGCCTTCATCAATCCCCGCCTCGTCTCCGCCTCGCGCGAGACCGAGACCGCCGACGAGGGATGCTTGAGCTTTCCCGACATCTACGCGCCCATCCAGCGCCCGGTCGAAGTTACCGTGGACTATCTCGACCTCCAGGGCCAACCGCAGACCCGCACCTTCCGCAAATTCATCGCGCGCGCGATCCAGCACGAGATGGACCACCTCGCCGGCGTGCTCCTGGTGGACCGCATGTCGGCGATGAAAAAAATAACCCTTTCCGGCCAGATCAAGCGCCTGAAGCGGCAGACCCGCGAACAACTGGCCGGGCAGGCGGCCCCCTGACCCACGTCCTATTCTCTGTATTGAGCGGCCTTGTAGCTCCGGCGCTCAGCCGCCGGAGACCTTCCGCCGACAGAGCGGCGGAACTACAGGGACGAAGCGGAACATGACAACATCTACGCGTCAAATGTTCCAATCATTGGAAAATAGGCTGTGCTTTTTTTCCAAACATTGGAAAAATAGGGTCGAAAGTTTCCAATCATTGGAAAACCCCGAGCGCAAAGTTTCCAATGATTGGAAAAAATGACGAATATTCTTCCAATGTCTGGAAAACCTGAACACCGAACACTGAGACCTCCTAACACCTGAAACCTGACACCTGACACCTCCCCATGGAAATCACCGGCCAAACCAAAGTCTTCGCCGTGCTCGGCCACCCCGTGGCGCACACGCTGTCGCCGGCGATGCACAACGCCGCGTTCGCGGCGCTGGGTCTGGACGCGGTGTACGTGGCGCTCGACGTGACGCCGGAGCAGTTGCCCGGCGCGCTCGCGGCGCTGGCGGACCTCGGCTTCGGCGGCCTGAACATCACCGTGCCCCTGAAAGAAGCCGCCTATCGCGCGTTGCCGCGGCTGGACGAGTCGGCCCGCCTGATGGGCGCGGTGAATACGGTGCAGTTTACACCGGAGGGCGCGACCGGTCATAACACCGACGGCGCGGGCTTCCTGCGCGCGATCGAGGAAGCCTTCGGCGCGCCGGTCGCGGGCCGTTCGTTGTTTATCCTCGGCTGCGGCGGCGCGGGCCGCGCCGTGGCGCTGGCCTCCGCGGGCGCCGGCGTAACCAAGTTCGCGCTGGCCGACCTCGACGCGTCGCGCGCCCGGAAACTGGCCATGGAACTCGAAACGCAATTCCTGGTTTCCGAAGCGCTCGTGGCGGAGACGCCGGCCGCGGTCCTGGAGGCCGCGCGCGCGGCGGACCTCGTGGTGCAAGCCACGCCGGCGGGCCTGAAGCCGGGCGACGCGTCGCCGCTGGGCGTAAAGGCTTTCCGCGCCGGACAATGGGCCTTCGACCTGGTGTACGGCAGCCCGGAGACGCCCTTTATGCGTGCGGCGCGGGAGGGCGGCGCGCAGGCAGCGAATGGCCTGGGGATGTTACTGCACCAGGGCGCGAAGTCGTTCGAGATCTGGACCGGCCGCGCCGCGCCGTTGGACGTGATGCGCCGGGCGCTGGAGAAAAAGGGGTACGGCGCATGAGCGACTTCTCGCCCTTCTCGTGGACCTACCTGACGGCGCTGGTCTTCGCCTTCGGCGCGTGCGTCGGCAGCTTCCTCAATGTCTGCATTCATCGCATCCCGCGCGACGAGTCGGTGATCGCCCCGCGTTCGCACTGCCCTCATTGCGGGACGATGATCGCGTGGTACGACAACATCCCGCTCGTGAGCTGGCTCCTCCTGCGGGCGCGCTGCCGACGCTGCGGCGGCTCGATTCACGTCCGTTACTTCCTCGCGGAACTTCTCACGGCGACGCTGTTCCTGCTGGTGTGGCTGGAGTATGGGGTGGACGCGCGGACGCCGGTGTACCTGCTGGTCATGGCGGGGCTGATCCTGGGGACGTTCGTGGACCTCGAGCACCTGATCATCCCGGACCGGGTGTCGATCGGCGGGATCGTGGCGGGGTTGGCGTTGAGCCCGCT
>JAHJJH010000171.1 GCA_018823105.1 Verrucomicrobiota bacterium | reverse complement strand
TGTTTCGGCCATCTCGGATGGTTCGGCCTCTGCAACGTCAACCGGAAGCTGGTCCGGACCATGGACCTGCTCGGCCTCGGGACGCTGCTGAAGTTCTACGAGTCCCGCGACCAGGCGCTTGCCGCCAAGCCGTAAATCCTGCGTTTCTCGCTTCGAATAGGGCGTGTGGGCGTCAACACGTTCGAAGGACGGCTGCGGTGTATGGCCCGCTAGTTCTTGACGCCACCCCCGGCGTTCTATAGGAGGAAGCCAGATTCGTGTCGGTCGGCTGCTGAACAGGAGAGGGGATGGCGAGTCCGGATCTCAAGATGTACACGGAGCAGGTCGGTAACGTGACGGTCGTGACCATCGAGGGACCGGTGGATTCAGCCACCATCGAGCAGTTTCGCCTCGCCCTCGATCCCCTGGCGGCCAAACCCGGCGCGCATGTCCTGCTGGACTGCGAAGGGTTGACCTACATCAACAGCCGCGGCCTCGACCTGCTGGCCAGGTGCCACCGGACCTGTTTCAGCCGCTTCGGATGGTTCGCCCTCTGCAACGTCAACCGGAAGCTGGTCCGGACCATGGACCTGCTCGGCCTCGGGACGCTGCTGAAGTTCTACGAGTCCCGCGACCAGGCGCTCGCCGCCAAGCCGTGATAAGGTAGGGCGGCTTGGGCGTGAGCCCCCGTTGGGGGCAACGCCCCTCTCACTGGGCCCAAGCCGCCGCCGGCGCGTTGAGGCCAACGCGCCCTACCTCGCCCGCCCCGTCATCCGGTACGTGATCGGCACCTGCACTTGCATTCCCTCGGGAAGCCGGTTCGTGCCCAGCGGTGTGGCTGCCGCGCGCCGCAGGATGGCCCGCGCGCCCGCGGCCAGCAGCGCGGATCCGGTGTTCTCCAGGATCTCCACCCGCTCGATCTCCGCCGAAGGACTGATCTGCACGCGCAGGGTGACGGTTCCGGACTCTTCCGAGTAGCGCGCCGCGCCCGGGTAGAACTTGTTCTCTTCGATCCGCCGGCGCAACTCGCTGATCCACTCCACTCGAAGGGCGTCCGCCCGGCCGGCCTCGCGCTCGTTCTCCATCGGCGGCTGCTCGGCCAGGGCGGGGGCCGGCTCGAGTAGCGACTCGACGATCTCCGGTTCGGGTTCCGGCGGAGCGAGGGCCAGGGTGTCGTCGGGTTCCGGCGCCGGTTCCGGCGGGGGCTCGGGTTCGGGCTCCGGCGAGGGTGGGGGAGGCGGCGTCGCGACGGCGGAAACCGGGGCCAGGGCCAGGCGTAGAACGGTTTCCGGAAACAACCGGACTTCGCCGGGCCGCGGGCCGATGGAATCCCGTCCCATGAGCCAGGCCCATCCGGCGAGTACGATCGCCAGGCCGACGGCCGAACTGGTGCGATCGGCATGGTCCGGGCGGTCCCGGCGGTTATTCAGGCTGCGCGGTGATGAAGACATCGTTTCTCCCGCAGGCCCGCAGTCGGTCGAGCACGGTGACGAAAGCCTGGAACGGCGCGGTGCGGTCCACGCGCAGGTCCACCGGCCGTTCGGGTGCGGTCTCCAGCAAGCGGGGCAGGTCGGCGGGCGTCAACACCGCGCCGAGGTGGTGGAGCGCGCCGTCCGCATCAATGGAGAAGACCATCCGGGGCGGCTCGTTCTCCACCGGCGTCGCTGTCGTCGCGGACGGCAACGCGACCCGCAGCGCCGGCTGGCTGAACGTCGAGGCCAGGATGAAGAAAAGCAGCAGCATGAAGATGACGTCGATCAGCGGCGTCAGATCAATGTCGGCTTCGAATTCCTGCTGGAGGAAGTCCTCGTCCATCGCCGATCCCCTTGTTACTTCATTCCTAGTTGGATGGAACTGGTTTCGGTAGGGCGGCTTGGCCCAAGCCGCCGCGGCGCGCTCGGCGAGCGTGCCCTACCATTCAATATCGGTGTCATGAGCCGCTCCCGTTTTTTGGATCCAGTTGCCCGAAGTGCCCCGCGTATTCCATGAGCTCCACCTGGAACCCGTTGATCTGCATCTTGAAAAAGTAATAGAAGCACAACGCGGGGATCGTGATCGTCAAGCCCATGATCGTCGTGATGAGCGCCTCCCAGATGCCGGTCGCCAGCAGGGCCGGGTTGACCGCGGTCTGCGCGCCGATGACGCGGAAGACCTTGACGATGCCCAGGACCGTGCCCATCAGGCCGAGCAGGGGCGAGATGACCGAAATGAGCCGGAGCAACGTCATCGCCCGATTGACCTTCCGGAAGTGCTTGTGGAAAAGAAAAGCCAGCTCCGCGCGCAGGTCGTTGGCCCCGCGGTTCGCGTGGCGAACCGCCCCGGTAAACATTCGGATCAGCGGATTGGCGGGCGCCGGGCCGGTCAACCGCGCCGGATCGCGTTCCAGCCCGGCGACATAGCCTCGGAAGACGTGCCCGATCCACAGGAGGTAGATGACATATTTAACGCAGAGATAGACCGCCGCGGCGGCCACGAGGACCAGTGCGATTCCCGCGGCGCCGATGGAGGCATAGAGTTTCATCAGGTTCATCGTCATTTCCTGTTGCTCACGTGGATTCGCTCGCCAGGGCCTGCACGACCAGCCGAACAAGGAATCGCTTCCAGCGCCGTACGCCGCGCGCGTGATGGGTCTGGGTCCACGCGAGGGCGGCCGCCCGGCGCAGTGCCGGCAACTGGTCGAGCGTCCGCGCCACCTCCGCGCCGTATACGCCCTGCTCGCGCCGTTGGAATCGCGCGAGCAGTCGCCGCGCCAGCGGCCGGACCGCCAGCATCCAGACCGCGATGACGATCAGCACGCGGGCGAGTACGCGGACGCCCCGCGCCAGGCCTTCATCGCCGGGATAGAGCCGCGTCAGGATGATCAACAATACGGCGAGCGCCAAACCGGCTTTGAACGGCGTGCGCCGCCACCAGCGCTTGGTGGAGGGCCCCGCGGGCGCGACGGGCTTCTCCGTCGCCACGGGTTCGGGCGGCGGCGATTCTTTCAAGACCCGCGCGATTTCGCGCGGGAGGGTCCCGGCCAGCCAGCCCGTAACCAGTCCGCCGAGGGTGTAGTAGCCCAGGTAGAGCGTCAGGAACCAGCCCGTCGGCGAGAGGGTTCCCGGGCCGCCGCCGAGTCGTTCCAGGATCCAACGGCCGACGGCATCCACGGATTCCCACAGCGGCGCGCCGTAAAGCAGGGTCATCACCAGCAGCTTTTGCACGGCCCCCTGCCACAGGGCCAGCAGGCCCAGCATCAGCGCGGCGAGGCGGGGGGTCGGGAGGAATGCGAACAGCAGGCTGCCCGCCAGTCCCTGGAAGGCCACCGCGACGTAGGCCGGCAGCGGCGTGTGCGGGCTGACCGCCGCCTTGATCAGCAGCACGATGACGGTGGCCTTCAGGATGGCCGCCGATTTCCGCTCCGCGAAAAACGCGATCAGCGCGATGAGGATCACGGCGGTGGATCCGACCACGATCCCGGTGAACGGGATCTGGAACGCGTGGATCAGCCCGCCCAGCCCGGCTTCGTTCAGCGCCCAGAGCGCCGTCAGCCGCTCCACCGCCCGGTCCGTCCGGATTTCTCCTGGTCTTCCACTATTCACTATTCACCCTTCACGATTCACTTCTTCTTCTCCCACGCCAGCATGGCCCATTCGAAATCATGACGGTACTTCGCCTGCCCCTTTTCATCGCGGGGCAGCGCGCGATAGAACTGGCGCAGGCGTTTCTGCTCCTTCGTGGAGAGCGGCCCGATGCGCCACCGGATGCCGTCGAGGAATTCGCCCGCGGAGGCGTACGTCATGCCGCCCTGCGAGCGCAGAAAATCCACGCGCGCGCGGAGGCCCATCTGGTAGAGAAGGTTCACGGCATAGATATAATCAGGGCGCGGTTCCAGGGGCCGGTCGAGCAACGCCAGGACATCGGCTCCGAGGTAACTCCCGCCGACGTGAAGCGTCAGGTAGCAGCGCAACCGTGCCTGCCGGTTCATCTTCTGCAGCGCGCCCCGCAGATCCTCCACGCTCATGGCGCGGGAACAGATGACCACGTCCGCCGGCGGCACGCCCTTCCACGAGTCCGTCCACGAGAGCAGGAGCATCTCGATATTGCTCATGCCGGCGCGCCGGGCGTTGACGTCGAGCTTCCGCAGCATCTCGCGCGAAAAATCCAGCGCGGTGACCTTGCGGAGCCGGCGGGCGAGGGGGATGGCCAGGTTGCCCACGCCGCACCCGATGTCCAACGCCGTGCGGGCGCCCTCCAGGTTCACCCGGGCCAGGAACTCGCGGTTGTAATCCGAGTTCAGGTCGCGGCGGTTCCGCTGCTCGGCCCGCCGGTCCCAGTCGGCCGCCGTCCGCGCGCCGAACGACGACCGCCGGCACTGCTCTTGGTAGAGCGCGTTGAAATCAATGTCGTGAATCAGATCCTTGCCCAACATATCTTGATCCTTGTAGGGGCGTCGCTTGCGACGCCCGGTTTTCCAATGTTTGGAAAATCCCTATCTCGTTTTTTCCAATGATTGGAAGTCTGTCAGGTAGGGCGCGTTGGCTCAACGCGCCGAAACGCGGCGGCTTCGGCGAAGCCGCCCTACCTTCACTAAAATAGGTAGCTCACGTTCGCGTAATAGTGGCGGCCCTCCTCCGGGTAGCCTTCGGTCAGCTCGTAATTTTCGTCGAATACGTTCTGCGCGCCGGCGGCCACCGCGAATCCGCGCGGGAGTTTGAGCTTCGCGTTCAGATGGCACAGCCAGAACCCGTCCACCTTTACGCCGTCGCTCGAGGAATAACGCGAGGAGTTGTATTCCACGTTGGGCACGAGGGTCAGCCGGGCCGTCGGGCGCAGTTCGACGTAGGCCAGCACGCGATGCTCCGGCGTGTCGGTCGGCTTAAGGTCCGGGCTGGAGACGTTCTTGCGGTCCAGCAGGGCATAGTCCACGCCCGCCTTCCACGTTTCGCTCGCCGGCCAGGCCAAGCCGACTTCCAGGCCCTTGTGCTCGGCCTTGCCTACATTCTGGAACTGGTACAGCCAGGTGTCGGCCGGCTCGTCATACTGGACATTGTCCACCTGCTGGATGGCGTCGCGCAGGCGGCTGACGAATAGGCTCAACCGGCCGTCCAGGGCGGGACCCACCTTCCCCGCGTAGCCGATCTCGTAGTGCGCGGCCTTCTCGGGGTCCAGGTCCGGGTTGGGGATGGCCAAGCCCCGCCGGTAGGAGTAACGGTCCTTGAGCGTCGGGAAGCGCGACTTGCCCGCGACGGTGGCGCGGAAGGTGCCGCCCGTGACGGCGTAGAACAGCCCCGCCTGCGGATTGAAAATCTCATTCGAGTTGTCGGGAAAAGTCTGCGGTTGCGGACCGGAGCGGTCCTCCGCTTTCAAGTTATCGCGCCGCTCATAGCCGGCGCCGAGGGCCAGCGTCCATGCGGTCCTGAACCGCACGCTGTCCTCGATGGAGACGGCCATGGTCTCGTCGCTGAACTCGGACTCCGGCTTGCCCGCGTTATGCTCGCGGTGGACATCCTGCTTATAGTGCGCCGCCGCGCGCGGCGCCCGCCGCTCGCCAACCTCCATGCCGGCCTCGACCGACCCGCCGAAGGTGTAGTCGTCGTAGAAACTGGTGAAGGCGTAGGGGCGGGTCTGCGCGGAATAGGTGGCGTCATCGAAGGATTCGAGGGTGTTTTTATAGGTGTCGTAGTACAGGCGCGGTTTGAGATACCCGTTCAGGCCCAGCGCCTTTTGCCCGATGAAGTAGAGACTGTTCTTTTCCCACGTGGGATAGCGCCAGAAGCGGGTCGGCGTGCGCGGGTTTGTGCCCCCGTACGGCGGCACGCCTTTCTCGCTGTCCTGCCGCACGAAGCCCACCGCCAGTTCGTCGCCGCCGGCCGGCGTCCAGGCGGCCTTCAGGTTGAGCTGGAGGTCGCGGCTGTCGGAATTCTCTCGGCGCCCGCCGGCCTCGGCGGCGGCGGGGGTGTAGTCGCCGGCGACGCGGTAGGTATCGCGCTCCCGGTAGGAGAGTCCGCCCTGGAGATAGCCTCCGGGCTGAAGCAGCCCGCCCCGGAGTCCGCCCTCGATCCCGCCGCCGCTGAAGGCGCCGGCGCGGAGGAGCAGTTCCCGTGGCCGGGTGGGGCGCAGGGTGACCACGTTGATCGCGCCGCCGAGGGTGTTGGGTCCGTACACCACCGGGCTGAAGCCGCGCGCGACGCTCACTTCCGCCGCGTCGAACGTTCCGAAACGGCCGGGGTCCACCGTGCCGTCGTACGGCACGTAGACCGGGATGCCGTCAATGAAGAGCGGGACCTGGCGCATGTCGAATCCGCGTACCATGATCATCTTCTCGTTGCGCTGGCCGGAGCGGCCGATCGCCACTTCGGGGAGCAGCGCGGCGGCGTCGGCCACGTCCTGGCGCTCTCGCTGCCGGATACGTTCGCCCTCGACCCGCGGCGCGGTGCCCTCCGTGGCCGGCTCCCGTGCCCCGCCCAGCACCAGCACCTCGCCGAGGTCGAAGACGGGGGAAGCGGCCGGGGCCTCGGCGGCCGCGGGTTGAAGCCACAGGGCGCCGCTGATAGCGGCGGCCAGCAAGATGGGTCCGGAACGCGTTGCCTTCATTTTTTTCTCCCGTATTTTTTCCGGAACGGCTCGAACCGGCGTTGCGCCAGCCGGGCGGTGCCGTCGTGGAGCCGCTTGAAATCGCGGGCGAATCGGCGGCCGGCGGGGGTCAACTCGGCCCCGCCGTGCGTCGCGCCGCCCTTCTGGCGGCGGACCAGTACCCGGCCCAGGTTGCGCTCCAGGCGCGCGAGGATGCGGAGCGCCTTGACATAGGAAAGGTTCATCGCGCGCGCGGCCTGGGCGATGGAGCGGCGGCGCTCGATGCCGTCGAGGAGCTGCAGGAGGCCGGCGCCCATGAACTCCTCGCCGCGCTCGTTGGCCAGCATGACCCGTACATGCAGTTTCATCGGCCGATATTTATACGCGTGAATATCGGCGGCGGACAAGGAAATATTGTAGCCGCGAGCGGAAAGATCCCCTTGCTTACGCTCGGGGCTACGAAGAGAAATCCCGCTTGCCTCCGCGCGTCCGGCCGGGTACACCGAGCGGGAGAGCCGCCATGCGGAAACAAAGGTTAGGCAGACTGTGGAGCGTCGCCCTCGCCGTGTGCGGGCTGGGCCTGGCCGCGGCTTCGGCCGAGGAGCCGCTGGGCGTCACGAGCCGGCCGGGGGAGACCACGTTCCGGGTCTGGGCGCCCAACGCCCGCGCGGTGGAGGTCGTCGGCGATTTCAACGGCTGGAAAGCCTCGGCCGCCGAGCGGTTGAGCCTGGACAAGGCCACGGGCATCTGGTCGGCCACGCTCCAGCGCAGCCGCCCGCCGGGCGCGTACCGATACGTCATCAACGGCAATTTACCCCGGCGCGACCCGTACGCCCGCGCCGTGGCGGCCGACGGCCGCAGTTCGCTGTTCTACGATCCGGCCGCCTTTTCCTGGGAGGATGATCGGCCGGCGGGGCGACCGCTCGACGACCTGGTGATCTACGAGATGCACATCGGCGCGTACCACGATCCCAAGCCGCAGGACGGCCTGCCGGCGACGTTCTACGACGCCATCAAGCGCCTGGACCATCTCGTCGATCTGGGCGTCAGCGCGGTGTGCGTCATGCCCGTGCACGAGTTCAACGGATCTCACAGTTGGGGCTACAATCCCTGCGATATCTTCGCCGTGGAACAGGCCTACGGCGGGCCGGACGGGCTGAAGGCTTTTGTGAAGGCCTGCCATCGGCTGGGTATCGCCGTGCACCTGGACGTGGTCCACAACCATTACGGGCCGGATAACCTGGACCTGCTGCGGTTCGACGGGACGGGCGGCGAGCGGGAAGGAGGCATCTATTTCTACGATCGGCCCGGCCTGGCCCACACGCCGTGGGGCCCGCGCCCGGAGTACGACGAGCCCATGGTCCGCCGCTTCGTGAAGGACAACATCATGATGTGGCTCGAGGAGTACCGCGTGGACGGCTTTCGCTGGGATTCGGCGATCAACATCCGGGCGAGCCGGAACGGGGCGGATCCCATTCCCGCCGGCGCGCAGATGCTGGACGACATCAACAGCCAGGTCCGCAGCCGTTTCCCCCACGCGGTCAACATCGCCGAGGACTCCATGGACATCGGGAACTTCCACGGCTCGTGGGACTTCGATTTCCATCACCAGGTCGTACCCGTGCTGACCGCCGCCGGCGACGCGGAGCGAAGCCTCGGGGCCGTGGCCTACGCCCTGGAGACGCGCCCCGTGACCATGGCCCGGGTGATCTACGTGGACAACCACGACGAGGCCGGGAAGATCAACGGAAAGACGCGGCTGGCCTCGGAGGCGGATCCGTCCAACCCGGCGGGCGATTACGCCCGCCGGATGTGCGGGCTGGGCGCGCTGTTGACCCTTACCGCGCCGGGCATCCCGCTGATCCTGATGGGCAACGAGTTCCAGGAAAGCGGGCCCTTTCACGACGACCGTCCGCTGGACTGGGGGAAGAAGCAGCGCCACGCGGGCCTGTTCAATCTTCACCGAGACTTGATCCGCCTGCGCCGCAACCTTGGCGGGCGCAGCGAGGCGCTGAAGGGCATGAACATCCGCGTGCCGTTGGTCAATCGCAGCCGGAACATGCTGGTCTACTGGCGCTGGCACGAGCGCGCGCCGGGCCGACCGCTGGTGGTGGTCATCAACCTTTCCGGCCAAGCCCTGGAGGAGGAAGCGGTCCCGTTCCCGGCGCCGGGGCCGTGGGATACGCTGGTGGACACCGAGTGGGCGCGCTACGGCGGCGGCGTCCGGCAGGAGATCGTGCGCCCGGTCCTGGCGGAGAGGGCCACCGGCAAGGTGGCGTTGAGCCTGCCGCCGTACAGCGCACGAATCTACGCGCTCGTGCCCGGCGCGCCGTCGCCGGCCGCGCCGCCCGCCGAGGTGGAGGAAGAACCCGGGGCCACCCGGAAGCAGGCCGTCTCGCTGTACACCGGGCTGAACCTGGTCGTCGTGGGCCAGGAGAAGACCTGGCCGATGAAATTGACGAAGGACTTCCAGTGGGAGGGCCGCGCGGAATTCCAGAACCTGGAAAACGCGGAACTCAAGATCGCCGTCGCGGAGGGGAGCCTGTTCTGGGGCGCGGCCGACGACTGGGCGGTGCCCGTCCCGCACCGTGGAATCCTCAAGCGGCGCGGGGGCCACATCCGGGTCGAGGGTGTGCTGGACGGGGCCTACCGGGTTCGGTTCAACGAGGACACCCTGGTCTTCAGCATCGAGCCCGCCGG
>JAHJJH010000170.1 GCA_018823105.1 Verrucomicrobiota bacterium | reverse complement strand
CATGGAGAAGATGTCCTGCCGGCCCGATTCGCAACACGGCTGCTGGCTCGCGTTCGGCCGGGCCCACACGGCCAATGTGAAGGAATGACCAGCCAAGGGCAACCCGCCGTCCAACTCCGCATAGTGATTGGTGCCGTCCAGCGTCAGCCCGCCGCCGATTTTTCCATTCGTATCGAACTGGGCCCCGAACAACTCGCCGTCACGCCCGTGGCCGCTGGTATCGAGGATCACGCCGCCCTCATCCTCGTCAAACGAGTACTCCAACATGAGGCCCGGCTCGTATAAGGCCAGCACGCGGATGAGGCCGGTTTGTCCACCGCTGTATCCGATTGTCCCGGATATTGTAGTCAGGAAAGAGGCGGGATCGTTCGGATCCGATCCGTTGTCCACTTCCAACTTGTCGTTCTGACCGTCGCCGTCTGTGTCCTGAACCTTCGGGTTTGTCCAATAAAGACGCACTTCTGCTCCGTCGCTCAAGCCATCGTCATCCGTATCTGAATCCTGCCAATTGGATTCATCCTGAACAGACCAATAAGAAGCATTTCCATATGCGTCTTCCCAATAGTCGCAGAGTCCGTCCCCGTCGCTATCTGTTGGCGCGGGGTAGTGGAAGCCGATATCAATTACGGTATTCGACTCTTTTGCATGATTTGTCGCCGTCGTATGGTGGTACCAGTTCATAGTGTATGGCCAAGCACCTGAACCATGATCTATTATATTGGTTGCACTTCGTAACAAGTAATGCGATCCCTGCTCCCCGCCCTCGAAAGGCCGAGATGCCAGTGTGACCAGATTGCTGCCCAGCCACCCGTTCGTCGCATTGAGGGCTGCATTGTAGGTGAATCCCACGGAAACAACACCGTTAGAAACCAAGTTGGTGGCCACGTCCACGAACAGGCTATCGTTCACCGACAGCGAGGTAACGCCCGTGGTCACCCATAGCGCCGCGCCCACCCCATCAAAGGTGCAGAGACTGACGCTGATTGAATTGGTCCGAGCCCACACGCCTACCAACGCGTTGGACACCAGTAGGTGCCGGATCCGCAGGATGGTCCAGCCGGCCGTGACCTCGATCGCTCGATCGGAGTTGAACACCTGGTTATCACGGGCGTCGTGTTGCGCTCCGGGCGCGGCAAATACCAGCCCCTTTTGAGCATAACGGATTTCCAGCCCCCAGACCCGGTTCGTGCCCGACCGCATGTCCAGGGCAGCAGCGTATTTATTCTGGGCCGGTGAATTGGTGTAGTCCGGGATCGCCTCCCCTGCGCTCGTGTCGTGCACACTGGTGAAGATCGCCGGCAGGTTGGTGTAGTACAGGCATTCCAACCGCGCCGCACTTTGCAGGATGATCGAGGCATTCGTCGCCAACTTCACCACGGTCCCCGGCTCGATAGTCAGCCGTGCACCGGAGACGACCAATTCCGAGCTGATGAAATAGGTCTCCCCCTTCTGGAAGCGCAGATTGTTGGTAACGGTTCCGTAGTAGTCACAGTAATCCACAACAAAGGCCGGGCCGGCCTGGGGTCGGGCCGAAGCGATGGAGGTCCCGGCAGCGGTCGGACGTGTTGGCGGCAATGTGGGACTGCCGTGCAGGGAGATTTCGTGGGCAGAACTGGTATCCACTGCTGAAAAGACTTGCTCAGCACTCCGCAGGATGACAGATACGGGAACGTCCTCGGAAAGGAATACCCGGCCGCCAGTCTCGAACAATCGCACGGACAGCGGTTCAACATCGCTCATCACAGTGGGCGCGGTAGGTGCCTGCTCGCTCACGCTCGCAGCTACGCCGCCGACGACCCAGTCGCCTTCTTCCACGTACGTGAAACTGCGCTGGAAGTTGTGCACGCGTGCCGGCGCGGCGGAGCGCGCCGGCCACCACACCTCCAGCGGGGCGTCGCTGCGTTCCGCGGGCTCCGCCAGGTCGTCCCGCCGGATCTCCGCTTCAGAAAGATTCACATCCAATAGTTCCGTCAGCACCGAAAGCCATGTGGTCTGTGGATCCATCCCAAGGTCTTCCGGATCAGGTAAAGCATAAAGCACCACGTCCTGCTGAACCTTCACCCGGTCAACCTTGTAGCGAATATCCGCCCCCGCCCCTTCAAAGGCGTCCGGATAGAAAACTCCTCCATCGAAACTCCGAGCCGCGCTGTCCTTGAGCTACGCAAACACATAGCTATGGCCGCTGGCCGAGTCGTAGTAACTCAACCCGGCGACGGAGGAGCGGGCGACCTGTCCGCCCTCGTGGCGAATCTCCACCACGCTTTCTCGATTGGCATTTGGGGCGAAGCGCAATTCGGCGGAAAGCCGGGGATACGTGATACCGCCGTCGGGCCGGACCTCCTGCTCCAAAGTCGTCAACGCCCACTGCCCCGATGCCGTCTGGTGATTCAATCCCCCGGCCAGCTCGGTGTACCTCCGATCCTGGACTTGGTCCACCGCGCGCCCGTCGGCAAACAGCCGCGTTTGCACATTGACATGGCTACGACTGAAGACCGTGGCATCGTCTTCGGACGCCCGCCACGATTCAAATACCCCGACCTGCTCATTCGACGGAGGTAGAACCGGAGGTTTATTGGTCTGGGAGTCGGCGGACAAAGCCGGATCGAGGAGATCAACTTGAGCAACACGATTACTGTCGAGGGAGATGGGAGAAGGAGACTGTTCAGCTTCGGAGCGAGTGATCAGCAGCAAGAGCAGGAAAACAAAATAATAACGTCGTACGTCCATGACGCGTTTTCCCCCTTACAACCTGCTACGCCTTATGGCAATGTTTCAGAATCTTGTTGGGTATGCAAGAACAAAATGAACAAAATGAAAAAAATCAGATGCCACCGCCGCCGGGCGCCGTCTTGTGCCGGGCGAGCAAAACAGGTTAAATGAAACGAGGAAAGGCGTGTGATTAACGATCTGTCGGACAACACTGCCGGAATAACGGTTCCCACGCCGCCGTCCTGGGACCAGGGGGACGACGCCGCGCTGCTGGCCCTGCGCATCTGCGACCTGCCGGTGCGGATCGAAGGATCCGTCCTGGAGGCGCGCATCGCGCGCCTGTACGAGGAACTCTCGGCCCGCGGCCTGCGCTTCCGCCCCCCCTGCTACCTGGCCACGGAATGGCTCTGCCCCGACGGGATCCCGGCCATCGGGATCCCCTTCTGCCTCGCCCACCCGCGCCTGCAGCGCCTCGAGCGGGCCATGATGCTCGAGGTGGAAGGGGAACACGAAGCCGAGTGTATGCAGTTGCTGCGACACGAAGCCGGACACGCCCTCAATTATGCGTACCGCCTGTCCCAACGCACCCGGTGGCGGGAATTGTTCGGCCGGATGACCGCCCCGTACAGTCCGCACGAGTACCTGACACGCCCGTATAGCCGTCAGTACGTCGTCCACCTGCGCGACTATTACGCCCAGGCGCATCCCGATGAGGATTTCGCGGAAACCTTCGCCGTCTGGCTGACTCCCGGCTTGGACTGGCGAACCCGCTACAAGGAGTGGGGCGCCTTCCGGAAACTGGAATACGTGGACCACCTGATGCGCGGCCTCGCCAACCGCCCGCCCGTCGTGGCCGGCGGCCCCCGGCACTTTGCCGCGTTGCGCACCCGGGCCACGCTCCAGACCTACTATGAAAGAAAACGCCGCGAATTTGCCAAGGCGTACACCGGTTTTTACGATCCCGTGCTGCGCGATCTGTTTGCCGCCGAGAACCCGGGCGGCCTGGAGCGGGCGGATCGTTTTCTCACCCGCCACCGCCGGCACCTGGTGAATAACATCGCGTACTGGGGCCGGGTGCCCAAGTTTGCCGTTGACCAGTTGCTCCGGCGCTTGAGCCGGCGCGCCGGCGAACTGGGCCTGTTCCTGCGCCCGCACGACCGGGACCCGCTGTTCACCCTCGGCATCTGCATGACCGCGCTGGTGCTCGAGGCCCGTGCCCGCTCGCCGGAGATTTTCAGGAGGGAGAGGCCCGCATGAAGATCGTGCTGCTCGTGGACCAGGAGGCCGTGCCACGTGACGATCCCGAACTCCAGGGGCTGGCGGAAGAGACGCGCAAGGAAATGGAGTACCACGTGGCCTCGGCCCTGCGCGAGCTCGGTCATGCCGTGGCGGTCATACCCTTCGGGCCGGACGTGATACAGACGCTACAGGCACTGACCGGCTCGGCGGCGGACCTGGTCTTCAATCTCACCGAACGCTTCGAGGGAGACCGACGCAAGGATTTGAATGTGGCCGCCGTGCTGGAGTTACTCCACCTCCCCTATACGGGCACGGGCCCCGCGGGGCTGTGGCTCTGCCGGGACAAGGCGGCCGGTAAGCGCATGCTGGGGTACCACCACATCCGCGTGCCCCGTTTCGATGCCCTGCCCGTCGGCCGATTGAAGCCGTCGGGCCGGCTGCGTTTTCCGGCGATCGTCAAACCTATGTTCGAGGACGGCTCCGACGGCATCTCGCTGGCCTCGGTGGTGAACAGCTCGAGCGAGCTGCAGGACCGGGTCCGGATGATCCACGAAGGGCGCCACCAACCGGCGATCTGCGAGGAGTATATCGCGGGACGCGAGTTGTACGTCGGCGTGCTCGGCAACCAGAAGCGGCGCGCCCTGCCCCCCTGGGAATTGCACTTCGGCAAGGCCGACGAGGGCGGGCCCCCGATCGCGACGGCGCGGGTCAAGTGGGATGAAGCCTACCGCCAAAAATGGGACATCCGTTACCAACCCGCCGAGTTGGAGCCTTCTCTGGAGAAGCGAATCGCGCGGTTCAGCCGGCGCGTGTTCGAGCTGCTGCAACTTCGCGACTACGGCCGCATTGACCTGCGCCTGACACCGGAAGGCGAGATCGTTTTTCTCGAGGCCAATCCGAACCCGGACATTTCCCGTGATGCCGAGGTCGCGCTCTCCGCCGCCAAGGCCGGCCTGGAGTACCCCTCGCTGATCAGCCAGATTCTGAATCTGGCGATGCGGCGATATCCGACGACTCCGGATACCCCGCGAACGTAAGTTCCGACGGCCGTCGCGCTCCCTACCCGCCTCGCGGCGCGTGCCTGCATCGCAGGCCGGGACCCCCGGTCCCGGCTACAGACGCTGTAGCCGGCTTCGTTGAAGCCGGCATGGCTCTGCCTCCATGTATCATGGAAAAGTCGTATAAAACACCTGCAGGTCAGGATTTCAGCACCGTCAACATCCGCCGCGCGAAACGCGGCAGACCCGGGTCCCTCGCGCCCATTACAAGGAGGGCATCGCCGTCGCGGGCGACGGCGCGGAGTTCCCCTTCAAGAGCCGAGTACGATTCAACGACTCTGGCGGATTTGCCGGCACGCTGCAGGCGGGCCGCCAGGTCGCCCGAGGACACGGTCGGACGGGCCGTTCCTCCGGCATAGAAAACCGGCAACAGGAAAAGCAGATCCTGCGGGCGCATCACGTCGGCCAGGGAGGCCTCGAGATCCGACAGCATTGCCGCCAGCGGACCGAATCCGTGTGGACGCCAAACCCCGAGGATGCGGCCATGGGTTTGCACCATGGTGCGCCAGGCCGCAACGATTTTCGCAGGATTGTGGGCGTAGTCGTCCACGATCGTGACCCCGCCCGATTCCCCCACCCGCTCCAACCGGCGCTCGATGCCCCGGAAGGAGGAAAGCGCCTCGCGCAGCGCCGCGGGATCCAGCCCCAACTGCCGGCACAATACCACCGCCAGCCAGGCGTTCTCGACGTTATGCAACCCGGGCAAGGGAGACGGGAAAAAGGTCCCCTCGGAAACAAAGCCGGGCCGCCCGGCTCTTTCCTCATACTCCAGGCGCTCTTCGATAAGCCTTCCCTGCGCTTCTCCCTCGGGGTCGGCGAGAAGCGCCTCCGCGACCCCCCGCCCGCAGACCACGCCCGCTCGCGCCTTGTGCGAGAAAGTCCGGAACAGACCCAGCGTCTCGCGCAGATCGAAATGATCGCGGGAAATGTTCGTGATAATTTCCCACTCCGGCTCAAAGTGTAAAAGGGACCGGTCGCTTTCGTCCGCCTCGATCACCCATAAAGCGTCGCGCCCGGCCCTGAAATTCCCGGGCGCCTGCGGGGTCTTCCAGTTCAGGACTGCCCCACCGTTGACGACGGTTGGCCACTGCCCGCACTGTTCCAGCAGCCAACCGATGAGGCCGGTCACCGTGGTCTTGCCCGAGGTGCCGGTCACGGCGATCAGTCGCCGGCCCCGGACGAGACGGGCGAGCATTTCCGCCCGGTGAATCACCGGTACGCCCCTGGAGCGGGCCGCCTCAAGATCGGGGTTACCCGGCTCGATGGCGGTACTGACAATGACTCCGCTCGTATCCGCAAGCACGCCCGAGCCGTCCTGGGGCATCAATCGGATCCCGGCGGCGCGCAGCCTGTCCAACACCTCCAGTTCGCTGCCCTGGTCGAGAAATCGGTCCGAACCCGACACCCGGCAGCCTTGGGCCAGCAGGGCCTGGGCCAGCGCACTCATCCCGACGCCGGCTACACCGACAAGATGGTACAGGTCAGACATGTCGGCATCCTGACCCAAGGCCGGACGGTACGCAATCCTGCAGGATACCGTTCCCGGCGTCATGACACTGCAGGGTTGACCCCAGCCCACGGCCCGTTATCTTATACACGATAGTCTTGCTGTCCGGGAGGTCCGTATGGTGAAGAAGTACATGATCGCGTTAGTCGGCCTTGCCCTGTTCGGCTCGACGATGGTCCATGCCGCGTCCTGGCCCGACAACCTCTCACGGAACGAGCGCCGGCGTTTGCATAGCCTCATGCAAAACACTTGGAAGGGCCTCGACAAAATGTACTCGGACGTGAGCGGGCTTCCTTTTGAATCCACCCTTTCCCGGGGTCGGACCACGCCCTCCACGGTCGGCCTGTACCTGGCCTCCCTGTGCGTGGCGCAACGCCTCGGGTACCTCAAGGAAGACGAGGCCGTGTACCGCATCGAGCGAATCCTGTCCAGCCTGGATGCTTTGCCACACTGGAATCGGCTCTACGGCGAGGTCCTTCCGACCAACGGACAGGACAGAGATCCGATCCCGGGGGCCGGGGCGCTCGCGGGGTACATCAACCTGCCGGCCGGGATGATGGTGGTGCGCACCTCCTTCCCCCCACTAGCCCGGCGGTGCACGGACTTTCTGAATGCCGTGCCTTGGGCGGAGTTCTACGATTCCAAGTCCGACCGGCTCTACCGCCAATTCGATGTCGTTAAAAAAACGGTCCGGGACCCGGTGTCCGCCCGGCCGGAGGATGAGCTGCGACTGGCCCATTTCCTGATGGTCGCGTCGCGCCAGGTGCCGGCCACGACCTGGCCGGATGCGCGCGATCTCAAAAGCGGCCCGCTGCGGCCGATTCGCGGCAGCCTGTTCCTCGATCCGCGCGGGACTCCCGCCGGAAGGGAGAAAGCGTTGGCCGCATGGCGTCAGATCGAACACGCCCTCAACATCGGCGCGCCCGTATGGGGATGGGCACTGGAAGCGAACCTGTCGGCCGCCCTATCGCCAACTTTCGCGGTGGTCCATCCGTATGTTTCCGCTCAGGCCCTGCCCTTTTTTCCGCGAGAGGTGCTGCGCAATTTCGACGTACTGGAGAAAATCGGCGCGCTCGACCCGATCGAGGGCGATGACACGAAAACAGCCTGTCGTTTTCGCAACAACATCAACTGGCGCACCGGCGAGATGGCCGGCTATTACTCAACAGAGCACCAGGCGCGCCTGTTCCTGGCCATGGCCAACTACTTGGAAAGGAGGGTGTTGTGGAGGACGTTCCAAGCCGACTCCCTGGCTCGCTCCGGCCTGCGCCAGTTGGCGGACTGCCGGGGCACGGAATATAAACGCACCATGGAGCGAAAGTTCATCCGAGCGCTTTCCCGCAAGATGCCGGGCACCTTCTGGTGGTTTGAGACGGGCTCCCTGACCCCCATGGCGGGGGATCTCCTGCAGGCCTCGCTATGGGCCAAGTCCCTGTGCGCGGAACCCCTGGAACGATATACCGAGCACTGGCGCCTGACGGACCGCGCCGGACGGGTCATGGCCGAAGGGGAGGAATCCTTCAAACTGGCGCCGCGCGAAGCACGCAAGCTGACCGAAATCATGATCCCGACGGCCCGCATGCGCCCCGGCGTCATCTGGACGCTGGAGAGCGAGTTGCGGCAGGACGGGAAGATCCTCGCCACGATGGAAAGGGATATCCGTTTCCGGCGGCATAAATGACCAGCCCTTCCGTCCGGGTCAGTGTCTGGTCCCGCCCCCCCCCGAGACCACGGTCGTGTCATCCCCTCTGGGGCCGAGTCCGTTCCGGGACGACACGCTGGGGCCTTTATTTCTCGAAGTAGGTGTAGCCCCGCAACCCGGTTTCGTAAGCCTGCATGAGCTGCCGCCGGTCCTCCACCGTGATCCGCCCGGAACGGACGGCCTGCTCGGCGGTCTTCCTCATGCGGTCGAGCATCTCCTGCGGATTGTACTCGACGTAGGAAAGCACGTCGGCGACCGTGTCGCCCGAGATTTCATGCGCGTATTCCACCGCGCCCTCCTCGCCGATGCGCAGGTTGACCACGTTGGTGTCGCCCAGCAGATTGTGCAGATCGCCCAGGGTCTCCTGATAGGCGCCGACCAGGAAAACCCCCATGTAGTACTCGCCCGAGTCATCGAGTTCGTGGACGGGCAGGGTCTGCCGGACATCATGAAGATCAATGAATCGGTCGATTTTACCGTCGCAATCGCACGTGATGTCCGAAATCGTCGCCTGCCGGGTCGGCGCCTCCTTGAGCCGGTGTACGGGCATCACGGGAAAGAGCTGGTCGATGGCCCAGACGTCCGGGAGCGACTGGAACACGCTGAAATTCCCGTAGTAGACGTCGGCGATGGCCATCTCCAGGCCGGATAGTTCGTCGGGCACATACTTGCGGCCCTGGATTTCGACCGCGATCCGCGTGATGATGCTCCAGAAGATGCGCTCGGCCAGGGCGCGGTGCCGGAGCGAGATGGAGCCGACTTCATGAAGGGCGCGCGTCTCGTCGCGATAGTACACGGCATCGTGATAACACTCCTGCACATTCTTGGACGTTAACGACGCGCTGACATCCATGAGCTGGCGCAGGGGTTCGGGCACATCGGCGGGAAGGCTCTCGGGCAGCCCGTGGCTCTCGAACTGCGTGGCGTCCAGGACATTGAAGAGCAGCACGGAATGGTGCGCCACCGTGGCCCGGCCGGACTCGCTGACCAGCAGGGGGTGGCCAACCTGCGCGGCGTTGCAGGCTTTCATGACGACCTCGACGATGTCGGCCGCGTACTCATCCATGGCGTAGTTGCTGCTGCTGGGAAAATTCGTGTGCGAGCCGTCGTAGTCCACGGCCAACCCCCCGCCGACGTTCAAAACGCCCATGCGCGCGCCTTCTTTCACCAGGTCCACATAAAAGCGGCAGGCTTCCGACGCGGCTGCCCGTATGCTGCGGATGTTGGGGATTTGCGAACCGATGTGGTAGTGAAGCATGTGGAGACAATCCAGGGCATTCTCCGCGCGCAACCAGTCCACCATGTCGATGATTTGAGACGCGGTGAGCCCGAACGTGCTGCGGTCGCCCCCGGAATCCGTCCAATGCCCGCCCCCCCGCGTGGCCAGCTTGACGCGCACCCCCAACCGCGGACGAACGCCGATGGCCCTGGCCCGCTCCATCACCAACGGCAGCTCATTGGCCATCTCGAGGACGATGATCGTCTGCAGACCCATTTTCAGGGCGTGCAACGCCAACTCGACAAACTCCTCGTCCTTGTACCCGTTGCAGACGATGAAAGCCTCGGGATCGCTCATGTACGCCAGCGCGGCGATGAGCTCCGCCTTGCTGCCCGCTTCCAGGCCGTGGTGAAAGGGGCGGCCAAACGCCACGATGTCCTCGACCACCTGCTGCTGCTGGTTGACCTTGATCGGATAGACGCCGCGATAGCCGGCGCCGTACCCGGCGTCGGCCATGACCTTGGCGAAACTCGCGTTGATCTGCGCGACGCGGGAGGCGAGGATGTCGCCGAACCGCACCAGCACGGGCATGCCCAGCCCGCGGGCCTTCAAGCCGGACACGATCTCCATCAGGCTGATGCTGACCTCCCCGCCTTTGCCGCGCGGGCGCACGATGACATCGCCGTTGTCGGCCACGTCAAAGTACCCGGCCCCCCAGTTCCTGATCCCGTACAGCTCCGCCGAATCCTCGGGCGTCCAGCGCGTGAGCGTATCCGGCTTCATTCCGCACTCTCCTGTTTACGGTTCCCCATGGGTCTGACCCGTCCCGCGGCGAATACTAGAACGTTCGAATAAAAAAGCAACGGCGCGCACAGGAAAAAAAGGCCTGGCGCCGTCAGCCCTTTCGGAGGGTTTCCTTGTCGCGCTCCCCGCGCTCGCGAATGCGCCGGATTTCGACTTGTTTCTGTTCGGCCAGTTTCTGAAATTCCTCGGCCTCCGGCTTGGCCCGGGCCTCGGCCATTTTCCGGTCCATCAGAATCTCCACCTCCGCCACCTTGGCGCGGACCTGCCTATCCACCTCCGCCAACGCTTTCTTCTGCTCCTCCGACAGGATCGCCGGAGCCTCGCCGCGGCCCGCCAGGCGTTCCATGGCCAGCTCGTAGGCGCTTTTGATTCCTGCCCGCTTCTTCTCCTTCATGCCGGAACCTCCCTCATCGCCGCCATTATGGACCCGCGCCCGGCCCGGGATCAACTGCCGCCACGCAACGGCCGGGCCGGCTTCCTTTTGCTTTTTACGGAAGACACTGTACGTTATGCTCCGTTTGCACCCAAGCGGAGGGAAAAAAATGATTCAGCCAGGCGCCACCTATGTCGTGATGGGGTTGCTCGATGCGGATTCGATCGCCTATGCCATCGGCAAGGGGATCGAACAGGGGGGCGGCCATGTCATTTACACCGTCCAGAACGAACGCCTGAAGCGCCTCTTTCTCGACCGGAGCGAGAAGCTCCCGGAGGCGGAAAAGAGCGCCCTGCGCTTCGAGTTCTGCGACGTCCTGGAGGACGCCCAGGTCGCGCAACTCTTCGAGCGCACCGGCCCGATCGCCGGTGTGGTCCACTCCATCGCCTATGCCAACCCGAAGACCTGCCTGGGCTCGGACTTCCATACCGAAGCCACCGACGATCTCAAGACGGCCTTTCATATCAGTTGCGTTTCGCTGGCCACCGTCGCACGCTACGCGTACCGGCACATGCCGGACGGCGGTTCGATCGTGGCCATGACGTTCGAATCGCGACTGGCATTCCCCTACTATAACTGGATGGGCGTGAACAAGGCCGCGTTGGAGGCAGTGGTGCGCGGGCTGGCCCGCCGCCACGGGCGCGACCTGGTCCGCGTCAACGCCATCTCCGCCGGGCCGCTGACGACGAAGGCGGCCAAGGCCATCCCGCATTTCGCGTACCTGGCCCGCCTCTGGCGGAAGACCAGCCCACTGCCCTGGGACACGATCAACGACAAGACCGAGGTAGCCAACGCCGCGCTGTTCCTGCTGGGGCCGTACTCGAAGAAAATCACCGGCCAGATCGTCCACGTGGACGGCGGCGCCTCGATTATCGGAGGCGACCTGCTGTCCATGGAACGCATGCCCGAACAGCACGCCGAGGCCGCCGTCATGGGCGATTCCTCTGAACTCCAGGCGTAGTCCCGCCGTTCAGCGCGTCGGGATGTCGGTGCCGTAAGGGACCATCAGGCCGTAACGATTGGCGAGCGCATGGATCTCGTCCAGGATTTCCGGACGGGCCTCGCGGACATGTTCGCCGATCAGGTGGTAAATGCGCTGCCAAACCCACCGGGTCCGGAGGGACGAATCGCCGGGCCGCAGCTGGCTCCAGTTCCACTCGAAGACCATGTCGGCCCTCTGGCCCCTGGCCTGGCCCACGACCTGGAATACCACGCGCGGCGTGCCGGCCGGATACCGGCCGTAGATGACCAGTGGGCGATCAAGGTAAAGGTGAGTCAGCGTGCGGGGAAAGATATCGTCTTCAGGGATTCCCGAAAAACGGTACGTCAGATCGGTCAACACCGGGCGGCTGATCTGCCGCGCCAATTCCTGCACAGCTTCCGGAATCCGGGCGCTATCCTCCACCACCAGCGCATCGCCCCGGTTTTTATAACCCAGCAGATCCAACAGGAAACGGTTCACCCGGATGCCGCCGCCCACGCAGAACATCGAAACCGATCCCGCGCTGGCGCGGGTGAAGGCTTCAATGATATCGGAGCTGTCCACCATGCCCATCGTGGGACGGCCATCCGTGACCAGGACCGCGATGACCGGCCGCGCGGGATCGCGATCGAGGGTGAGCACCTGTTCTAACGAGCCGTACACGTCGGTTTTACCCCGGGCGACAAGACGATCCACGTAACCGACGGCAATGGAGCGGTTCACGGTCGTGGGCTCCGTCCAGCGATCAAACAGTCGCTCGGACGTGTCACGGAACGTCAGCAAGTCAAAACGGTCTTTCGAATCGAATTGTCCTATCCATCGTTGCAGACCATCTTTACAGCTATTGAGTTTGGCCTGCGTCATGCTTTCGGAACAATCCTGGATCAGCAGGACGTCCTTGGGCAGCACGGGTAGGAGGGCCTCTCCCTCCCGTCGGATGCGCAACTCGAAGTAAACGGCATCAGGCTCATCCGGAGGCTGCCAGGCCCCTACCTCGATAGCCAGCATCTGCTCGACGGGTTTGAGTTCCGTGACCTCCGGCAGTTTCTCATCCAATACGGCCGACTCCTCCACCAGCAACGATGATGGCCCGGGAGGAGGCCCCTTCTCGCTCGCCGACAACCTACCCGGTCCGGGAAGCTGACGCAGCCACGCGCCCGGCTCACTGGATTCCACCGGGACGGCGGCGGAGGAGGAGGCCAAGGCCGCCAACTCGGCCGTCGAGGGCGGCGTGATATCGGCCGCGCGAGCCGCGCGGGGCACGTGTGGCGCATACCGCCGGGGCAAGGCGCTGATTTCCTCGGCGTAGAGCTTTTCCTCGACCTGAAGAATTTCCTGGCGGGGTTCCCAACGCGCCCGGGCAGGCGGCGCGGGGGGCTTCGTCAGCGCCCGGCCCTCACCGGCCAGGGGTACGCGGGAAAGATCGGGTGAAGGGGGCAAGGCTTGCCGGACTTGTTCAACCCAATCCGCCGTCTCTTCCGCGAGGCTGGTGCGGCGCCCGGGGTCCTCGGGCCGGAACCGCGCCGGTCGCCGGACGGTTTCCCAGGGGACCGGCTGGACGTCGTGCAGCCGGATGGACGGGAAACGGACCTTCTCCCGAACGCGGGCCAGAGAGCCGATGGGAAGAACCGGATGCTGTTGCCAGGCGGCGAAGTGCATCCCCAGCGAGAGGAGCACGGCGGCCAGGGCCGCCGGCACATGACGCCCGGAAGGACGGCCCCAGACATTCGCTGTACTCGTAACCCTGGCGTTCATGCCACCCAGTAAACTGTCCCAAAAGCAATTGTTCAAACCATATTGTCATCCCAAATCCCGATGCGAGGCGATCGGGATGAGGGATCTCCAACTGATTTGGCTCCATGGAGATCCCTCGTCCCGACTCTCGGAGGTCGGGACTCGGGATGACAAACATCCTTTTTCGTGCATTCGCATTTCAGGGACAGCACACTATCCCTGGACCGTAAGAAGAAACTCCGCGTTGCTGCCCGTCTTCTTGAGGCGGTTGACCAGCAGTTCCATGGCCTCCACGGGCGGCACCCCGTTCAGGGCCTTGCGCATCAGCCATATTTTCTGCAGCTCATCGGGATGGAGCAGCAGCTCTTCCTTGCGCGTCCCCGATTTCTCGATGTTGATGGCCGGGAAGATCCGCTTATCCACCAGGTGCCGGTCCAGGCCCAGCTCCATGTTGCCCGTGCCCTTGAATTCCTCGAAGATCACCTCGTCCATGCGACTGCCCGTGTCCACGAGGGCCGTCGCCACGATCGTCAGGCTGCCGCCGCCCTCGATATTCCGGGCGGCCCCGAAAAACCGCTTGGGTTTATGCAGGGCATTGGCGTCCACGCCGCCGGAGAGGATCTTTCCGCTGTGCGGCTGGAGGGTGTTGTAGGCCCGGGCGAGCCGGGTGATGCTGTCCAGCAGGATCACCACGTCCCGGCCGCATTCCACCATGCGCTTGGCCATTTCGATGACGATCTCGGCGACCTGCACATGCCGCTCGGGCGGCTCGTCGAAGGTCGAGCTCAACACTTCGGCCTTCGTGCTGCGCTCCATATCGGTGACTTCCTCCGGCCGCTCGTCAATCAGCAGGACGATGAGCTTCGCCTTGGGGCTGTTGGCGGTGATGCTGTTGGCGATTTTCTGCAGCAGCACGGTTTTACCCGTGCGGGGCGGGGCGACAATCAGTCCACGCTGTCCCATGCCGATGGGGGTCAGCAGATCCATGACGCGCATGGAGACCTCTTCCTTGCCGATCTCGAGCACGAACCGGCGGTCGGGGAACAGCGGGGTCAGGTTCTCGAACGGGACCTTGTGGCGCTGGCCGTCCGGCTCGGTCTCGTTGATCTTGTCCACCTTCAGCAGCGCGAAGAAGCGTTCCTTGTCCTTGGGCGCGCGGATTTCACCGTCCACGAGGTCGCCGGTGCGCAGCGCAAAGCGGCGGATCTGGGACGGCGACACGTAGATATCCTCCGGGCACGGCAGGTAGTTGTAATTCGGCGAGCGCAGGAACCCGAAGCCGTCGGGCAGGATTTCCAGCACGCCCCGGCCGTACATCATGCCGTTCAGGCGCCCATTGGCCTTCAGGATTTCGAAGATCAACTCGTGCTTGCGCAGCGCGCCAAGGTCCTGGAGCCCGTAGCTGTCGGCCATCTTCAGCAGGTCGGGCACGGACTGGACCTGGAGATCGAACAGGTGGAGCGTGCGGCCCGCCCCCTGCAAGGGCGGCGACGGGGGCATTCCGTTGGCAGCGGCCGCGTCTACCGATCCGTTCTCCACCGGCGGCACGGCCGGCGGGGCAGGAAACGGCGGTGGGGCTTCGTGCTGCCGGCGCAGCGGAGGTTCCGATGCCCCCGGATGGCTATTGCCGTGCGGGGTTCTGGTTCTGCGGTATCGTCCT
>JAHJJH010000169.1 GCA_018823105.1 Verrucomicrobiota bacterium | reverse complement strand
GTGATAATGGCTGTATAGGCACCTTCAAACATAACCACCTCGCTGGATTCCCTTCCCGCGGCACATTCCCGTTCCACCACAAGACTTTTCATAGTAGCAGGAGCCCCGGGGCGGACAAGTGCGTAAACGAGTCGGCTGGGAAGTATTTTCATGACAGTTGAGTCGAAGCCTTGAATACGCTACCCTACGCCGCATGACTCGTGAAGACATTCTGGCTCGCGTGGATCGGCTGATCCCGGCATTGCGGGAATTGACGGAACAGCAGCTGAACCTGATCGAGACGGTCGTTCGGCAATTCCGCCGCTCCTTTATCCGGATCGAACGCAATCCGGCTTCTGACTTGGTGGACGACCGGCTCTTGTGCGACTTTGGCGACGTCCTGCGCATTCATCACTGCTTCTCGAAGGAAGCGCTCTCGAAGGACCGCTTCGAGTACGCGCTGGAAAAGACGCTCAACCTCTGCGGCAAGGCGGCTACTCTGTCCGCGTCCCGGACGCACCGCGGGCATGACATCACGATCGAGGACGTGCCCTGTTCGCTCAAGACCCAGGCCGACAAAGGCATCAAGGAAGACGAGATTTACATCTCGAAATTCATGGAACTCGGCAAGGGCCGTTGGCCGTCCACGGCCGCCGGTCTCGGGCGACTCCGCGACCAGTTCCTGCAGCACATGAGGGCTTACGAGCGCATCTTCACGTTGCGCTGCCTGTCGAAGGACCCGCAGGGCGTCCGGTATGAACTGGTCGAAATCCCGAAGGCGCTGTTGCAGGAAGCCGAACACGGCACCTTCGAGATCCGTCGCGACACCAAGCAGGAGACCCGGCCGGGGTACTGTCACGTGAAGAAGCGGGGCGGCGCGCTGAAGTTCCAACTCTACTTCGATGCGGGGTCCGAGCGGAAACTTCAGGTCCGGCACCTGCGCAAGAACCTATGCACAGTCCATGCTCAGTGGGTGTTTGCGACGGCGTAAAGGTGCAAGGTCGGCTGAGCCTGGCCGATCCGTTCCAGCGCGATCTTGACGTACTCCGGGTTCAACTCGATCCCCACGCAATGCCGCTGATGTTCGCGACAGACCAGGCCGACCGTCCCAGAGCCGAAGAAAGGATCCAGCACCTGGGCGCCGGTCTTGGAACCGGCCAGCAGGCAGAGCCGCACCAGTTCCGGCGGAAAGACGGCGAAGTGCGCGCCGTGAAAGCCATTGGTGTTGACGTTCCACACCGTGCGCCGGTTCTTGGGGCCGTTACCGTTGATGGACGGTTCCTGAATCGCCGCGTAGTCGTAGAAGTACGACTCCGACTTGCTGAATAGAAAGACGTACTCGTGCGCGCGGGTCGGGCGATCCTTGACCGACTCCGGCTGACAGTTCGGCTTGTTCCAGACGATGTCCGAGCGCAGATACCAGCCGTCGGCCTGCAACGCGAACGCGATCCGCCAAGGGATTCCGATCAAGTCTTTCGGTTTGAGACCCTGCGGGGTCGGCGGCCGGTAGCTCATGGCGCGGGCCGGGTTCTTCTTGTCCGGCGCGCGCCAGCGGCGGTCGCCGCTGGTGTACGAATCGCCGATGTTGAGCCAGAGCGTTCCATCCTCTCGCAGGGCACGCCGGACTTCCCGAAAAATTTTCACCAGGTCGGCGATATACTGGTCCGGGACGTCTTCCGCGCCAATCTGTCCGGGGATGCCGTAATCCCGTAGGCCCCAATAAGGCGGGCTGGTGATGCAACATTGAAACGTGTTGTCCGGAAAGCTCTCCAACGCTTGGCGGGAATCACCCTGAATGATCCGGATATCATTGCGGTTGTACACTTCTCGGACACACAGATCTCGCCCTTTATCCCGCGTAGGTATTGGGTACTTCGCGCTCATGCCCTTTTTTGCTGCTCCCCTCACATCAATAGTATGGCAAATCGGAGCTTGAAAAACAAGCCCTGTAGAATACCAATGACCGCCGCTGCTGTTGCGAAAGCGGAATGGACAAGAGGGGGCCAATTGGCTAATGTACGCGCTTTGCTGCCGGTAGAACCCTGCCGGAAACCCAGCGGCCCAGGAGAGTAGAGCATGAAGATTATCGAGTCCATCAACCGGGACGTTTTGAAGAAGGCCGTACAGCGCGCGCGGGAGCGGGGCGTCATCCTGCCGACTTTTGCGCAGCAGAAGGATCCCTCGAAGGTGCCCCAGAAGATCGTCGAGAAGTTGAAGGGCATCGGCCTGTGGGACATCAACCCGCTGAACCTTTTCCGCATCACGTGGAAGAACGAGGCCAAGCCGAAGGGCGGCGGGTTCGGCGAGGGTAACTGGATCGAGTTCCCGTCCGAGCTGACCGGCGTCGAGGCCAAGATCGTCGGTGTGGAGGGCAAGTGGTTCCCGACCGGCGCGCACAAGGTGGGCGCGGCGTACGGCTGCCTGGTGCCGAGGCTGGTCTCCGGCAATTTCGACCCGACGACGCAGAAGGCCGTCTGGCCCTCCACGGGCAACTATTGCCGCGGCGGGGCGTATGATTGCGCGCTCCTGGGCTGCCCCGCGGTCGCCATTCTGCCGCAGGGCATGAGCCGAGAGCGATTCGAGTGGCTGAAGGAGATCGGCACGGACGAGGTCATCGCCACGCCGGGCACGGAGTCGAACGTCAAGGAGATCTACGACAAATGCTGGGAGCTGCGGCGCGAGCGCGGCGGCAAGATCGTGATTTTCAACCAGTTCGAAGAATTCGGGAACTCGATTTGGCACTACAACATGACCGGCGGGGTGATCGAGGATATCTACCAGAAGCACTATCGAAATGACCGCAGCCGGCTGGCGGCGTACATCAGCGCGACGGGCTCCGCGGGCACGATCGCGGCCGGCGACTACCTGCGCACGAAGCATCCCTTCCTGCGCGTGGTCGCGACCGAGGCGTTGCAATGCCCGACGCTGTACCAGTTCGGCTTCGGCGAACACCGGATCGAGGGCATCGGCGACAAGCACGTGCCGTGGATCCACAACGTGCGCAACACGGACGCCGTCACGGCGATCGACGACGAGCAGGTGATGCAACTCCTGCGGCTGTTCAACGAGGAGGCGGGGCTGGCGTACCTGGAGAAGCAGGGCGTGAAGCGCGAGGTCCTGGAGCAGCTCGCGTGGCTGGGCATCTCCAGCCTCTGCAACCTCGTCGCATGCATCAAGACCGCGAAGTACTACGAGATGGACGAGCGCGACGTGCTCTTCACGCCGCTGACGGATTCCATGGAGCTATACGCCTCCCGGAAGCAGGAGATGGAGGAGCAGCACGGGACGTATGACGGGGTCAAGGCGGCGGCGCATTACGCCCGTTACCTGGAGGGAACCGGCGTGGATTATTTCCGCGAGCTGAACTACTTCGACCGGAAGGCCCTGCACAACTTCAAGTACTTCACCTGGGTCGAGCAGCAGGCCAAGGATTCCGAGGATTTGCGCCGGCTTTGGGACGAAGAGTTCTGGAAGGAGCTCTTCTCGCAGGAACAGGTGGACGAGTGGGACCACCTGATCGGCGAGTTCAACGAAGCCACCGGCGTGCTGAAGGCGCTATAATCCGGCAGTTTTTTTTACTGTTAAAGGAGGACGCCGGGGCCGGCGTCCCTCCATGGCTGTTGCGGGGCGCTTCCTGGAGGGCCCGCGGCCTCGCGGGCCGGCTCGACCGGCTTCCGCATTCCGGTTGTCTTTCCCCGCGGATCGCGTAGAGTGTGCCGCCCTTTACCGACATGAGCATCGCGATTCGAAATATCGGCATCATTGCGCACGTGGACCACGGCAAGACCACGCTGGTGGATTGCCTGCTGCGCCAGGCCGGAACCTTCCGCGCGAACGAGGAACTCATCGAGCGGGTCATGGACTCGATGGACCTGGAGCGCGAAAAGGGCATCACCATCAAGGCCAAGAACGCCTCGATCGAGTGGGGCGGGGTCACGATCAACATCGTGGACACGCCCGGCCACGCGGATTTCGGCGGCGAGGTGGAGCGCATCCTGACGATGGTGGACGGCGTTTTGCTGCTGGTGGACGCGGCGGAGGGCACGCAGGCCCAGACCCGGTTCGTGTTGCGCAAGGCGATCGAGCAGGGCCTGGCCCTGGTGGTGGTGCTGAACAAGGTGGACCGGCCCAATGCCAACATCCACCGTGTGCACGATCAGGTACTGGAGCTTCTCCTCGAACTGCACGCCAACGAGCAGCAGTTCCACGCCCCCTTCCTTTATACCAGCGCGCGTGACGGCTACGCGGTGCGGGACAGCGCGGATCCGAAAGTGGACATGACGCCGCTCTTCGAGACCATTTTGAGCCACATCCCCGCGCCGCAGGCCGATCCCGATGCGCCATTCCGCATGGTCATCAGCAACCTCGACTGGAGCGATTACATCGGCCGGATCGCCATCGGCAAGGTGCTGGCCGGCTCGGCGAAGACGGGCGATTCGCTGGTCTGTATCCATAGAAACGGGAAGCGGGAGCGCGCGACGGTTACGCGGGTGATGACGTTCCGCGGGGTGGGCACCTCCGAATCGGCCGTGGCCGTGGCGGGTGCCATCGTCGGCCTGGCCGGCTTTGAGGAAGCGCATATCGGTGAGACGGTCTGCGACTCCGATACGCAGGAGCCCGAGCCCATCCGGCAGATAGATCCGCCGACCATCCAGATGCAGTTCGGCGTCAACGACGGGCCGCTGTCCGGGCGCGAGGGCCGGTTCCTGACCGCGCGGCACCTGCGCGAGCGCCTGATCAAGGAAACCCGGCTGAACGTATCCATCGAGGTCTTCGACGCCGAGCAACCGAACTTTTTCGGTGTCCGCGCGCGCGGCGCGCTCCAGATCGCCATTTTGGCCGAGACCATGCGGCGCGAGGGCTACGAAATGCTCGTGTCCCGGCCGGAGGTCATCTACCGGGAAGAGGGCGGGACGCGGCAGGAGCCCTACGAGACCTTGTGGATCGAGACGCCCGACGACATCCTCGGCGACCTGCTGCAGCACCTGGCGGGGCGCCGGGCGCTGGTAACGAAGATGGAGCACCACCCGCACGGCGTGCAACTCGAGGCCGAAGCGCCGACGCGCGGGCTGATCGGGCTGGAGAGCGCCCTGGCCAATCTCTCGAGCGGGCGGTCGGTGATGAGCAGGCTGTTCAAGCACTACGGGCCGGTCACCGGGGAAATCCGGGCGCGCGGCGCCGGGGTACTGGTCTCCATGGAGGCCGGCGTGGCCACCTCGTACGCGCTGGATACCTTGCAGATGAGGGGGCGGATGTTCATCGGGCCGGGTGAACAGGTGTACGAGGGCATGATCGTGGGGGACAGCGCGCGCAGCGGCGACCTGCCGGTCAATCCCACCCGGACGAAGCATCTGACCAACATCCGGGCCGCCGGCAAGGATGATGCCATCCTCCTGGAACCGCCCGTGGACCTCACGATCGAGAAGGCCATCGAGTTCATCGCGGCGGACGAGTATGTCGAGGTCACGCCGGGGCATATCCGCTTGCGCAAGAAGATATTAAACGCCACGAAGCGGAAACGGGCCGGACGGGCGGCGGGGGAGTCGTGAGGCACGGGCGGGACGCCCGTGTCACGGTGGGAAATCTGAAGCCTTCCTCCCCCTCCCGAATCATTAGCCGTGGGCCTTCGCTTGTCGAAGGCCGGCAGAGCGGCCGCCCTACGATGTTCGTTATAGATTCGGGTCCGCCCCGCGGGTTGACATCCCCGCCGGGCATCGGGTAAGTTGCAGCGTGTTACACGGTAAAGAAAGGATTGCATCGGAGTTTAATGAAGGATGAGAGTTTGTCTGCGTTAGACACCATGCGCCACAGTGCGGCGCATGTCATGGCGGCGGCGGTATGCCGCCTTTTCGATAATGTCCAGCTCGACATCGGGCCCGCCACCGACGACGGCTTTTACTACGACTTCGATCTCCCGCACCGCCTCGCGCCCGAGGACTTTCCCCGGATCGAGGAGGAGATGCGGAAAATCGTCGCCGAAAACCATCCGTTCGAACGGATCGAGGTGCCCCGCGCCGAGGCCGAACGCCTGATCAAGGAGAAGGGCCAGCACTACAAGATCGAGCGCCTCGCCGACATCCCCGAGGGGCAGCCCATCACGCTCTATCGTAGCGGGGATTTCATCGATCTATGCCGCGGCCCGCACCTGCCCTCCACCGGCGGGGTGAAAGCCATCAAGCTGCTCTCCGTCGCGGGTTCTTATTTCCGCGGGCGGGAAACCAATCCGATGCTCCAGCGCCTGTACGGCACGGCGTTCGAGACCGAAAAGAACCTGGCGTTTTATCTCAAGCAGCTCGAGGAGGCGAAGCTCCGCGACCACCGCAAACTCGGGCGCGAGCTGGATTTATTCAGCTTCCAGGAGGCCGTGGGGCCCGGGCTGGTTCACTGGCATCCGCGCGGCGCGCGGATCCGCTCGATCATCGAGGAATTCTGGCGGCAGGAGCATTTCAAGAACGGCTACGACCTGCTCTACACGCCGCACATCGGGCGCAGTAACCTCTGGGAGACCTCCGGCCACCTGGATTTCTACCGCGAGAGCATGTACGCGGCGATGAAAATTGACGAGGTCGAATACTTCATCAAGCCGATGAACTGCCCGTTCCACATCCAGATCTACAAGACGCACAAGCGCTCCTACCGCGACCTGCCGCTGCGCTGGGCCGAGCTGGGCACGGTGTACCGCTACGAGAAGACGGGTGTCCTTCAGGGCTTGTTCCGCGTGCGCGGCTTCACGCAGGACGACGCGCATATTTATTGCACGACCGAGCAGGTCGAGGATGAAGTCCTGCACGCGATGCAGTTCGCGATCCGCATGTGGAAGGCGTTCGGGTTCACCTCGATGTCCGCCTACCTGGCCACGCGCCCGGCGAAGGCCGTCGGCGAGCCGGAGCGCTGGGAACAGGCGACGCACTCGCTGGAGCAGGCGCTCCGGGCGGCCGGGATCCCCTACGAGGTGGACCCCGGCGGCGGCGCGTTCTACGGGCCCAAGATCGACATGCGCGTCAAGGACGCCATCGGCCGCGAGTGGCAGATGAGCACGATCCAGTTCGATTTCAACCTGCCCGAACGGTTCGACATGGCCTATACCGGGTCGGACGGCAAGGACCACCGGCCCTACATGGTCCACCGCGCGCTCTTCGGCAGCATCGAAAGGTTCTTCGGCATCCTGATCGAGCAGTATACCGGCGCCTTCCCGCTGTGGCTGGCGCCCGAGCAAGCGCGGGTGCTGCCGCTGACCGATAAGCAGACGGACTACGCACGTTCCGTGGCCGCCGCGCTGCGTGACTCTGGATTCCGCGTGGGCCTGGATGAGCGGTCGGAGAAGCTGGGCGCGCGCATCCGCGACGCGCAGCTCATGAAAATTCCCTACATGCTGATCGCCGGCGCCCGGGAGGCCGAGGCGCGCACGATCTCCGTGCGCAGCCGGACGGAGGGCGACCGGGGTGCGGTGGACCTGCCGGCGTTGATCGAGATGTTGAAGGCCGAGGAGGACAACCGGGGCGCCGCCCCGGGGTGAGACCGGTACAGGCAAAAAGAAACCAGGGGTCCGGCGGGATCCCGTAAACACAGGGGGGCGTTATTCAGACATTCGTTCGCGTGAACAACCGGATCCGGGTTCCGGAAGTGCGGTGTATCGGGCCGGACGGGCAGCAGATCGGGGTCATTACCACCCGCGAGGCCCTGGAGCGGGCGTCCCGGGAGGGGCTGGACCTGGTGGAGATTTCGCCCAAGGCGGTGCCGCCCGTTTGCCGGATCATGGATTACGGCAGGTATAAGTACGAGCAAGAGAAGAAGGAAAAGCAGTTGCGCCGGCACCAGTCGGCCACGCGGGTCAAGGAAGTCCAGTTCCACCCGAATGTGGGCGAGCACGACTACCAGACCAAGGTTCGGCACACCCGCGAGTTCCTTGAGGACGGGCACCGCGTCAAAATCGGCCTGTTCTTCCGCGGCCGCGAGCGCGCCCACCAGGAGATCGGGTTCGAGGTGATGAACCGGGTGCTGAAGGATTGCCAGGACCTGAGTACGCCGGAGCAGATGCCCCGGTTTATGGGCCGGGCCATTTTCATGCTCTTGTGCCCGAAGCCCAGCGTCAGGGGCCGGGCGTCCGGCGGGGACGGGGCCCCCCCGGAGCGGCGGGAAGCGCCCGTCCCCTTGGAGACGCAGCCCTCCCCCGCGCAATAGGACTGGACGCGCGACCGATTCTAGCGTAAAAAACCCGCTTTCCTGCCTGGAAAGCGCCGGGTAGTCGGTCCGCGTACGCGGGCGGATGGAAACGAGGGCACTATGGCCAAGACGAAATGCAAAACGAGAAAAGCAGTCGCCAAGCGGTTCCGCCGAACCGCCGGGGGCGTCATCAAGCGCGCGTGCGCCAGTCGCAGTCACCTGCTCGGCCACAAGAGCCGCAAGCGTAAACGGCATCTGCGCGCCGGCGGCGTCGTGTCCGACGCCGACTACGGACGGATAAGCCGGGGCCTGCCCCGCTGAAGAATCAAGGAGAACGATCATGCCCAGAGCCACCAATGCGCCGGCCTCGCGCCGGAGAAGGAAACGTCGCCTCGCCCTGGCCAAGGGGTTCCGGGGCTCGCGCAGTAAACTCTTCCGCCAGGCCACCGAGGCCGTGGACCGCGCGATGGTCCAGGCCACCCGCCACCGCAAGCTTCGTAAACGCGAGTTCCGCTCGCTGTGGATCACGCGGCTTTCCGCCGCCTGCCGCGAACTGGGACTGACCTACAGCCGGTTCATCGAGGGCGTCACCAAGGCCGGCATCCGGCTCAACCGCAAGATGCTTTCCGAGATCGCCATCCACGACCCGGACGGCTTCGCGTCCATCGTGGAGATGGCGAAAAAGAAGCTGGCCTAGTTCCCCGACGGCGCCGCCAAGTCCGGCGACCGGTCCTTCGGAATCCGGTAGGTCTGCAGGATCTGCGGCCCGGTCCGGCCCGCCATCTCGCGGTCCAGAACGAGCTTCTGTCCCCACTCGTTTTCCAGGACGATGAACGGGTCGTCGCCGGCGTTCTCGATCAGCTCGATCAGGTGCCGCAGGTTCCGCACCTTCTGGCCGTTGACCTTCTCGACGGTCCACGACGTCACGGTGTGGTAGCCCTCGTTCACGTCGGCGGCCAGGACGCGGAGCGCGAGCACGACTTCATCCTGCTCGGGGGTCACCATGTTGAAGCCCAGGTGGGCCACCAGGTCCTTGGGCGCCTTTTCGTACCAGTTCCCGCCCCACGACTGCAGCAGGTTGACCGTGAGGGGGCTGAACACGATGCCTCCGTAAATGTAGTAGGTGGGCAGGATATCGTACTGTTCCATGGGTACCAGCCAGTCCCGCTCCAGGCGGCCGGTCAGCCGCGCCTGCACCGGGAGAATCTCGCCGTCGCGCAGGATCTCGAGGTTCACGGTCTCGCCCACCTGGTGCTGCTGGATGAAATAGGACACGCTCGTCCGCTCCCGGGGCCGGAACTCCACCGTGCCGTCGTTGGCGACCTCGTGTCCGTCCACCGTCAGCAGCACGTCCTCCTCGTGCAGCAGGTCCTCGGCCGGCGCGCCGTGGGCGATCCGCACGATCAGCACGCCCGTGCGGTCCTCCGGCAGCCGGTACTTTTTCCGCAGCCCGGGATTCTCCATGTCCTCCAGCATCAATCCCAGGCTGGGAATCCCGTCGCGCTGCCCGTCCTCCATGTCGGTCAGCATGTGCTGGATCACGGGGACCGGCGCCAGGTACCCGATGTTGTCCGCCCGCGCGATGCCCATCATGGCTACGCCGACGATCTTCCCGTCCACGATCGCCGGGCCGCCGCTGTTGCCGGGGTTGATCGCGGCATCAATCTGCACGGCCAGCAGGTTGCACGAGCTGTGCGAGTAGTTCTGGTGCTCGATGCGCGAGACGACGCCCTTGGTAATGCTCAAGGTGTCCCCGCCCATCGGGAACCCGTACACCAGCACCTCCTGCTGCGTCTGCGGCAGTTTCCCGAATTCCAGCGGCTCGACGCCCTCGAAGAACGCGGGGTCGTCCACCGTCAGCAGGGCCAGGTCCGCGTCGTGCGCCACGCTCACCACCCGCGCCAGGTATCGCTTCGCGTCCCCGTTGCGGCGGACCTGGATGAACGTCTGGTCCTCCACCACGTGGGCGTTGGTCAGGATCCGGCGCCCGCGGATGACGCAGCCGGAACCGGTGGAGTTCTTGGGGCCCCGCATGCTCCACGGGTTGAAGTAGTCCGGGGTGTTGAACACCGTGTAGATCTTGACGATCGAATCGCGCACGTCCCCGGCGGGCCGTGCCGCCCGTGCCGGCGAGGCCGCAAGAACGAGGGCGAGGACGAGAAGGAAGCGGATTTTCAAGGTCATGCGGGTGATCCTTTTGGGTTTTGTGTTGCCGGTTTAGTCCGTCGGGCCGGCCCGAATGTTCAATGCCGCCCATCCTGCACCACGCGGGCGCGGGGCACAAGCCCTGCGATGATCAGGGGGCTGATCCGTCCGATCGGTCGGAGCGATCGGATCCGATTTTTCCAAACATTGGAAAAAAAGACTGTCATTTTTCCAAACATTGGAAAAAATAGGCTCGATTTTTCCAATGTTTGGAAAAACCGGAACGGACGGCATGACGATCGAAGAAATCAGGCGGATCACGGCCGAGGTGCTGACCGAGGCGGAGGCGGCGGTGGATACCGACGCGCTGGAAGCCGTGCGGATCAAGTACCTCGGCCGCAAGGGCCTGCTGCCCCGGATCATGGACGGGCTCAAGACCCTGGCCCCCGCCGCCCGGCCGGAGGCGGGCAAGCTTGCGAACGAGCTGAAGAACGGGCTGACCGCCCGGCTTGACGCGCGCAAGCAGGCGCTGCAGCAGGTGGCCCCGACCCCGGGGTCGGGGCTGGACTGGTCGCTGCCCGGCCGGTGGCGCGGGCTGGGTTCACGGCACCCGGTGAGCCTTGTCATCGCGCGGGCGGCGGACATTTTCCGCTCCCTCGGTTTCACCGTCGCCGACGGGCCGGACGTCGAGACGGAATACTACAACTTCGACGCGCTCAACACGCCGGCGGATCACCCGGCGCGCGACGTGCAGGACACGTTCTATTTCGCCACCGGCCAGCTCCTGCGCACGCAGACCTCGCCCGTGCAGATCCGCGTCATGGAGCGGCAGAAGCCGCCGGTGCGGATCATTGCGCCGGGCCGGTGCTACCGGCGGGACACGACCGACGCCACGCACAGCGCGAACTTCCACCAGATCGAGGGGCTCTACGTGGACCGGAACGTCTCCATGGCCGACCTCAAGGGCGACCTGACCCACTTCGCGCGTCAGATGATGGGCCCGGGCGTGCGCGTGCGGTTCCGGCCGCATTTCTTTCCGTTCACCGAGCCGAGCGTCGAGTATGATTTCTCCTGCCACGTCTGCGGTGGGAAGGGCTGCCGCGTGTGCAAGGACAGCGGGTGGATCGAGATCTCCGGCGCGGGCATGGTCAATCCCAAGGTCTTCCGCGCGGTCGGCTACGATCCGGACGAGGTCACCGGCTACGCCTTCGGTATGGGCGTCGAGCGGATCGCCATGATCCTCTACGGCATCCCGGACATCCGGATGCTCTACGACAACGACGCGCGGTTCCTCGCGCAGTTCTAATCAACGTGGGGATCGCCCCCGGTCCGCCATACACCCCGAGGCCGTGGCGCCTCTAGGCTTTACGGTTTCCTCTGGTCCAGGGCGTCCCGGACCGCCTGGGTCAGCGTGCGCTGGGTAAAGGGCTTGGTGAGGAAGGTGGCCCCCGCGATGCGGATCAGGCGCTCCGCGGTCTTCGGCGTGAACCCGGATACCAGCAACACGGGAATGCCGGGCTTGAGGCGGTGAATCTCCCGGTACACATCCTCGCCGTTGACGTAGGGCATGACCACGTCGAGCAGCACGAGATCAATCTCGTGGGCGTGCGGCTTGAAATACTCGATGGCCTCCTCGCCGCCCGCCGCGGCCCGCACGGTATAGCCGGCGCGCTGCAGGATGCGCTGGGCGATGCTCAAGGCCAGGGGATCGTCGTCCACCACCAGGAGACGCTCGGTTCCCGAGGGTCCCGGGCCTTCATCGACCGCTTCGGCGACGGGCATGGCCAGCGTTTCGATCGTCGGGATGTAAAGCCGGAAACAGGCGCCCAGGCCGGGCTCGGAATAGACCGTGACCCAGCCGCCCATGGCGCGGACCACGTGCTGGACCACGGTCAGCCCCATCCCGGTCGCGGCGTTCCGGGTGGTAAAAAAGGGCTCGAAGATGTGTTCCTTGATTTCCGGTTGGATGCCCGGCCCGGTATCCGTGACCGAGAAGACAAGGTACGTGCCGGCCCGGCGCTCCGAACACGCGCGGATGTCGTGGGGCTCGAGCCGGACCTGGTCCAGCTCGATCGTCAACGTGCCGCCCTCGGGCATGGCTTCGCGGGCGTTCAGGCAGAGGTTGAGCAGCGCCCGGTCCAGGATGGCCCGGTCCAGATGGACCTTCGGAAGCGGCCGGTGCTTCGGCACGTGCAGGGCGATATGGCGCGGCAGAGTTTTTTTCTGCAGCGCCGCGATATCGCCGATCACGTCGTTCACGTCCACCTCTTCCATCACGGAGGCCGTGTGCCGGGTGACCGCCAGCAGGCGGGCGGTCAGCTCGTTGGCCGTGTGCGCGGCCTGCTGGATTCGCGCCACGTCGGCCTGGAGCTCCGTGTTCGGCATTTGATCCCGCAGGAGCGAGGCGTAAGCCATGATGACGGTCAGCAGGTTCTTGAACTCGTGGGCAATGCCCGCGGAGAGGGTCTCCACCAATTCCATCTGCTGGGACTGCATCACCTGTTTGACCAGCGAACGTCCGCGCGTCGCGTCGCGCGCGACGAATACGTAGGCCAGGGGGTGGCCGCGGGCGTCGTTCACCTGCGTGGCCTTCATATCCAGGAGACGGCTGGCGCCGGAAGGAGCCCGGCAGCGGGCCTCGCCGGTCCAGGCGCCCTCGCGCTTCAGCGATTCCAGGACGGCCTCGAACGTCAGGCCGTGGTCCAATTGAATGAGCCCAGAGAGCGAATGGAGATCCGGCAGTTCGCCGGGATCCCGGCCCAGCAGGCCGTTCATCGAAAGGGTGGTATAAACAATCCGGCCGCTGATGTCCGCGATGAGGAGGCCATCATTGATGAAATCGAGCGCCTGCAGGTGCTGCTGGTTCGCTTGAATAGTCATGCCGTCCGGGATCGCGCCTCGATGGACAACATCTAACCCGGCCCGGCGGCAAAAGTCAACCGTCCGCCCCCGGACCCCGGTCGGGATGGGCGCTTGCGGAGAAGGGGGGGGTTGCCGTATTTTCCCGGGCAGGGCCGCTTCGTCCCTTTACAAGCTCGAGGCGGCCCTCACGGAGGCCCTTATGTGCGGAATCGTCGGTTACGTCGGTCCTCGGGACGCCGTCCCCTTGCTGGTGGACGGATTGAAACGCCTGGAATATCGGGGCTACGACTCGGCCGGCCTCGCGGTCATGGAGAAGGGGCGCCTGGAAATCCGCAAGTGCGTGGGCCGCCTCGCCGCGTTGGAGGAAAAGCTCGCCCGGGAGCCGCTCTCCGGCGCGATGGGCATCGGGCACACGCGATGGGCCACGCATGGGGAACCCTCCGAGATCAACTCGCATCCCCACACCGATTCGACCGGCCGCCTGGCCGTCGTCCACAACGGGATCATCGAGAACTTTGAAAAACTGCGCGCCGAACTGGAGAAGAAAGGCCATCGGTTCCGATCGGAGACGGATACGGAAGTCATCCCGCACTTGATCGAACAGGAACTCCGGGAGGGCGCCGCGGACCTGGCCGAGGCGATTCGGCGTGCGCTCGGGAAGGCGCGCGGCGCCTACGCCCTGGGCATACTCTCGCTCGACGATCCGGAGACGATGTACGCCGCGCGCCTCGGCAGTCCCCTGATCGTGGGGGTGGGGGACGGCGAACAGTTCATCGCCAGCGACGTGCCGGCCATCCTGAACCAGACCCGGCGCGTGATTTATCTGGAGGACGGCGAACTCGCGATCCTGCGCGCCGGCGGCGTGCAGGTGATGAGGCTGGACGGCACGCCCGTCGAGCCCGAGGTCCGCGAGGTCAGGTTCCAGCCCGAGGCGGCCGAGCGGGCCGGTTTTGAGACCTTCATGCGCAAGGAAATCCATGAGCAGCCGCGCGTGCTGCGCGCGCTGCTGGCCCGGCACGTCAACGATTCCGACGAGGTGAATCTGGCGGATATCGGGTGGAGCGACGAGGACTGGCGGCCCGTGCGGCGCATCGTCATCGTCAGTTGCGGCACGGCCTACTATGCCGGGCTGTACGGGCGCCTGATCATCGAGGCCTTGACCGGCACCCCCGTCGAGGTGGAATTGGGCAGCGAATTCCGTTACCGCGACGCCAAGCTGGCCCCGGACATACTGGTGGTCTCGGTCTCACAGTCCGGCGAGACGGCGGACACGCTGGCCTCCATTCGCCTGGCCCGCCGGGCGGGCTGCCGGGTGCTTTCCATCTGCAACACCCAGGGCAGCAGCCTGGCGCGCGAGAGCGACGGGCTGTTTTACACGGAGGCCGGCCCGGAGATCGGCGTCGCCTCGACCAAGGCCTACACGGCGCAGTTGATGGCTTTTGCGCTCATCGCCATCTACCTGGGGCGTCTCCAGGGTGAACTGACGGCGGAGCAGGAAGCCGGGCTGGTCCGCGATCTACGGGCCGTGCCGGACGCCATCCACTACGTGCTGTCGCGCGAGGACGAGATCCGGACGGTGGCCGGCAAGCACTGCGACGGCCCGAGCGCCCTGTACCTGGGCCGCAAATTCAACTATCCCACCGCGCTCGAAGGCGCGCTCAAGAACAAGGAGATCTCCTACCAGCATGCCGAGGGCTACGCCGCCGGCGAGATGAAGCACGGTCCGATCGCGCTGATCAACGAGTACCTGCCGGTCGTCTGCATCTGCACCCGGACACGGGACGAGGTGTACGAGAAGATGATCTCCAATATGAAGGAGGTCGAGGCCCGGCACGGCCGGATTATCGCCGTGGCCAACGACGGCGATGAAACCGTCGCCCGGCTGGCCGGGGACATGCTGGTGGTGCCGGCGGTCCGCGACGAGTTCTCGCCGATGGTCAACGTCGTCGCGCTGCAACTGCTCGCCTACTTCGCCGCCCAGGCCCGCGGCACGGACATCGACAAGCCCCGCAACCTCGCCAAGAGCGTCACGGTGGAGTAGCGGCGGCGTTTTTTTTGCTTCATCCTTCCGCCCGCTTCCTTCATCCTTCCCCCATGTCCCGGTTCATCATCCAGGGCCAGAAGAAATTGAGCGGTGATTACCGCCCGGTGGGCAACAAGAACGCCGTATTGCCCATGTTGGCCGCCTGCCTGCTGACGGACGAGCCGGTCACGCTCCACAATGTGCCGGAGATCCGTGACGTCGAAGTCATGCTGGCCCTGTTGGAAGGGCTGGGGGTGAGCGTTTCGCGCGCGAAGGATATCGTGACGCTGCAGGCCGGGACGATTCGGCGGCGGCGCCTGGACCCGGAGCTGTGCCGGCGCGTTCGCGCTTCGATCCTGCTGGCCGGGCCGCTGGCGGCCAGGCATGGGAGCGCCGTGCTGCCCCCGCCCGGCGGCGACATCATCGGCCGCCGGCGACTGGATACGCACTTCAACGGGTTGCGGGCGCTCGGGATCGCCGTCGAAGGCAGCGTGATCTACACCTTGCGCCGCCGCCAGTTGCGCGGCGCCGACCTGCTGCTGGACGAGGCCAGCGTCACCGCCACGGAGAACCTGCTCATGGCCGCCACGCTGGCCGAGGGCGAAACCACGCTCTTCAATGCCGCCTGCGAGCCGCACGTAACGGACCTGGGCGGCCTGCTGGTCCGGATGGGCGCTCGGATCGAAGGGCTGGGCACCAACTGCCTCCAGGTCCAAGGCGTCAAGGCGCTGCGCGGCGCCGAGCATACGGTCGGGCCGGACCTGATTGAGGTCGGCAGTTTCCTTGCCGCGGCCGCGGCGACGCGGGGGGAGTTGCGCATTTCCAATCCGGGCAACCCGCGCGACCTGGAAGTGATCCTCCGGGTGTTCGCCCGGCTCGGGTTGGCGGTGGAGGCGGAATCCGGCAGCCTGCTCTTCCGCGCCCGGCAGAAGCGGCGGGTGCAGCGAGACCTGGGCCGGGCGATCCCGAAGATCGAGGATGGCCCCTGGCCGTCGTTCCCGTCCGACCTGATGAGCGTCGCCATTGTGCTGGCGACACAGGCGAAGGGCACGGTGCTGTTTTTCGAGAAGATGTTCGAGAGCCGCATGTACTTCGTGGACCGCCTGATTGAGATGGGGGCGGACATCATCCCATGCGATCCGCACCGGGTCGTGGTCAGCGGCCCGTGCCACCTGCACGGCACGCACCTGACGACGCCCGATATCCGGGCGGGCATGTCCCTGCTGATCGCCGCCCTGTGCGCGAAGGGGCGGAGCGTCATCGAGCAGGCCGAGGTCATTGACCGCGGCTACGAACGCATCGACGAACGCCTTCGCGCCCTCGGGGCGGACATTGTCAGGGAATGACGATGAAGGAGTTCGGCCGGGCAGCGGACGAAGCGGAGTACTCGGTGGCGAGCAAAGCGACAAGTTACTAGAACCTATCTCAAAATCGGATTTGCGCCAGGTCAGGTGACCGGGCCTACAGCGAACCCGAGTAATGATGGGGTATGTAGGCCGCGTGACCTCACGCGGCGCGATTTTGAGATAGGTTCTAGTCAGTCCATAATAGGATGCGTATGTTGTAGGGCCGCCGCTCTTGTCTCGCCGAAGTCTGACGAAGGCGGATGCGGCGCGCCGCTCAACGGCCATTCGCAAGCGAAGGCCCTACAGAGATGTCTTTTCTATTATGGACTGGCTTATAAGAGTGGATGCGCCATGAGCAGGACATGATTCCAGTCGAGCGAATTGAGCAAAGGATTCTTCTGTTGCGGGGGCAGAAGGTGCTGCTGGATCGCGATCTGGCGACTTTGTATGGCGTGGAAACTTGAATTCTTAACCAGGCCGTCAGACGAAATCGGGAACGTTTTTCAGAAGATTTCATGTTCAAACTGACCCGAGAGGAGATCAGGAGCATATCACAATTTGTGACATCCTCCCCCGTCCTGAAATACTCAAAACGGCGCATGCTTTCACGGAGCAAGGGGTTGCCATGCTTTCCGGTGTCTTGAACAGTTCCCGCGCCATCCAGGTGAACATTGCGATTATGCGGGCCTTTGTCCGGTTGCGGCAGATACTCTCAACGCACGCGGACCTGGCCCGTAAGCTGGATGAACTGGAAAAGAAATACGACAAGCAATTCCGCGTGGTGTTCGAGGCTCTGCGGGAACTGATGAATCCGCCGACTGCGCCGCGCAAGCAAATTGGTTTCCACGTCAGGGAGTCGCGCGGCACATACACCATTCGCCGCTCGAAAAAACGGATTTCCGCGTCATGATTCTGAAAAACTGTCAGGCCGAAGTCATTGACCGCGGCTACGAGCGCATCGACGAACGACTCCGCGCCCTCGGCGCGGACACGGATCGTCGACCCCCGGGCCGGTCGCGCGGGTACGGTGGCGCTACTTCGAGTTCTTGGTGAAGAAGGCGTACTGCTGCGGGTCGCCCATGAAGCAAAGACCCATGGTCGAACCCTTTACGTCGTCGTAGCGAATGCCCCGCAGTTCCAGGGCCACCTTCTCCGCGGTCAGCGGCAGGGACTTGATCCGCAGCCCCACGGCGTCCTCGAGGGCGTTGGCGACGAGGGCCGCCGCGGCGATCATCGTGTGCTCGCCCACGCCGCGCGCCCCGAACGGACCGTCCGGCTGCGCCACCTCGATGATGATCGGCACGATCTTGTCCGGGATGTCCAGCGCGGTCGGGATTTTATAATCCGTGAAGTTCGGGTTGAGCAGCTTGCCCTCCAGGGAGTAGCGGATGTCCTCGTAGAGCGCCGTCGCCAGGCCCTGCACGAGCCCCCCGACGATCTGGCTCCGGACGAGGTCGGGATTGATCGCCTGGCCCACGTCCACGGCCAGCACGGCCTTCAGCACGCGCATCTTGCCGGTCTCGCGGTCCACTTCCAACACGATGCCCGCGGCGCCGACGGTGTAGTGGACGTTCGGGTGCCCGCCCTGGCTGGTCTCCGGATCGCCCGTGGCGGACGTGAATTCCGGCATGAACATGCCGCTGCCCAGGATCGGGCCGCCGAGGAAATTGCCGTGCGGCGTCTGGATACCGCTGATGACGAAATCCTTGAACGGCAGCGCGAAGTCCGGCTTCGACCGGCATTTCACGTGTTCGTCCTCGAAGTACAGGTCCTCCTTCGCGAAGCCGTGCACGCGGTGGACGACTTGCAACATCTTGTCCCGCACTTCTTCGGCCGCGGCCTTGACCGCGTTGCCGCAGCCCCACGTCACGTGCGAGCCGACGGTTTGCCATTCGTAGGCGTTGCGATCGGTGTCCGGCGTCTCCACGCGGATGCGCCCCGGCGGGACGGTCAAGACCTCGGCGGCGATCTGGGCCATGACGGTCAGGAAGCCCTGGCCGATCTCCATGCCCGACACACTGATGTTGAGCGAGCCGTCCTCGTTGAACTTGAGGAACGCCGCGGAGGCGGCGTTGGGCGGCATGGCGGGCGCTTTCCAGAAGCAGGCGAAGCCCTTTCCGATGGCCTTGTGGGGCGACGTGGATTCTTCTTTCTTGCCCCACGCGATCTCCGCGGCCGCCTTGTCGATGGCCTCGACGAGGCCACAGGGGTTCATGTGGGCCCCATAGGGTAGGGTGTCGCCCTCGCGGATGGCGTTTCGCCGTCGGAACTCGACGGGATCCATCTCGATCATTTTCGCGACGCGGTTCATGTGCGACTCCAGCCCGAAGTGGAACTCCGAGTAGCCGAAGCCGCGGTACGGCCCGCCCGGCGGCAGATTGGTATAGACGCAGACGGAATCGATCTTCACGTTCGGCACGCGGTACGGGCCGGTGGCGGAAAGACCGACCGCGTTGACCACGTTGGCGCCGTACTCGACGTACGCGCCGGCGTCCCAGTGCAGCGTGTGCTCGATGGCCGTGATGGCGCCGTCCTTCTTCACGCCCATCTTGATGCGCGCGATGACCCCCTGCCGCTGGTAGGTATTGTAGAACTCCTGCTCGCGCGTCCAGCGGACCTTGACGGGCGAGCCCTTCACCGCCAGGGCCAGCGCCGCGGCGATGATTTCCATGGAAACGCCCGCCTTGCCGCCGAATCCACCGCCGACGAACGGCGTGATCACGCGGATGTCCTGGTGTTTCAGCCCGAGCGGCGCCAGGGCCTCGGCGAAGACGTGCCTCTGCGTGTAGGGCGACTGCGAACTGGACCACAGCGTCAGGCGGCCGGCCAAATCGTACTGGCCGACGATGACGTGCGGTTCGATGGCGCAATGGGCGTAGCGCGGCACGGTGTAGGTGTCCTCGAACACCATGTCGGCCTCGCGGAAGCCCTGCTCGACGTCGCCCTTGCGGGTCTTGCGCCAGTGCGCGATGTTCGTGTCCGCCACCGGGAAAAACCACGGGCAATGGCTGTAATTCTTCAGGTCCGGGTGGACCAGGAGGGCGTCTTCCCCGAGCGCCTCCTTCAGGTCCAGCACGTGGGGCAGGGGCTCATACGTCACCTTGACCAGCCGGGCGGCGCGACGCGCCGTGACCGGGTCGCGCGCGACGACCGCGGCGACCTGTTCGCCGACGAACCGGACGCGGTCGCGCGCGAAGATGAAGCGGTCCTGCATGTATAATCCGAAGGTGTACGGGAAGTCTTTGCCCGTCACGACGCGCACCACGCCGGGCACCTTTTTCGCCCGCGAGGCATCGATCCTCTTGATCAGGGCATGGGCATGCGGGCTTTCGACCACCTCGGCGTAGAGCAGGTTCGGCCCGAAATCCAGGTCGTCCACGAACTGGGCCGCGCCGGTGACCTTGGCCAGTTCGTCAATGCGCGTAGCGGATTGTCCGACGAATTTCATCGCAGTCATGATGAAGTCTCCTGTGAAATGATAGATTGTGGTAGGGCGCGTTGGCTCAACGCGCCGGAGTTCGGCGGCTTGAGCCAAGCCGCCCTACCAGGAAAATCATTTTTTATTGGCCTTTCCTTGATTTCTTCTTCCCTCCGCCCTCCCGGCCGGCCTCGACGACCGACTCGATGATGGCCTCGTAACCGGTGCATCGGCAAAGGTTGCCCGACAGGGCCTCCTGGGCCTCGTGGGCCGAGGGCTGCGGATTCTTTTCCAGCAGGGCGGTCGCGGCCAGGACGATGCCCGGCGCGCAGAAGCCGCACTGGAACGCGTTGTGCCGGATGAACGACTGCTGCAGGGGCGTCGGGCCGTTCCGCCCCACACCCTCGAGCGTGGTGATTTCCTGTCCGTCCACCTCGACGGCCAGGATCAGGCAACTGCAGACCGGCTTGCCGTCCAGCAGGATCGTGCACGCGCCGCAGTCGCCCCGCTCGCATCCGACCTTCGGGCTTTTGACGCCCAGTTTTTCGCGCAGGACATCGAGCAGCACCTCGTGCGGCGCCACGGCCGCCGTGCGGGACTCGCCGTTCAGGATCAGGTTGATCTTTTTCATGGCGCGTCCTCCTCCATCACGTTGATCCCGTAGGCCGGGCCCTTGCCCGCGAGCCGGGACGCGGCGGTCTTGAGCCCGCGCCGGACCATGACCTCGACCATCAGCGCCCGGTATTCCTTCGTGGAGCGAATGTCGGTGATCGGCACGACTTCCTCGACGGCGAGACGGCCGGCTTCCTCGAGAAGATCGGGGGAAAGCGCCTTGCCCTTGAGCAGGGCTTCCGTCCGCGGCCCGCGCACGGCGATGGGCGCCACCGCCCCGAAAGCCAGGCGGTATTCCCGGCCCGCCAGGATCAGCACGGCGACGCTGGCCTGGGCCAGGTCCTCGCCGCGGTAGCGTTTCAATTTCACGAAGCAGCCGGCGTGTTTCTTGCCCGGAAACGGCACCGCGACGGACGTCGCCAGTTCGCCCGGCCGCAGCGCGGTCTTGCGGGGGCCGAGGAACCATTGGCCGATGGGAATCTTGCGCTTGCCGTTCGGCCCGCGCACGTGGACGACGGCGTTATACACCTGCAGGACCGGACCGGCATCGCAGCAGGGGACGGCCGAGCAGATGTTGCCGACCAGCGTGGCCCGGTTCCGCACCCCGTTCGAGGCGACCATGCCGGCCATCTCCCGGAACAGCGGGAGCTTTTCCGCCACCAGGTCCGACTCCAGCACATCGGAGAACGTGGCCAGCGCGCCGATGACCAGCGCCCGGTTTTTCACGCCGATCCCCTTCAGGTCGTCGAACCCCTTGATGTCCACCAGCAGGTCGGGGGCCACCAAGGCATCGCGGAGCCAGCCGACGAGGTCCGTCCCGCCGGCGAGCACGCGCGCCTGGCGTCCGCGCTTGGCGAGCAGCCTGATCGCCTTCGAAAGCGTCTTGGGCTTCCGGTAGTCGAACTCACACGCAATGGACATAAACCCTCCTGACTGCTGATCACCGCGAATGAACGCTAATTAACGCGAATTGCTGTTCTTCCATTAGCGTTAATTCGCGTTAATTAGCGGTTTCTCTTTTCTTTTCTTGCGGTTCATTTCGGCGGCAGGAGCGCGATGATGCGGCACTGGGCCGATTCCAGCTCGATGCCCTTGATCGGGTAACAGTTGATCCACACCCGCTGGTTGCTGATCTTGTCGATCTCCCCGCCGAGGTTCTCCGCGTGGACCAGCTTCTTGGGGAACAGCTTGAGGTGCATGATCTGGTAGTATTTCTTCGGCGGGAACATTTCGTCCCAGCCCTTGCCGTACGTGTCCTTGAGCTTCTGTTCCGCCTCGACGAAGCGCGCCGGGTGCCACTGGCGAATGATCGTGTTCATCGGGTGGTCCGCGCTGCCGCAGTCCACGCCGATCCACTTGATCTTCATGTCGAGGCACCATTGCGCGAATTCCGGGCTGGGGCCGGGATGGCAGACAAAGTAACGAAGCTCGTCGGACCCCTTCTGGTCCCACGCGTAGCGGTGGTAGCCCGTGTTGATGATCAGGATGTCGCCCTTGCGGATGTCCGCGCGCTTCATCAGCAGTTCGGGCGAGTAAAGGTCGTAGTCGCCGCAATCCTTCGAGATGTCCACCGCCACGGCCGGCCCGCACCACTCCTGGATCGGGACCGCGCCAATGGCGCGGCCGCTGGCGTGGAAGTGAATCTCGCCGTCCATGTGCGTGCCGACGTGGTTGCTCATGGTGATGATCTGACCGTTGGCGCCCTGGCCCATATGCGCGCCGGCAATGCGCTTGAAGTACTGGATGCCCAGCGGCATGTAGCTGGGCCAGGGGGGCGTGTGGATACTCAAGCGCTGGGTCAGGTCATAGACCCGGGCGGTGTTCAGGATGTTGAAGAATGCGTCGGTCTTCATCTTTCTTGTCCTCCGTGGGTGGTCTGCGGGCCGATCATGCTTGGTATTCAACACTTTTCGGCGTGATTCGACAACAAAGATGTTGGGCTATCCATCGCCAAAGAGCACACGGTTTTTATGTTCTTGCTTCACTGTCATCCCATGAGCGTTGATTTTGCAACCAGAAACCGCTGATTTACGAACAAAATGCGGCGTGTTGGGTTAGGTTGATTTACGGTTTTCATTGAGGTG
>JAHJJH010000168.1 GCA_018823105.1 Verrucomicrobiota bacterium | reverse complement strand
TGGCACGGCGCCAACTGGACCTTCCTCGTATGGGGGGCCCTCAACGCGCTCTATTTCCTCCCGCTGATGGTCACGGGCCGGAACCGCCGTCACCTCGATATCATCGCGCAAGGACGGCGGCTGCCCTCTCCGGGGGAGCTCGCCCGCCTCGTCGGGACCTTCCTGCTGACGCTGCTGGCCTGGGTGTTCTTCCGGGCGCAAAACTTGGGCCACGCGCTGCAGTATCTGCGGGGAATTTTTTCCGCCTCGCTGTTTCACCCGATGGAGATCCAGCCCTTGGCGGAGCTGTTCATGATCGCCTTTTTCATCGCCATGGAATGGCGGGGGCGCGAACAGCCGTACGCGCTGGCCGCCTTGGGCCTCCGGTGGCCGCGCCTGCTCCGGTGGTCGCTGTACGCGTTTATCCTCTTCCTCATCGGGATGTATATGCAGACCGAAGAAACGCCCTTTATTTATTTCCAGTTCTAAAGCCACCGTGAAACGATTCTTCGCCAAGATCGCGGCCTTTGTTTGCTTCGCCGCCCTTTGCTATCCGGCCATGTTGGTGGTCTGGGGCCACGTGGTGCCGCTCCGCCTGAACAAGAATTTCTGCTACCAAGTGGGCGCCTACGGCCATCTGCACAGTCGGGTTCGAGAGGCCCGCACCTTCGGCCGGGCGGATGTCCTGGTCGTGGGTTCGTCCCATGTGTACCGCGGCTACGACCCGCGCGTCTTTGCGGAACACGGTCTCCGCCTGTTCAACTTGGGATCCAGCTCCCAGAGCCCTTTGCAGACGGAGGTGCTCCTCGCCCACTCCCTGGATCGCCTGAACCCCCGCCTGGTGCTGTACGACGTGTATCCGGGCGGCTTTGCCGTGGACGGCGTCGAGTCCGCCGTGGACCTGGTCTCCAACGATGTGCTGGACGCCGACACCTTTCGCATGGTGCGGCGCGTGAATCATATCAAGGTGTACAATACCCTGCTTTTTGCTCTGTTCCGGAAGGCCTGGGGGCTGGACAGGAACTTTGTAGAGCCGCGCGTCGTGGCCGGCGACCGGTATGTGGAGGGAGGCTTTGTGGAAAGGCTGCTATCCTCCTACACTCCCCGCGCTCACTATCCTCCATACGAATGGGTACTCCGCGAAAAACACAAGGCCGCCTTTGAACGAATCCTCGCGGGCTTGCGGGCGCGGAACATCCGTGTTGTTCTTGTTCAGGCGCCGATCAGCCGGCCGTTATGGGAATCCTGCCTGAACAATGACGAAGCCGACGCGTATTTCCGGCGGCAGGGTCCCTACTACAATTTCAACGGACGCTTGCCGCTTTCCGACCGCGAGCATTTCTTCGACGCCGACCATCTCAACCAGGCCGGGGCAGAACGGTTCGGCGCGGAGTTGATCCGCTTGCTGCGCGACGAAGGCTGGATCACGTGTGAATCGCCCCCGGCTCCCTGATGGACGTGTGTGGCGGAAAGACGCCGGACTTCATGGTTCGGCGTCTTTTTTAAAAGGATACGGCCTTCGAGGCTTTGTACGTCCCTCCACGGCAGGGCGTGGCGCAGGACGCCCGCGGTCGCCGGCGCCGGTGAATCGCCGGACTATCGCCACCGGACTCTCAACGGACTCTTCGCCATAACCAGGCCGGATCCCTGGGTTGAAGACGTCGCGCGGCGGTCCGCTGATTCAACCGGGAATCAGGTGGCATCCCCGGCAAAATACGCATCGTTTCCAGCCGATTGACCGCCGTAAATATCGTAGGGTGTCGAGGACTCCGTGCGTCGGCCGGTGAAGACTGCCCGCGTGCGCCGGGTGTGTCGGGAAAGAATGGGCTGCTGCCCGATCTCCTGGAACCCGACCATCTGCATCCATGTCATCATGGCTTTCGGCGACGGCAGGTGGGTCACGGACGAATCACCATGAAAGGGGCCCGGCCAGATGAGTTCCACCACGTTTCTCCTCTGTAAAAAAGAACCGTGCGCGATTTCGGTCTCGATCACGGCAAGCCCGCCGTTTTTGCACAGATGGAACAGACGACGAAGAAATCGAATCTGCTCGACCACATGGTAAATGACGCCCGTGCACCAGACCAGGTCGAAGCGACCGAGGGCGGCTAACTCTTCCCGGGACATATATTGCAAGTTGTTCAATATCAATCGGCACCGCTCCGGATGTGGTAATTCCGCGAGCCAAGTGTTGACCATCGCCTTTTTCTCCGGCAGATCAATCATGACCAGTTCTTCCGGCTCAAGGGCAGCCAGAAGCCGGGAGTCTCTGCCGTGCTTGGGACCGATCTCGAGGATTCGTTTTCCGCGGAAGGCCGAGAGAAGACCCTTCTCTTGAATCCGGGTGAACACGTATCGTTGCTGCCGGTACTCGTCGAGGTACAAGGGGTCAAAAATCGCGTACACCCGTTTGGCGAAATCACGAATCATAGCCCGCCTCCCATTTTGCGATCATCCTGTTATGATGAGGTCAGCCCTTCAGGACGGCCGATTTCAAGCGGGCATTCTGCGGGACGGGTCGCGAAAGGGCAAGTTTTCTTGGGGCTTGGTCGCCACATCGAACGCGGCCCGCATGTCGGCGATAGACTGGTCCCACGAGAACCGGCCAAGTTGTTCCGGCCCCTTCGCCACCAGCGCCTTCGCCAGTTCCGGCTCCAGTAGAATTCGGCGGATCGCCCGCGCCAGCGCTTCCGCCTCGCCCGCCACCTCGGGCAGCGAGCCCGCGTCCGAACAGATGACCGGCACGCCGTGTTGCATGGCCTCCAGCACGGGGAACCCGAAGCCTTCGTAGCGCGAGGCGATCACCACAATCCGGCAGGACCGGTAAAGCGCCTCCAGGCACCGATCGCTCACCCGCCCGAGCCAGTGCGCCCTTCCGCTTAATCCCGTCTTCTCGATGTGCTCCAGCATCCGGCGGTGATCCTCCCCCTCCGGTCCCACCAGTACCAGGGACAGGGTCCCCGGCTTGTCCGGCGCCGCTTTCCGGAAGCCCTCGATCAACACGTCCAACCCCTTGCTGACGTAGTCGGTCCGGCCCGGGGTCAGGATGAATTCGCCCGGCCGAAAGCCGGTTTCTTCCAGCACGATTTCGGCCGGAGGTCTGTCCAGCGTGACTTCTGTGCGCGGATTGGGCCCGGGGTGCACGACCCGCGGGCGCTCGCGCAGCCGGAAGGTGCGCTGCAACGCGTCAGCGGCATTGTGGGAGATGGTGGTGATGACCCGGGCGCGCCGGACGGAACGCGGCAGGCAGAACCAGCGCCGGTACAACATGCGTTGGGCGCCGTACTTGCGTGGGACGAAGTACTCGCCCACGTCCAGGATGGTCACCACGTTGGGTTTCCTCCACCGGCCGGGAAAACTGTTGGCCCCGCTCGGGATCCAGAAAATATCCGACCCGTCCGCGTTTACCACGCGGTGGGCGGCGAACTCAAGCCACAGGGTCTTCCCATACTGCCGGTTCAGCCACGGAACCAGCCGCTTAACAAGCCGCTCGCTTTCTGGCGGCAGGGTATCGAAGGCCTGCTGGTTACAATAGACCGTAAAGGAAAGGTCTGGATAACGCGCCAGGCAGCCTGTGAGTGTTTTCTCAAACAGCAATTCCGCGCCACAGGGACTTCGACGGGAAAAGAGCGGCGTCGCCCTCCGGTTGCCGCCGCATTCCAGGGCGCGACGCGCAGAACCCGGCCTTCTGGACTGCGGTGGCAAGGCGCTTCGCCGCGACACCGCTCTGGTTCGGGCAGGGCGGCGTCGCCCTCCGGTTGCCGCCGCCCTCCGGGGCGCGACGCGCAGAAACCGGTCTTCTGGACTGCGGTGGCAAGGCGCTTCGCCGCGACACCGCTCTGGTTCGGGCAGAGCGGCGTCGCCCTTCGGTTGCCACCGCATTCCAGAACGCGCTTGCCCGTTCAGCCGGGCTTTGTTATTCGGCCGGGCATGAGCGAGGCGCCCACGTATTGGCCTCATGCCCCTGCGCACCGCCTGTCGGAAGGCGGTATTTACATGGTGACCAGCGGAACGTATCGCAAGGAACATCTGCTCCACACGCCCGACCGGCTCACGCTGGTCTTGGATTTGCTGTTTGATCTGGCGCACAGGCATGGCTGGCAGCTTCAAGCCTGGGCGGTATTGAGCAACCACTATCATTTTATGGCGACATCGCCGGATGATCCGACAACGCTGAAAACCCTCGTTGCCCAACTTCATGAATACAGCGCGAAAAAGCTGAACCGGCTGGATAAGACTCCAGGCCGAAAGGTGTGGCATAATTACTGGGACTCACACATCACCCACCAGACGTCGTATCTCGCGCGGTTGCGGTATGTGCACCAGAATCCGGTCCATCATGGCCTCATTGATAATGCGTCGAATTATGCCTGGTGTTCACAGGGCTGGCTGGAGCAAAACGCCGATCGGTCTTTTGTCCGGACCTTGGAACGCTTCAAGACCGATTCGCTCAACGTTCGTGATGAATATTGAACTCTGGACTGCGGTGGCAAGGCGCTTCGCCGCGACACCGCTCTGGTTCGGACAGAGCGGCGTCGCCCTCCGGTTGCCGCCGCACTCCAGGACGGGCTTACGGCAGATTCACTCGCACGCGGTAAATTCGCTGGGTGGTTTCGGCGATGGGCGGCTCGGTTTCGCTGCCGTCGTCCACCCAGTTCGTGATCCCGCCGATCCCCGGGAAGGGGGAATTCGAGGCGACCAGCCAGTTGTTGAAGTTGGTCAGGTAGCCCGAGTTGTACTGGATTGCATAGACCCGTCCGGTGGCGGAGAAAAACGAGAGCCGCGTCAGCCAGTTGGTTTCGCTCCCGACGGCCACCTGGAAGAAGCTGTTGGAATCGTTCGGGTTCGTCGCGGCGACATACTCGTTGGAGTTCACGAACCCGTCGCCGTCCGGGTCGTTGGTGCCCCTGTAGACGTAGAGCCCCCCGAAGTTCTCCTGCTCCCACGAATCCGCCGCGTCGTCGCCGTCCGTATCGAGCGTTGGCGACCGCTGGATCTCCACCCACGCCGCGTCCGAAAGGGCGCTCTGCCCCGTTCCGTCCCAGGCCTGCGCCCGGACGGACACCTGTCCCACCCCGTAGTCGAGCGTGCTCCAGGCCGTGACGAACGGCGCGTTGGTCAGCACCGTGCCCGGCTTGTCCTCCACATAGAAGACCACCTGGGTCACCCCGCCGGATTCGTTGGTGACCGAGGCCTCGACGTACACGTTGCTCCCCAGGACTGTCGTCTCGCCGTTCGTCGGCGCCGCCAGGACGCAAGCGAACGCCGAATTGCTGACGAGGACCGGGATGACGGCGTGGCCCTGGGTTTCCGTGGCGGCGCCGTCGCAAGCCACGGCGCGGATCGTGTGCCGCCCGTTCGGCACAGCGGTGGTGTCCCACGCGTAGTCCGCCTCCAGCGGTTCCTGCCCGGTCCAGAACAGGATATTCCCCTGCGCCGTCAGGATGGAATAGGTCCGTACGGGATCGTTGAAAACGTATTCCTCCGTGTCGTCGAAATTGTCCGAGAAGGAGGTGCCCGTGCTCAAGCCGCCCGGCGGCGAGGCCTGCGTCACCTGGAAGTCCACGAACAGGTTGTAGCCTTCCGGGCCGGGTTTCCGGGCTTCCAGGGTCATCTCCTGGGTGGCTTGGTAGGTGAATGTGACCGCGCGCACCCCGGCCGTGGCCTGCAGGGCCGCGTTGGAGTTGATGAGGTTCTTGAGCAGCGCGATGAGCGCCGTGCCGGCCTGCCCCTGCTGTGCGATGATCTGGTTGGTGACGACGACGCCGTTGGTCAGGGTGATCTTGCAGGTGACGGTGTCGCCCGTATTGGCCGTCCCGACGATGGACAGGTACTCCCGGGCGGGGTAGATGGACTCCAGCAGGTTCGAGGACAGGGCCAGGCCCCAGACCGAAAGCACGGTTGCCGTGCCGATCGAGGTCGCGGTGCCGTACGTGATTCCTGATCCCGCCTGCCCGTAATTGGTGTAGACCAGGCGGATGCGGTCGCCATACGCCTCGGCGCGGACGGGCGTGTTGCTGGCGTTGATGGAAGCGGCGAGCCCGGTGACGGCCGAGTACAGCGTATCGCCGGTGGTCACGGCATATGAGCACGTCACGCCGCCGATCACCGCCGACATGACGTTGCCGGCGGCGGGCCCGACGTTGGTCAGTGTCCCCACCCAGAGGTCATCCAGGTACAAATCCAAAGCGCGGGGCGGAAGGCCCAGGGCATTGGTCGTAGCCGCGACCTGTACCGTGACCACGCCCGAGACCACCTGATTGCTGGCCGGGCCGGAGATCACGATGCCGGGCGGACGGGCGTAGGGCGCGGCCAGGGGTTCGCCGATGAACAGCCCCTGGTAGGGATTGGCCACGCTCATCCAGTAGCTCTCCGCCAGGTTGAACCCGCGGAAATACCAGAAATAGGCCATGGGATCGGGAAATTTTTCCATGTAGGCGCACGGCTCGGCCACGGTGCCGTAGCTGGCGGTGGCGCCGGCGCGGATCCATTCCGTGATCGGGGACTGTCCTCCGCCCGGCTCGGGAAGCCGGCCGCCCCAGGAGGTCAGGTGGTCCGCCAACGCGCCCGGCCGGAAGTCGTTGGTGGACCAGAACCAATCCGGGTAGTTGGCGATGCCGGTCAGGTAGCCCAGAACATCCTTCCGGTTCACCTCGGCGTTGTTGTAGCTCTCCTTCACTTGCGGGAATGCGCTCCAGAAGCGGCTCTCGAAATTCAAGCCGCTGAAAAGCTTGTACCGGATATTCCGGTTCCCGTCCGTGGGCGGGGCCAAAAGATAAATCGTGCCGGTGGGGGCCGTTCCGTCGGCCGCCGCCCCCCTCTGGATGTTGCTGATGGAGTGGTAGAGCGTCTTGGCCGTGAGCATCATGGCCAGGTAGAGATTGGTTCCCCCGTATTTATCCCGGCGGGAGAATCCGCGCTCGGCCTTGTAGTACGCGCTGCGCGTGTTGGTCGGCATGCTGCACGTGCTGATAATCGGGGGGGCGCTCTTGAATCCATAGAACAACACGGCCGTGGCGCCCTCATTGGCGTTGACTCGAGACGGCAGCTCTTTGCACAGGACAATGTAGTCGATCTGGTTGCTCAATCCGTAGTCCGCGATGTGCTGCTGGACCCGGGCCACGATGGCGGTCTGGAAGAAAATATTTGTCGCGTTATAGAGATAGGGGTCCACGGAAACGCGGCACAGGTTGCGTTCGGGAATGCCGCGGGTCGCCCGGTAGAGCAGGCCGACCTCCTGGGACTCGATACTCTGGTCGTTGATGACGACCAGGACGTTTTGCGGGCCGCCCCCGGCGCGCGCCGCCTGCGAATGAACAAGCAGACAGGCCAGCAGTAGGGCGCACTTCAGCCCGCGGGATGTATCCTTGCATGCCATGAGCACTCCGTGGCTCACTCTCTATTAGTTATAAGTCGAGCTATAATAGACGCTTTATGTAGGGCCTCCGCTTGTCGGAGGCCGAAATTAGGCGCGCCGCAAGCGGCGGCCCTACATTCGCATGTCCATTCAACTGTGAACTGACTAATACTATACTCTTTTCCCGGGTGGGGAGAAAGTCGATTCCAGCGAGACTGTGCCGGTCCCTGAATGCCCCGGGGACGCTGAGCCCTACCGCGGAACAGTGATCCAGACCGGTTCGGAGAGTGCGCGCCTGCCTCCGGAATCCGTCACCAGCGCCTGAACACTGATCCGGCCCCCGCGGTAACGGGCCGTCTCCAGGGTGGCCTCGAACGGAGCCTTCTGCGACCGGACCGCCTCCTTGCCTTCGACGTAGTATGCCACGGATTTCAGGGGGGCGGCCGCCGCCGTGACCTCCACACCGAGCTTCAACCGGGTGCCTGCCCTGACCGTCTGGCCGGATTCAATTCCGGTGACCTTGCAGGACCACGCGGAATTGCTGACTACGACCGGGATGAGCGCGTGGCCCTGGGTTTGGACGGCGGTGCCGTCCCGCGCCACCAGGCGTAGGGTGTGCGGGCCGTCCGGACAGTCGGTCGTGTCCCAGGGGAACTGCACGTCCAGTTTCTCGCGACCGCACCAGAACTGAAGGACGCCGCGCGAGCTCATCAGATCCAGGTTGTCCCCGAGCCGGCCTTTGTAGGTGGCCGGCGGGCCAAGGCCTTTCCCGCTCTGGGCCGGCCGGACGGCATACTGGAGCAGGATGGCCATGCCCAGCGGACCCGGTCGCCGCGCCTCCAGGGAGAAGTCGGCGCGCTCGGCCGAACCGCGCAGATTGGTGACGCGCACCCCGTTGGTGGCGCGCAGCAGGGGGGCCGCCTCGAGTTGCGCGGCCAGCCTGCGCGCCACGTCCAGGGCGCTTTCATTCTGGGCGGCCTCCACGCGGGCCGTACAGACCACTCCGCTGTCCAGCGTGAGTAGGCATTCCACCACGTCCCCGACCGCGGCCGGTCCCTGAAGCGGAAGATATTTGCGCGCGGGGTACTGGCTGTCGAGGAACGTGGAGGTCAGGGCCCGCCCGCCGAGTTCCGGCGCCGGCCCCAGGCCTTGTTTAATCCTTACGCCATACGGTGTGGAGGCGCCGGGCTTGCCTATGCGCCCGTCCATCAGGATGAGCCGATCGCCGGACGGGATGGCGTTGAGCATCGGATTGCGCTTGATCTCCCGCGCCAGGCCCTCGATCGCGGCGAAGAGGTCGTCGTGCCGGCCCAGGATATACGTGTAGGTCTGATTCTCGATGTCCGCCTGCAGTTCGTTCCAAGGCTGGGGGCGGATATTGGTGACCGAGGCGACCCACAGGTCATCCAGATAGAAATCCAGGCTCGCGCAAGGCCGTTCCGGAGACCCGACGGCGGCCACCTGTACCGTGACCGTTCCCGAGACCGTCTGGCCGGCGGCGGGGGCAGTGACGGAAACCCGGGGAGGCCGGGCATACGGGGCGGCCAGCGGTTCGCCAACGAACAAGCCCTGATAGGGATGGGCCACACTCATCCAATAGCTCTCCGCCAGGTTGAATCCCCGGGCGTACCAGAAGAAAGCGAGGGGATGGGGAAACTTCTCCGTGAAATTGCAGGGTTCGCCGACCGTGCCGTAGCTGGCCGTGGCCCCCGCGCCGATCCACTGGAGCAGGGAGCCCTGGCCCAGCGACGGTTTGGGCAGACGTGCGCCAAACGAAGTGAAGTGGTCGGCCATGGCGCCGGGCAGGTAGATATTGGTGCTCCAGAACCAGTCCGGATGACTGGACAAGCCCGTCATGTACCCCATCACATCGGTCAATCCCGTCAGCACATTCTGCTCCGCGAACTCGCGCCGCGGGAAGGGATTCATGAAGCGGGCTTGGAAATCCATTTCGTCGAAAAGCTTGTACCGGACGTTGCGGGCCGTATCGCTGGGCGGTTTCAGCAGATAGAACGTGCCTGATGGCGCCGTTCCGTCGGCGGCCACAGCGCGGTCCACGAGCCGCCGGGCTTCCTCTGGTGTCGGCGCGGCCAGCATCATCACCAGGTACGCCGGACCCTCGCGGCCGGCCAGGTCGTGCGAGAAGGCATGTTCCGCGCCGTAGTAGAAACTTCGGGTCTCGGCGGGGAGATCGCAGGGCGGGGCGCCGTGCGCCTTCTTGTACCCGTAGAACAGGGCCGAGGGGATGCTCTCGATGTCGTTGATCCGGGTCGGGGTGGTCATACAAAGGACAATGAAATCAATCTGGTCGCCCAGGTGCTCCTTCTCGATGTGTTGTACGATGGGGGCGTGGATCGACTTCTCGAAGATATGCGGAAAGGTGTTGTGCGACGGTGCCGCCAGGTTGATGCGGCATACATTGCGTTCAGGGATCCCGCGCTTTTCGCGGTAGTAGTGCCCCAGTTCCAGCGAGTTCACCTCCCGCTCATTGACGACGATCAGCACGTTCTGAGGGCCGCCGCCTGCCCGGCCGGCCGAGCCGGCGGCGATCCAGAGGCACAGGATCGCCCGAAGGAGATTCCGCTGCCGCCGGTATGCAAACCCCAAGCTGCGCCGATAATACTTCATGAGGAACCGTGATCCGCGGCCAGCATAGCCTGCCGCCTCCCTGTTGCCAATCTGCAGGCACCATCAGCCCGGTCCCGGGCGGCAGGAAGACCGCGCCGCTTAGGCGAAAAAAGCCCGAATCTGGGCGCAGACGAAATCGATCTGGTCTTCCGACAGTTCGGGGAACATCGGCAGGGAAAGGATTTCACCGGCCAGACGCTCGGCCACCGGGAAATCGCCGCGCTTGTATTTCAGGTGTGCGTAGGCCTGGGTCAGGTGCAGCGGGATGGGGTAATGAAGGCCCGTGTCGATTCCCTGGGCCGCCAGGTGCTGCATCAGCGCCTCGCGTCGTTCGGGAACCCGGATCACGTAGAGATGATACACATGAGTGCCGTCCGGGGGCTCGGTGGGCGGGATGACCGCGTCGAGGTCGCGCAGGCGCTCGGTGTAACGGCGGGCGTTGGCCCGGCGCTGCTCCGTCCATTTCCGCAGATGGTTCATCTTGACGGTCAGCACGGCGGCCTGGATCTCCTCCATCCGGTAGTTATGACCGATCATTTCGTGGAGATACTTCTTCCGGGATCCGTGGTTGCGATAGAGCAGGGCCTTCTCGTAAAGCCGGGGATCGTCGGTGGTGATGGCGCCCGCTTCGCCCCAGGCGCCAAGGTTTTTGCCCGGATAAAATGACCAGCTGGCGACGTCGCTTTGCCCGCCGACCTTACGCCCCTTATACTCGGCAAGGTGCGCCTGTGCCGCGTCTTCGACGATCTTCAAGTCGTGCTTTCCGGCCACGGCCCGGAGCGCATCCATATCGGCCGGGAGGCCGAAGAGATGCACGGGATTAATGACGCGCGTCCGCGGGGTCAGGCGCTCCTCGATGCGGCGGGCGTCCATATTGAATGTGGCCTCATCCACGTCCACGAAGACCGGCGTTCCGCCCGCGAGGGATATTCCCTCGGCCGTGGCGATGAAGGTGTTGGCCGGCACCAGTACCTCGTCCCCCGGTTCGACGCCGGCGAGCAACATGGCCAGGTGGTTGCCGGCGGTTCCAGAACTCAATCCGACCGCGTGCCGCACTCCGTGGGCCTCCGCAAATTGCGCTTCAAATGCTTCGACCCGTTTGCCGCATACGAACGAGCAGCGGGTGATGATATCCGCCCACTGCTTTTCCACCTCCGCGCGAATGGCCGCCGCCTGGACCTGAAGATTGACGAAGGGCACTTTCATGATTCTCCCGTGTTTTCGGGTAAATAGCGCAGTACCCGGGCGGGGCTGCCCGCCACCACGGCCCGCGCCGGCACATCCCGGGTGACGACCGCGCCTGCGCCGACCAGCGCCCGCTCTCCGATCGTGATGCCCGCGAGGATCGTGGCGCCAGATCCGATCGAGGCGCCTTTCTTGACCAGCGTGGGAGTGACCTTCCAGTCGCTCTCGGTCTGGATCGAGCCGTCGGCGTTGGCCGCCCGTGGGTAGAGATCGTTGATGAACATCACGCCGTGGCCGATGAAGACTTCGTCTTCCAGTCGTACGCCCTCGCAAATAAACGTGTGGGACGAAACCTTGCAGCGTCGGCCGACCGCCGCATTTTTCTGTATTTCCACAAAGGCGCCCAGCTTGGAACCGTCTCCGATTTCGCAGCCGTAGAGATTTACAAACTTGGAAATCTTGACGTCTTTGCCCAGCCGGACATCCGGGGCAATGCAGCAGAATTCATTCATAGGTCAAGGGGATTTTCTTGCCGCCCAGTTTCAGGGATTTCTGGGCCGCCTCCAGCATCTGCATGACGCGGATGCCGGACGCGGCGTCGGTGATGGGGGCGGCATCTTTTTCCACGCAATCCGCGAAATGCTCCATCATGACTTTAAGCGCCTCTACGTTTCGAATCTGCGGCACGCACAAGTCGCCCGAGCGGTACTGGATCAGCGTCTTATACACATCGTCCTTGCGGGTGATTTGCACGCCCTTGTCGTATACCTTGATCTTGTCGGAGGCTTCCATGTCGTCATACACGAGCATTTTCTTGCTGCCCCCGATCAATGTCTGCCGGATTTTGACGGGCGACAGCCAGTTCAGGTGGAAATGGGCGACCAACCCGTTGTCGAAGTCCAGGTGCAGGTACGCGATGTTTTCAAAGCGGCGGTCGATGTGCGCCACGCCGACCGCGGAAATACTGGTGGGGCTTTGCTCCAGCAGGTAATCCATGATGGCGAGGTCGTGGGGCGCGAGATCGGAAATCACGTTGGCGTCATGCTGGAACAGCCCGAGGTTCACCCGGACCGAGTCATAGTAATAGATCTCCCCGAGGTCGCCCTTCCGGCGCAGTTCCTTGATCTTCTGCACGGCGCTGGTGTAGATAAAAGTGTGATCGATCAGGAGCTTGCCATTTTTTTTCTCGGCCAGGTCCCGCAGCGCGCGGGCCTCCCGGACGGTGGCGGTGAAGGGCTTTTCCATGAGAAGGGCCTTGCCCGCGTTCAGCACGCTACAGCCGAGCTCAAAATGCGTGGAGACCGGGGTGGCCACCGCGATGGCGTTGATGGCGTCGTTCCGGAGCATCTCGTCGAAATCGGAAGCCACGCGCACCGCGCGATACTGCCGCCGGATCAATTGCACACGCTGGGGATCGCGGTCCCAGACCCAAACGTCCTCATAGCGCGGATTCTCCAGGGCGTTCCGCACCAAATTGGGTCCCCAGTATCCCAGGCCCACGACTCCTAATTGCATCGTTTCACTCCTGTTATCCGCCGCCCTTTCCCGTGAGGATGACGGGAATCGTCTTCAATAAAATCTGCAAATCGAGCCAAGGTGACATGTTTTCTATATAATACAAATCCAAAATCACCATGTTATCAAAGCTGGTTTCGCTCCGCCCGCTGACCTGCCACAGGCCGGTGCACCCCGGGGTGGCGTCGAGCCGTTTCCGATGCCAGTCGTGGTAGGCCTCCCACTCGTAGGGCAGGCAGGGGCGGGGGCCGACCAGGCTCATGTCGCCCTTGAGGACGTTGAACAGCTGTGGCAGTTCGTCGAGGCTGTAGCGCCGGATGATCCTCCCGAGATCGGTCAGGCGGCTTTCATTCACCACTTTGCTGAGCGGCGGCGCTTCCGCGGGTTTGGCGCTGGCGATGTGGCGGGCCATTTCCTGCTCCCGGGCGGGATCCTGGTCGCTGCCGATCGTCATGGACCGGAATTTATAGAACTTGAACGGCTTCCCCCTTTTGCCGATGCGCGTCTGGCTGAAAATAACCGGCCCCGGGGATGACCGTTTGACTCTCCAGCCAATGTAGACCATCACGGGCGACAGCAGCAGCACACCGATCAGCGCGCCTATGATGTCCGTGATCCGCTTGATGACGCGGAAGAGGACCATCCGGTGACCGGATCCCATCCGGATCATCGGCTCGCTGCCGATAAAATCCATGGAAACCTTCTGGGTCAGGATGGATAGGTCCTTTATGCTGGCGTGGACCTGCACGGCATGCCGGTTGATTTCCTCTGCGAGGCGGAGGAGTTCCTGTACGGGGATGCGTTCGGCGATATATACCGAGTTCACTTTCTGCTCGGCGATGACGCGCTCAAAATCCCGGTAGTCGCCCAGCACCGCGTACCCTCCAAAAACGGTTTCGCCGACCGGTTCATCCTCGGAGATAAAGCCCGCCAGCTTCACGTCCAGGCCCCCGTCTTCCAGCAACTGCGCGGCGAGCAGCCGGCCCTCGGGCCCGGAGCCGACGATCAACGCCCGCTCCTCGATGATCGTTCGTATCAGTTCCGACCGGAAAATCGAGCGGACCACGCCCAGCCGGTACGACAACAGCAGTACGAAGGAAATCACCATGAAGTACAGGAACATCAACCGGCTTTCCAAGGAAAGATCGAACGGCTTGAGGAAGAATTGGATCAGGACAATGCCGATAAGACCGTAAATCTCTCCCCGCAGGATCGCCACCGCCTGCCGGGCCTTGGAGAAGATGTACTGTCGCTTGTACAGGTCCAGCCATTGGAAGACCAGGATCCACAGAAGCGAGTAGGCGGCGAAAATGAAGACCTCGCTGGCGACGCGCCCTTTGCTGAAGTTGATGATGTCAATGTCCGGCATGAAGCGCAGCCGTAGCGCGATTGCAAAAGAAAGGTTGAGGATCACAAGATCGGCAAACGCCAGCAACCACTTGTACGGCGGATAGCTTTTAATAAACGACAGCATACAAACCGGTCGATTTATCTGCAGCAGTTCCCGTGGCCTTGTCCGGCCCGCGCCCATGGCGCATATAACTTGACGTACCGATTGGTTATTGTATGCCAGTTGAAACGATCCATGCAATGCTTATTTGAATCCGCGCACTCGAATCGTTCGTATCTGTAATGGTCTGCCGGGGCTCGGTCGGTCGCCGCCCCGGACAATCCCACGAATATGGAGCCCGCGGACTGGTCGCCGATCGAAATGTGGCCCTACAACAACGCCAAGGTTGGTTCGGGCGACAACGCGCTCGCCGCGGCGGCGGAATTGGCGGATTGCTGGTTTTACGCGAACTGGAACGCCAATCTGCCTGCCACCCTGACATCGTATCCCTCCCCGTGAAGCGTCAGGCGTAAGGAAGCAATGCATCGGCGGCGGAGACCGGGTCGTCTCGGGGAAGCGGCGCGGGATTGATGAGCCCTCGCCCTCGCCGAGGGGATCGAGGATCAGGCAGGGCGTGAAGGAGGGAACATCCACGCGCAGCGCCTCGAGAAAAGCCTGCCGGCTCCGCCCTTCGCAACTGCGAACGCCCTTCGTATTCGGCGCGAGATGGGTGGGAAGAAAGATGGGTAGGAAGAAAATGTCTTGTTACGTCGCGCGACTTGGCGTATGGGCGCGGAATGCGAGTGGCGACAATCTATACGTTGTATGGGCGGCGGGCGGGCGCCGAGATGTTCATCGAAAAGACGCTTCAGGCCCTCGTGGGGCAGTTTCCGGACTGGCGACTGACCGTCTTTTGCAACAGCCAGGCCGAGGCCGTGCTCCGGAACGTCCTTCCAACCGCGGAGTTGGAATATATTCCCTGGCTGGACAACCAGTTCAAGAAGGCGTTCTGGCTGGAGTTCCTTTCGTTCCGCGTTGTTGGCCGCCGGCGTTTCGATGTCTTCTGGATTCCCAGCGGCAGCGCCCATTTTCCGGGCCGCTGGAACGTGCCGTCCGTGATCACCTTTCTTGACATGGGGACCTTCCTCGTCAAGGACCAGTATGATTTCAAGCGCACGGTATATCGCAAATATTTGGCCACGCCCCGATCAATCCGCAGGGGGGTGGCTTTCACGGGCATCTCGCGGACGACGGTGGATAATCTCATCACACTCTTCCCGCGCGTGAAGCAGGCCTCGGTCATCTATCCGGGTCCGTCCCCGTTTCCGCCTCCCGCCCCGATGGACGACCCGGCCGGAGTGATCGAAAAAGAAATCGGCCTGAAAACCGGCCCGATTCTTTTCTCGCCCGCCCGGACGGATTACTGGGGCAAAGGCCGGGACATTCTCCTCAAAGCCTATGCCGGATATCGCCGCCAGTCGGCTGAGCCGTTGCCGCTCATCATGCCGGGGCCCCAGGGGGAGTTCCATGACACCGTCATGCGGGATATCGCCGCGCTGGGTTTGGATGGCTACGCCATCTGGCCGGGCCGGGTGAGCGATGCCTGTATCGAGGCGCTCTACCGGGTCAGCCGGGCGATGATTATGCCCTCGCGGATTGAGGGTTTCGGGTTTCCCATACTCGAAGCCATGACCCGGGGCGTTCCGGTAATTTGTTCGGATGCCGGCTCGCTGCCCGAGGTGGCCGGCGGCGCGGCCCTGGTTTTTCCGAGCGGCAATGCGGAGCGTCTCGAGGAGGCCATGGTCCGGTTGGATCGCACCCCCGCGCTGCGGGAGGATCTGATACGAAAAGGGCGGGAGCGTTGCCGGCTGTTTTCCTGGGAGCACGCCGCACGACAATACGGAGAGGTCTTCCGACAAGCGGCTGGGCGGTAATCCGTTCGCCTGCCGCCGCACCGGAAAGTTGCGGCGGCATGAAGTCGGACGGCGCAGCCCCTCGATCGCATGTTTCCGAATGGCGCTGGACACCGCCGGGTCTTTTTGACACCCTGCGGACAACATGGGGCCGTGGTCGGGTTCGGACCGTTTCGCCCGGCAGGCCGCGATCTGAAGACATTCGCGGAAGACCACCGCAGGCGGTCGGCAATCGATCCCGCTTGTGTTCGTGGCGTGGAGATCAGGACAAATGACGGGCTGTGCCATTGTAACCTATCGCTGCAACGCAAAATGCCAGATGTGCAAGATCTGGGAGCATCCCACCCGGAAGTCCGAGGAGATCACCCCCGACATCCTGGACAAGATCCCCGACAACTTCCTGGACCGCATCAACCTGACCGGCGGCGAGCCCACGATTCGCGACGACATCGAGGAACTGGTCCGGGTTCTCCGGAAGAAAGCCAAGCTGGTCGAGCTCAGCACCAACGGATACTTCACCGAACGAGTGGTTCGCGTGGCGGATAAATATCCGGATATCATGGTTCGGGTCAGCGTGGAAGGATTGCCGGCGCTGAACGACAAGTGGCGGGGGACGAAGGACGGGTTTGACCATGCGCTTCGGACCATGCTGGAGCTGAAGAAGACGAGGGCGAAGAACATCGGATTCAGCGTGGTGATCCACGACGGGAACGCGACGGACCTCCTCTCGCTCTACGAGCTGTGCACATATCTGGGTGTCGAGTTCGGAAACTCCACGATGCACAACTCGTGGTTTTTCTGCACGACCGAGAACCAGATCCACAACGTGCCGCTGGCGGTGGAGACGGAAAAGCAATTCATCCGGGCCCTGCTTCGATCCCGCCGTCCCGGCGTCAAGCTGCGCGTGAAGGATTGGCTCAGGGCGTATTTCAACCTCAACATCCTTCAGCACCTGCAGGGGAAGAGCAATTTGCTGCGCGGATGCCCGGCGGGCCGGGATCTGTTCTTCGTGGATCCCTACGGGAATGTTCTGCCCTGCAACGGGACCGTCGAGCCCTGGATCATGGGGAACCTGAAGACCCAGAACTTCGACGAGATCTGGAACAGCCCGCAGGCCGTGGAGGTCCGTCGGCGAGTCGGGCAATGTCGATTGGAGTGCGCGTTTATCGGAACGTCCCGGATCGATATGCGTCGGCGGCCCTGGAAAGTCGTTTCGTGGATTGCGAAAAGCAAACTGAAATTGGCCGCCGGCGGGGATGTCGTTTGGCCGGATTGACCGCCGAACCGGGACGTTGACAGGGAGGGGGTCTGCACGCACCGTACGCCATGAAAAGCCAGTTCGCGGTTATGATATTCTGAGCAATGTGACAGATGTCTGTGACGCCCGGTTCGTCATGTGCAACATCGGGAAGAACCAGGAGCGGCCGGATTCGTTTTTCCCTGCGGAGGCTCTTCGGTCCGTCAAGCCGGTCGCCTCCGTTAGTTTTGCCGGCGGAGAGCCGTTTCTCCATGCCAATCTCGTCGACCTGGTCCGGGTAGTGCACGAAAACAACCCGGCGGCCAAGATCATCTTCTCCAGCAACGGATTTCGCACGGATTCGATTGTGAAGGCCGTACAGGAGGTGTCGCGATTTCACGACAACACCCAGGTAACGCTGTCCCTGGACGGGGTGGAGGACATGCATGACCGTGGGCGGGGAATCCCCGGTGCGCGGGAGAAGGTGAATGCCACCTTCGACCGCCTGGGCGAGATCGGCCTGAAAAAACGGAATTTCGGTTTCACAATCTCGGCCGACAACGTCAGCGAACTCCCGGCCGTATACGCCCACACCAAGAAGAAGCGGGCGGGGCTCTCGATCGGTGTTGCCCAGAGTTCCAAGTTTCTCAATGTGGATGCCCCTTGCTCAGCGCGGAAAAGGTGTATCCCTACCTGAACCCGATCATCGAGGACCTGCTGCGAGGCTGGACCCCGTGGGTGGACCTGCGCGTTTTTCCTGTACACGATGCTCAGATGCATGAAGACCGGCAAACGTGCGATCCCATGCGATGCCTTCACGGGCAGCTTCATGATCAACCAGGCAAGGACGGTGTACTCCTGCCATCCTCTGCTTCTATCCGCGGGCAATCTGGGCAAAGACACGCTGGATTCCATCTTGTCGAGCCCAACCACCCGGAAGCTGCTGCCGGTGGTTCAGTCCTGTGATGCCTGCTGGGAGGTCTGTACCGCTCGCTCGGGCATTCGTGCCAGCCTTCCCAAGATCGGATTGTGGGCGGTCTGGAACAAGCTGCTGGCTCATCTTCGGATTCTGGACGGGATGAAGTCCTCTCGTTTGTTCCCGCAGACGGCTCCCGTCGGCCCCGGTCCCGCCTCCCGGAATGCTTGTGTTCGGGGCGGAAACGCAATAGGTTTCCGACGACCCAACATGAACATAGCGATTCTGGGGATCAAGAAATTGCCCGCGTTTGCCGGTGCGGACCGGGTGGTGGAGCGGCTGCTGCAACACTATCCGTCCGGCCATCAGTTCACGGTCTATTTGTTGAAGGACCCGGACACGAAGCCTCCCGAACTGGGACCGCATATCCGCTATGTGCTCCTGCCGGCACCCCGCGGCAAGCACCTCCGGCCGTTCGTTTTTTTCCTCCTTTGTGCCCTGCATTGTCTGTGGATCGGCCGTTATGACGTTGCGCATGTGCATCATTCCGATTTGGGTTTGTTCTGTCTGCTCCTGCGACTCAAGCCGGGTTTGAAAATCGTGGGGACGTTCCACGGAGACCCTTATACATTGAAAAAATGGGGGGGATTCGCTCGAACCTATCTTAGGCTGTCGGAGCGATCGTTCGTTCGATACTGTCATGTGCTTACAAGCGTTGCCGGATCCAAAATCCGGTCCCTTCCGCCGGCGGCCGTGCGGAAGTTCCATCACGTTCCCAACGGGATGGAGATGATGCCGCCGGACATACGAGGCGCGCCGTTTGATTTTAACGCTCAGGGGCTCAAGCCCGGAGATTATATCCTGTTCGCGTGCGGCCGGCTGGAGTCGATCAAGGGCCTGCACCATCTTCTGGATGCATACATCGACGGATACTTTGCGGAGAAGCTCCTGGTGGTCGGCGATTTCTCTCATGATGCGGAGTATTCAAGCCGGATGCTGGAGGCCTGCCGACGATCGCCGATGACGGTCGTGAAACAGGAGTTGTTGTCGATGGCCGTGCTTGCCGAGGTGATACGGAATTGCAAGGTGTTCGTGTTCCCGTCCGAGCAGGAGGCCATGTCGATGATGTTGCTGGAGGTCATTTCCTGCCGGCGGCCGGTGGTCTGCTCGGACATCGAGGAAAACCTGGACGTCGTGGGGCGGGATTATCCGTATCTTTTCCGTTCCGGGGATTCGGCCGATCTCCGGCGAGTGCTGCATCTCGCGCTCTCTGAGGCACGGGTCGGACCGGTCGCGGAGGCATTGCTGGCGACGTGCGCTTTGCGGTTCGATTGGCGTGTTATTGCCGGAATCTATGTCTCTTTGTATGAGCGGGCCGGGATGCCGTCCGGATCCGGCTCTGTTACAGATGGTCGTGGATCGATCCCGCGTTCTTCACCTTGTTCGCTCTTGTGCACAACTGATAAAAAAAAGCTTTTGTGAAACCGGAATCCGTTGTGCAGCGAGGAGGTCGCCAGCTCGATGCCCCAATCGGTGCATAGCCGAAACATCGGCACCAGTTCGTCAGCGTTCTCGTCCTGGATGGTGGTCGCGAATCCCAGGTCCTTGCCCCCGGCGGCCATCAATCGGCGCATGGTCTCTTTTTTCTTTGCGAAACCGCCGGGCTCCCCGCGGATGGCATCGTTCACGGCCTCACCACCCTCCATGCTGATCCGGATTTTGATGCAAGGGTATTTCCGGATGATCGGTTCCAGTTTGTCCAGATCAAGTCCGTTGGTGCTGATTTCGAGCATGCGCGCCTTCGGATAAAGGAGGTCCACGATTTCCGCGAGATCCTTGCGCAGCGTCGGTTCCCCGCCCGTCAGGTTCAAATAGTCAATTCCGGCCAGCAGTTTCTTGAGGGTTTCCAGCGTGACCTCCTTCGCCGGGTGGGTCGGATGCATCCAGATGTGGCACATGGAACACCTGGAATTACACCGGTTAGGTCAGTATTACAGAAACGTCCATATCATCTCATTGCCAGGTCAACCGGGCGGGAATGGAATCCCGAATACATAGGTATCCTGCGCAGGAATGGGCCCGGTTTCAAGGGCGGATCGGGCCCCCTCATTGGCGGGCCGAATTGACGGGAGAGGACAACGCGGGGGACGGGGGCAATGGGCCACGGGGGTCTTGGCATGAACAGGAGGTTCTTCGTATGGCGGCGGTTATGGAAACTGAAGTACGGCCGGTCATTGACCCGGTGAACGAAACAAGGTACGTTGCAGTCGAAGCGGCATACTGAAGATGTCCTCGACCGACACATCCGCGCAGATCTGGAGCGAACGCTGGCGCCTGGCCGTGCTGACTCCGGACCTGCTGATCAAGTTGGCGCTGGCGGCCGTCCTGGTCGGCCTGACCTTCTGCCTGTTTCACCTGCAGGGCAACACGGTCGAAATCCGCCGCTTCAGCCGGTCCACCATCCTCTGGATGGTGGGGCGCTGGCAGGATGCCAACGGGGATAATTCGCACGGCTGGCTGATTCCCTGGGTCAGCCTGTGGGCTGTGTGGCATCGCCGGAAGGAGATCCTGTCGGCCCCGCGCCGGGTCAGCGGGGGGGGGCTGGCGGTGGTGGTGGGCGCCCTGCTGATGCACTGGGTGGGCGCCAAGGCCCAGCAGGTGCGCTTGTCCCTCTTTGCCCTGATCGGGCTTCTCTGGGGCGTTCCGTTCTATCTCTATGGCTGGCAGGTGGCCAGGCATTTGGTCTTCCCCGCCGCCTTCCTCGTGTTCTGCATCCCCTTGAACTTCCTCGACAGCCTGACTTTTCCCTTGCGCCTGATGGTGACGGTGGTGTCCACCCATTTCCTCAACGGCATCGGTATCGCCGTGCGCCGCTCCGGCTCCGCCATCTACTCGCTCGCGGAAGGCGGCTTCCAACTGGACGTCGCGGACCCCTGCAGCGGGTTGCGATCCATCATCGCGCTGACGGCCTTGACCGCGGTCTACGCCTACCTGACGCAAAAAAACATGATCAAGAAGTGGCTCCTGTTCGCCGCCTCGATTCCCCTGGCCATTATCGGAAATATCGCCCGCGTCATGACCATTGCCCTGATGGCCGAGGCTTTCGGCCAGGAGATCGCCGTGGGCCTCTATCACGATTATTCCGGCTTCATTTTTTTCCCGGTGTCCCTGGGCCTGATGATTCTTCTGGGGAGCCTCCTGAACAGCGATCCGAAAGAGGTCTGGTTCCGATGGAAAAACGCGCTCTTAAGCCCTACATCGTCCTGATCGGCCTTTTTGTGCTGACCTCGCTGGCGCTGGCGTTGACGGTCAACGTCAACATCAGCGACGAGGCCGGCATTGTGGTCGCGCTCCCGGACCAGGTGGGCGAATGGCGCGGCGAGGAAATCCGGTTTTGCCAGGGGCCGACGTGCGGCAAGGAGTTCGTGCGCAGCGCCCTCAAGAATCTCGATGTGTGCCCGCTGTGCGGCAGCCCGCTGGGGTCCATGACCCTCGGGGAGAAAACCCTCCTCCCCGACGACACCATCATCCTGAAGAAGAAATACGCCGATCCCCTGGGCCAGGTCGTGTTCGTGTCCATTGTCATGAGTGGCAAGGAGCGGGCCAGCATCCACCGCCCCCAGGTCTGCCTGGTGGGGCAGGGGAACGAAATCGTCCGCAGCAGCGTGCTGGAAGTGCCCCTGGAGCATCGGGAGCCTCTCGACATCATGGTCCTCAATATGCTCAGTCGCTACCAGATGCCGGACGGGCAACCGCGCGAAGTCCTCCATTACTATGCCTATTGGTTTGTCGGCAAGGGCCGCGAAACGCCCTACCACGTCCAGCGCATGATCTGGATGGCCACGGATCGCATTTTCCACAACGTGTCCCATCGCTGGGCGTACATCGCCGTCAACGGCATGCGGCAGGCCGGATCCGAGGAATACCTGGAGCAGATCAAAAATTTCGTTCACGACTTGTATCCCCAGATGGCGATCACGCCCCGCGGTTGACCGGTCGCGCCGCGGATTTTTTTCAGGACCAGGCAACGTTTTTGCCCGCCCGGCGGTCCAACCATGACGGAGCTTGACGCGTGGGTGGAAAAAAACATAAGTTTTCCGGCGATTTTCACTTGGAACAGGATGACGTGACCGCCGTGATATCAAACCAGCCGGGCACCAGGGATCGCGCCGGGGCGGCGTCGGACCAGTCGCGGCCTGATTTCCTGGATCAGCAGCAGGGCCGTTTCTTCCGCCGGGCGGACTGGAGCGCCTTCTGGACGGTCCTGCTGATCACGCTGGGGGTCTATGTCTATACCCTGGCCCCCACGGTAACCCTCGAAGATTCCGGGGAGCTGGCCGTGGCCTCCGATTACCTGGGCGTGCCGCATCCGCCCGGCTATCCCATCTGGGCGCTGCTGACCTGGTTTTTCCAGTGGGTGTTCCATTTCGTCAAGTATTACGGCTATCCCAATCCCGCTTGGAGCGTGGGCCTGTTCTCCGCCGTGGCCGGTGCCCTGGCCTGCGCCCTGGTGGCCATGCTCGTCAGCCGGTCCGGCAGCGACATCATCCGCACCTGGCGTAGGGCCACGGAGGTGCTGGGCTATCGCACGGAAACCGTCCTCTGTTGGGCGGCCGGCGTGTCCAGCGGGCTCCTGCTGGCCTTCAGCCCCGTCATGTGGTCGCAGTCCGTCATCGTCGAGGTGTACAGCCTCAATGCGCTGTTCCAGACGGTCATCCTCCTGCTGATGTATCGCTGGATGTGCCGGCCGAAGGAAGATCACACCCTCTACCTCACGGCCTTCCTTTTCGGGCTGGGCCTGACCAACCACCAGACGCTGCTCTTCATGATGCTCGGCCTGATGGCCGCCCTCTGGTTCCGCGATAGGCCCCTCTTCCGCGACTGCCTGGTCGGGCTGTTTTTGAGCATCTCCGTTTATCTTTTCGTGAAGGCGTACGGCATGAATCCCGAGCCGAATGCCCCGGCCGAGGTCCTGCGCGACAAGCATCTCACGCTGACCCTCGCCCTGCTGTTCCTCTTCGCGCCCCTGGGCCTGTTTTTCATCCAGCGCCAGATCATGACCGAGTGGAAACGCGTGCTGTTCATCGTCGCGCTCGTCGGCGTGGGGCTTTCCTTCTACGCCTACATGCCGTTCGCCTCGGAGCAGAACCCGCCCATGAACTGGGGCTACCCGCGGACGTGGGAGGGCTTCAAGCACGCCCTCACCCGCGGCCAGTACGAGCGCATCACGCCGACGGATATCTTCAGCACGAAATTTCTGGAACAAATTGCTTCGTATATCACCGACCTGCGCGAGCAGTTCTCGACGCCCATCTCCCTGCTCGCGCTCCTGCCGTTCGTGTTCTTCCTCAAGCTCGACCGGCGCGCCCGCACCTGGCTCGTCACGGCCCTCGTCTTGTTCTTCTCCGTCAGCATCGTCCTCGTGATCTTCCAGAATCCCGCGCTGGACATCCAGACACTGTTCATCGGGCGCGTGCAGTTCATCCAGTCCCACGCCGTGTACGCCATCTGGCTCGGTTACGGCCTGATCTTCGGCCTGGCCTGGCTGGAGACGGTCCTGGGAGGTCTGGGCGTCGCGCGCTTTCTCGGTCCCGTCTTCGCCGTGCTCCTGCCCCTCGTGCTCGTGTACCAGAACGGCTACGACGACAACCAGCTCCTGATCCTCGGCGGCGCCGAGCAGCACGGCCACGACTTCGGCTGGCAGTTCGGCCACTGGCAGTTGCGCGGCGTCAACGGGATCCGCGACGACCTGGCCTTCAAACGCCCGCCGGAGGAGTTCGAGCGGATCTGGAAGGACTACCCCACCCCCGACTACCCTCCCGAGATGGGCACCAACGCCATCTTCTTCGGCGGCACCGATCCCGGCCGCTTCGTGCCCACGTACATGATCTATTCCGCCAAGTGCCGGAGCGATGTCTATCTCATCACGCAGAACGCGCTGGCCGACAACACCTACATGAACGTCATGCGCGACCTCTACGGCGACACGATCTGGATCCCGTCGCAGCAGGACAGCAACCTGGCCTTCCAGAAGTACGTGGAGGACGTCCAGGCCGGCCGCGTCCCCGCCGGCGCCGACGTGAAGGTCGAGAACGGACGCGTCAGCGTGCAGGGCGTGGGCGGAGTCATGATGATCAACGGCATCCTGGCGCAGATGATCTTCGAGGAGAACAAACACAGGCATGAGTTCTACGTCGAGGAAAGCTACGTCATCCCGTGGATGTACCCCTACCTGACGCCCCACGGCCTCATCATGAAAATCAACGCCGAGCCGCTGAACGCGCTGCCGGCCGACATCGTTAAAAACGACCATGACTTCTGGGGCTGGTACACCGCCCGCCTGATGGGCAATCCCAAGTTCGACCGCGACATCGTGGCCCGGAAGACTTTTTCCAAGCTCCGCAGCGCCATCGCCGGCCTGTATGCCTTCCGCCGGCAGTTCGACGAGGCCGAGTACGCCTTCCGCCAGTCCATCGATCTGTACGACTTGAGCCCCGAGGCCAATTACCGGCTGGCGGACATCCTGATGCAGCAGCGGCGGTTCTCCGAGGCGCGAGAATTGATCGAGAAATTCCTCGAAAAAGACAAGGGCAACGACAGGCTCCGCGACTTCCTCAAGCAGATCAGCGAAACGGACAAGGCCGATACCCGCCGGAACGAACTCGAAACCGTCTTCTCGCAGGGGAAAGGCGATCTGCAGGCCGCCCTGGAACTGGCGCAGCTCTATCGCCGGCTGAACATGGAGCAGCAGTTCGCGGGCTTGACCATGCAACTGCTCAACGACAGCAGCCTCCCGCCGGAATTCTACCTGGAGATCGCCAAGCTCTATGCCGAGGCGCGCCGGGCGGACCTGCTGGCCGTGGCCCTGCAGCGCTACGTCAGCCGCGACCCCTCGAAGCCTACCGTCTGGATGGACCTTGCCGCCGTTCAACTGGCCCTGCAGCAGACCGGTCCCGCGCTGGAGTCCCTGCGACAGGCGATCGCTGCGGGCGGCGAACCGGTCCGCGACGCCGTTCGGAAAGACCGCCGCTTCGATTCCGTGCGTAACAACGCCGAGTTCCGGAGCCTGGTCCCCCCGGTTCAGTACGCGCTGCCGGCCACCTTGCCCAATATGCCCGTCTTCTGATCCGTGCCTGCCTGTAGTTCCGCCGCTCCGCCGGCGGAATTGCTGACCGCTTTGTGCTACATTGGCCTTGGTGAAGGCGTCAATCCAAACCCTCCTGCTCTTCGTAGATGGCCTGGGGCTGGGCCCCGTGGACGGAGAGCACAACCCGCTGTATAGCGGAGCCTGCCCCCACCTGGCCCGGCTCTTGCGCGAGGAGGCGGTCCCGATCGATGCTCAACTCGGCGTGCCGGGGTTGCCTCAAAGCGCCACCGGACAGGCCGCGCTGTTGACGGGTGTCAATGCGCCCGCGGTCATGGGCCGGCATATCGAGGGATTGCCCGGCCCCCGCCTCAAGGAACTGGTGCGCGAAATGAACCTGTTCTCCACGCTGGTGGCGCGCGGCTACCGCGCGACGTTCGCCAACGCCTACTTCACCGACGATGTCGATGAGGTTCGGGCGCGTCGGCACCAGTCCGTGACCACCGTGGCGGCCCTGCATGGCCTGGGAACGGTCCGGGACACGGCCGCGCTGCTGCGCCAGGAGGCCGTTTATCACGACCTGACCCGCCGGACGCTTCGCGAGCGGGGCTTTGCCGGGCCCCTGGTCACGCCCGCCGAAGCGGGACGGCACCTGGCCGCCCTCGCCGGGGAGCACGACTTCACCCTGTTCGAATACTTCCAGACCGATCGGGCCGGGCATGGGGGCGACACGCAAGTCATCCGCCGCGTGCTGGGCGAATTGGACGAGTTCCTGGGCGTCTTGCTTCCATTCCCGTGCGAAGACGGCCGCCTGTTCATCCTGACCAGCGACCACGGGAATATCGAGGACTCTTCCACTCATGGGCACACGGAGAATCCCGTTCCTTTCGTCGCCTTGGGCGCAGGCGCGGCGGAGTTACGGAGGAAAGTGCGCAGTTTGACCGATATCACGCCCGCCTTGCTGGAACTCTATCCCTGATTCTTGCCGCAGGAGCCTTGTAGAAGGCGCGCGCGAGGGGGCTTGCACTATTCCGACTTGCGCTTGCGCTTGGACTTCTTGGGCTTGGGAAGGGGTTCGGGCTCGGGTTCGGCCTTCTTGGCCTCGAACGCGGCCGTGCGTTCGGCGGGAGAGGCCCCGGCCAAAAGGTTCGAGTAGGTCAGGCGGAAGGATTCCTGGTGGCGGAAGCGCGTGCCCGCGGAGAGGGTCTCCCACGTCAACACCCGCGGTCCGGTGGGCGTGTTGATTTCCAGGCCCTCGGGTTTGACTTGGAGGAGCGTTCCCTGCACGGCCACCCCGTTGGCCAGCCGGATCTCCTGGCCCGAGGCCAGGCGAGCCGGGAAGGCGCACAGTACAACGGCAAGCATCGCCCGCTGGATGACCGTAGGCATGGCCCTTGTTTCCGAGCGGAGTATATCCAATCGGGCGGCAATTGACAACAGGGGTCTGATATGCGACTTAAAAAAAGACACGGACAGACCGCTTCGGACGGAAGGGTGGCTGAGTGGTTAAAGGCACCCGACTCGAAATCGGGAGAGCGCTCAAAAGGTGCTCCGTGGGTTCGAATCCCACCCCTTCCGTATCCTTCATGCCGGTTTTCCAATGTTTGGAAGACTAAGCTCGTATTTTTTCCAATGTTTGGAAAAATGGCCGTGATTTTTTCCAAACATTGGAAATGTATGTCCCTGATTTTTCCAAACATTGGAAAAGTAGCCGCGGCGCTGTGGCTGCTGGCCGGCGGGCCGGGGATCAGCCCGGTGTGTGCCGACACGATGCGCGCCACGTTCCAGGATCTTTCCGTATCGGTAACGCCCAAAGGCCCGAACATCTATCGACTGACGGTCGCGCCGCTG
>JAHJJH010000167.1 GCA_018823105.1 Verrucomicrobiota bacterium | reverse complement strand
TTGGCTTTGGTTTTTGTCTCCGGCGCGGCCCTGCAGGCCGGGGCGGGGGATAACCGGCTCGGTGGCGGCGTCAACTACTGGCGCGCCGTGAAAGACGTGACCGATGAGTTCGACGAGGACGGCATCTCCTGGCTGGTGTCCTACCAGTACTGCCCCGCGGAAATGTTCCGCCTTGAGGCCGACGTGGAGATCTTCCCCGACGGCCTCCTGGGCGTGGGGGATACGGCCTACGGGCCCCAGGCCTTCGCCATCGTCGGCGGGGCCATCTATGCGGGGCTCGGCATCGGCATCTACTACGCGGAGGAGTGGGCGGATGACCCGTTCTACGTCCTGCGCATCGGCGTGGACCTGGAGGTCATTCCCGAGGCCCTGCACCTCGACATCTACGGCCGCTACCAGTTCACGGAGTGGGGCGACATTGATATCGACACCGACACGGTCATCCTGGGCGGGGCCGTGCGGTTCGAGTTCTGATTCGTAACAATACAGAAAAGCAAGGCGGGCGGCGCGAAAGCGCCGCCCGTTTTTCCGTAGCTGCGAGCGTGAGCGAGCGGCGACCCCTCGCTTACGCTCGGGGCTACAACAACCTCATTCGCCGATCAGCGTCTCGCCCAGCGCTACGGTGACCACGTCTATCATCTCGCGGAACGAGAAGGGCTTCTGGAGAAAATAGGTCCGCTTCAGGCGCAGGGCCTTGCGGATATCCGGCTGGGTGGCCGCGAAGCCGCTGACCAGGATCACCGGCACGGTCGCCCCCTCCGCCTTGAGCCACTCGCACAGCTGGAGGCCATTGCATTCCGGCATGCTGAAATCCAGGATGATGAGATCGGGGCGCGGTCCTTCTTCCCGCCACCGTTCCCGGAACACCGGCCCGCTGTCCAGCTCCTTTACGGTATGGCCGCTGTCCGAAAGGACCTGGCGGCACATCTCCCGGAAGATCGGGTCGTCATCCACCACCCAGATCAGGCGGGGCGTCAGGCGGCGGGCAGTTTTCGTTTCCGCCGGGGGCGCCCTGCCGGGGACGATGACGGGCAACAGCACGCGCACCCGGCTTCCGGCCTCGCCCTCTTCGCTGATCACCATGGAGCCTTCCAGCCGTCCGACCATGCCGTAGGCGCTGGAGAGCTTCAGGCTTTTGCGCGCCCCACCGGCCGGGGCGGCCCGCGGCCCCGCCAGCCCCGGGTCCACCAGGTCCACCACATCCAGCTGAAGAAACTCGCGCGCCCCGACCTCGTCTTCGATCTTCATATTCGACGTGCTCACCTCCATCCAGCCGCCGCCGGGCATGCTGTCGATCGCGTGGGTCAGCAGGTTGAACACGATCTGGTGAATCGAACTGGGCACGGAGAGCACGATGTCGCGTTTCGCCTCCAGACGCGTGCGCACCCGGATGGCCGTCCCGGTCTGGGATTCCAGCAACGACAACACCTGGCGCAGCGTGTCGTGAACGCCGCACGGCTTGACCTCCTCGCTTTCGCTGCCCAGGAAGGCCAGGATTTCCTCCGTGAGCCGGCGGCCCCGCTGGGCGGCCTCGGCAATCTTGTGCAGCGCGGCGGCGGCCTCCCGGGAAAGGGATTCCCGGTTGACCACGAAGGAGGAGTAGCCGAGGATCACCGAGAGCAGGTTGTTGAAGTGGTGCGCCACACCGCCCGAGAGGGTGCCCACCGACTGGGTGCGCTCCGACTGGAGCAACTGCTGCGTCAGCTCCGCCACCCGCAATTGCAGATCCAGCGCCTGCTCGAGGCTGTCGCGCAGCCGGCGGCAGAAGGCCAGGGTGCGTTCGATCTGGGAACGGGTCAGGACGGGAACCGCGGCGACCAGCGCCTCCATTTCGGAAGGCGGCTGGCCCGAAAGGGCGGCGACCAGTTTTTTTTCCTCCTCGGAAAAGGGCCGGTCGCGCATTTTACCCGACCACACGCAGTGCACCGCGAGCCCCCGCAGCCGGACCGGAAAGACCGCTTCCACGCAGCCCAACGGACTCCGGAACAGATGGTCTTCGCCCTTTTCCTGGAGTTCATGGATCTGGCGGATATCCGCTTCCAGGCAGAGGCGCTGTCCCTCCTCCGAATGTTGAACCGCCGCGATCAGCCGCGCCGCTTCGGGGTAGAGGCCCTCGTCTCCCCAGGGCAAGGCCGCGCCCTGCAACAGTTTCTGGACAAAGTCGGGATCCAGCGACTTGAGGAACGGCGGCGCGTCGGCGGAGGCCATGAGATCGGGCAGGGAAAAAGGACGCCGCGCCCGGGCGCGGTCGGCCTGGAGATCTCCAATACTGCGTTTTTCCTTCATACTCGAACCAGCCATCGCGCGATGCGAAAGATCCTTTCCGGAATCCCGTGTGTGAAAATACCCATAACCGCCGCCGTTGTTGACAGGAAAACAAGGCCCTGTCGAAGACGGTTACGGGGCGGGGGGCGGCTTCAGCGATTGCACGTTTTTCTTGACCAGGAACTCGATGGACATGGCACGGAATTCCTGGTCACAGCGCACGCGGCTCTTCCGGTCCAGTTCGGCCAGCACCACCGCAATCTCGCCCTCCTCCCGCAAGACGACCACGCTGTCGGGATTCACGGCCTGCAGCGTGCCCCGGATAACGACCCCGTTGACCTTGCGGAGTTCAACGACATCCCCCGTCCTGTACATCGGCTCCTGCTGATCCAGCCGGGCCTTCAGCGACGCGCGGTAGTCCGTTTCCAGCTGGGCCAGGTCTTCCTCGGAGATCCCGGAGGCGTCGGTGGCCGGTTCCGCCGCCGGGGTCTCCGGCGCCGCGACCGGGGCGACGGCGGGCGCCGTTTCGGGAGACGGCGGCGCCGCAGGTG
>JAHJJH010000166.1 GCA_018823105.1 Verrucomicrobiota bacterium | reverse complement strand
CCTGGATACCTGTACGCTCTCCGGGAACGAGGCATTCGACGTCGGCGGCGGCGCGTACGGTGGTACGCTGGTGGACTGCCGGCTGGAGGGGAACTCGGCCGGCTACGCGGGTGGCGGGGCGGCGTACGTCGGGTTGCTGACGTCTTGCACGTTAAGCAATAACGTGGCGGGCGACTATGGCGGAGGGGCACACCAGAGCACACTGGAATCCTGTCTGCTGGTCAACAACGTGTCGTCGAACTACGGGGGCGGGGCCAGCAAGAGCACGTTGACCGGCTGCCGGGTGGCCGGGAACGACGGCGGGTGGGGCGGCGGCACGTACTACGGGACGATTTACAGCAGCACGAACGACGGCAACACGGCGCAAATCGGCGGCGGAGCGTTTGAGAGTGCGATGTACAGCTGCCTGCTGACCAACAACCAGGCGGAGACCGGCGGCGGGGCGTACGGCGGCTCGCTGCGCAACTGCGTGCTGGCCGGCAACCAGGCGACGAGCGGAGCGGGCGCCTACGACAGCACGTTGCGGTGGTGCCGGCTGACCGACAACGTCGCGGACGGCCGCGGCGGCGGGGCCTACGCGGGGACGCTGTATAACTGCCTGCTGACGGGCAACGTGGCGGGGACGGGCGGGGCGACGCGGGCGGCGACGCTGTACAACTGCACGCTGGCGGCCAACACGGCGGTGAGCGGGGCCGGGGCGTCGTACGGCACGCTGGTCAACTGCATCGCGTACAACAACTTCATAGGCGAGAACCTGACCAACGTCACCGCGCAGTTCACGTGCTCCACGCCGCTGCCCGCCGGGACGAACAACATCGTGGGACCGCCGGACTTCGTGGGCGGCGGGGATTACCACCTGGTCTACGGCTCGCCGTGCATCGACACGGGGACGAACCTGAGCCCCTCCGTCACCAACGATCTTGATCACGTGCCCCGGCCCCTGGACGGAGATTACGGCGGGACCGCCGAGTACGACATGGGCTGCTACGAGTTCGGCTCGGACACGAACACGCCGATCGTGGACATCACGGATCCGGCGGCGGACCTGGTGGTGCCGGGAACGACAACGTGGTATAACTTCGTGGGTATTTACAACACGGCGGTCGAGCTCCCGTTGATGATGGTGTACAGCAATGCCGAGGGCAGCGCCACGTTCGGGCTGTACATGGCCTCGCCGTGGTACCAGGGCCTCGGCCTGGCGTACGGCACGAACTACTTCACGGTGATCGGCACGAACAGCTCGGGTGCCGCCGCCACCGACGTGGTGTGGATCGTGCGCAACGGGTACGGGACGCCCTTCGTGGACATCACGAATGTCGACGAGGATGTGGGCTTCCCGGTGACCACCCTCACCATCGGCGGCACGATCAACGACCAGGTTGTGGGCCAGGTGCAATGGACCAATGCCCTGACCGGCGATGCCGGGACGTTCACGGCCGTGACGCCGTGGAGCATCGCCGACATCCCGCTGGATCCCGGGATCAACACGATCACGGTGCGGGGCACGAATGGCCTCGGGACGACGGCCGGCGATAGCGTCGAGATCACGCGCGTCATGGTCGATCCGGGGAACTCGCCGATTCATTACGTAGCGCTTGAAGGTGGGCACCTGTGGCCGTTCACGAACTGGTTCACGGCCGCGACAAACATCCAGGACGCCGTGAACACGGCGGATGAGGGGGACATGGTCCTGGTTACGAACGGCATCTATTACCTGCCGCAGACCGTGGAGATCGAGCGGGGCATGACCGTGCAGGGCTTGAACGGCTGGAGCAACACGGTGGTGGACGGGCAGCAGACGGGTTCCTGCTTCTCCCTGGAAGTCTCGAACATCGTCGTGGACGGATTCACGATTACGAACGGTTACTCTGAATACGGTGGGGGAATCATGGCGTGGTCGCCGGCCGCCGTACAGAACTGCCTGATTACGGGCAACCGCGCCGACGAGGTGGGAGGGGGGATGGCGGTTGTCGCGCCCCTGACGATCGCACATTGCCAGATCATCGGCAATGAAGTCATGGACTACTTGGGCCAAGGGGGCGGCGTGGCGGCCTATGGGGAAATCCTCATGGAGGACTGCGTGGTTCAAGGCAACACCGCTACCAATGGCTCCGGCGGCGGCAGCTG
>JAHJJH010000165.1 GCA_018823105.1 Verrucomicrobiota bacterium | reverse complement strand
CGGTCGAAGACGCTGTCCAGCAGGGGCACCGCGATCGCGCGCACGCCGCTGGTCTTGTCCCAGCGTCGCGCTTCACCCGGCGGCAACGGCAAGGCATCGCCACGTTCCTCGATCCGGGCGAGCGCCCGCGCCGCCGCGCGGCGCCGGGGAGCGGACGACTCCAGGATCGAGCGGGCCGCCGCCGGCAGAGACAGCCCGGCTAAGCGCTGAACCAGCCGCAGGGTTGCCGCCAGAGCGTTCCGCTTACGCGAGGTCGCCGCCGTCCGGACAAGGACCTCCCAGCCGGACTCCGGCAAACGGGCCAGGGTCGCCGCGGCATCCCAGACCTGGATCAACTGGCTCCAGCCGTGCTTCAGGCCATGGGCCGCCATGTAGATCGCATAGTCCGTCGGAGAGAACGTGAGCATCCGAACCCCGGCCTCGTCCCGCTTCCGCGCCCCGGCCCAGGGATCGTGCCGCCAGGCCCAGGGCGGATCATAAAGGCGCCAGTGAACATCCACCTGCACGCGACGCTGCGGATGGGTGAAGGTCATGGCGGACTGGAAACGGGTAAAAGCGGACCACCGCCCGGCATCGAGCACAAACCTCGGCACAAAGCCGTCGTTCAACAACGCGTCATGAAGGCGCGGCCCATCCGCTTCGCGAATCAGCAGGTCCAGGTCCGACGACCACCGCGCCGCCGCATGACCGTAGTATTCCGCGGCAAACCAGGGCCCCTTGAAGAACAGGCCGGGCAGGCCAAGGGTATCGAGCCACGCGGCCAGGCGCCGGCCCTCCTGCGCCAGGTGATCGGCGCGGAGCATGGCGGCGGCAGCCCACGCCTGGAGTTTAGGGGCCCAGGGAGCCCAGCGCTCGCCCTCGAAGCAGGGCCCCGCGGCATCCAGCATCAGGCCCAGGACTCCCTCCCGTTTCGCCATGGCCAGCAGGCGGGCGGGATCCACTTCGCCAGCCGGCGCCAGCCGCTCTTCGCAATTCGGGGCGGGGCACGACGGCGAGCAGGCCAGCAGGAACTGCCATTCCCTCGATCGAGAGCCCCCGGCTCCCGTGTCCACGATATGTACTCTGGTCATGGCTTTCGTGTAAATTTACCACATCGGCACCGTGACCCCAAACACCCGAATCTTTAGCGAAGCTGGGATTGGGACCGACCTTGGTGAATCCGATTCCTGTAGGGCCTTCGCTTGCGAAGGGCCGTGCATCGGCGCGCCGCAAGCGGCGGCCCTACATGTTCACTAAAGATTCAGGCCAAACACGAAGAGGCTTATCGCAGGCTTGACTTTTGACGATGACGAGGCAAAGTAACGCACATAACTGTTACCGGGGGACCCATTCATGAAGAAGCAAATCGTCCTTTGTCTGTTGGGCTGCATCATGGCACTTCCTGTCGCGAACACAGTCTCCGCCGCCGAAATGGACATCATCATCGATGCCCGACCGGGGACGCTCCTGCTGGGGAACAATACCGGGCGTTTCAAGGCCGAAGGACCGGCTGGAGACCTGCTGGTGATCGAAGAAGCCGGCGGCTTGAGCACCTTTCCCAGCCTGCGCATGGGCATCGGACTGGATGCCCTGCAAACCTACTTCGACATCATGGGCGATGTCGGCATCCTGCTGACCGACCGTTTTCGCGCCCCTTATCTCGGCGCGGACGCCTCGCTCCAGTACAAGTTCAGAAAGAATATCGGAGCGGGGCCCCATATCGGATTGATGTATTTCATGACCCCCGAGTGGTCGGGCAGCGCGCCCCTGGACTTCAGCGACAGTTGGGGATTCAACCTCGGCCTCCTGGTCGCCGTGGGATATGACGTCCAGTTCGTCTTCGCCATAGACTACGTCTATATTGATCCGTTCAAAGTCACCGATCGTGGGAACTGGACGATCACGCAGGAAGATTTGGACTTCACAAGCCTGGGAGTCCAGTTCGGGATCCGTGGCCGGTTCTAAATCTCCGGTCCGAGGGCATGGGCCCCGCCATCGACATCCGTGCCCGACGACAAACAAACGGGTGACCGGAGAATCCATCAATCAAGCGACCGCGGGTGATTACCGCGGCTTGGTATACGCCATCTTACGGGGCAGGACAAACATGACGACCTTGGGCAGCTCCCCGGGGTCGGGAAGATCGGGTTCCACGATCAGCTTGATCGTTAGCCCGCCCACCATCAGCAGGTATTCCTCAGGATTCAGTTCGGGAAGGTCAAAATAGCCCTGCTCGTCGGTCTCGGCTTTTTCCAAAGTTTCTTTGCCGTCTTTATCCCGGACTTCGACCTTGACCTTCTCCGCGGGCGTCTCGTCCTCGTTCCTTTTCTCCGCGGCGATGAAAACCCTGCCGCGGATCGGAGCCTTTCGCACGATGATACCCCGATGAACGACGTTAGTGAGACCGGTGGTGTCCGCAGGCCGGAGGGCTGGGGGATCGGTCTTCTCCTGGGCATGCGCTGCCGTGGCAAGGAACAGAAGTCCTGCCACGATACAGTTTGCCCAGACTGAATTATTTGGATTTTCCCCCATCACTTTATATATACTAGAACACTAAAAAATATGGGCTTCTCACGATTTTGCAAGTTTCTTCTACATTAATTTATTTGATGGTCATTTTGATTTGACAAATACGCTATTTATGAGTTTATTGATAATGGGTGTGTTTGTAAGAATGAGAATCCGAAGCACTATTCTTGCCGGTGTGGTGTCTGCATTGATCGGGGCGTTTCTATGGCCCGGCCAAGCCGAGGCCCAACCCCAGTATGTCGTTTCGCCAATCATCTCGGGGGAAGTGCAGGGTTTTGTGTTTTATGCGGATGGAGAGACGCCGGCCGCCGAGATCCCGGTCCGGGTTTACGATATTAACCGGCGGGAATTCATCCATGAAACCACTACCGATGAGTTCGGCTTCTACTCCCTCCCCCGCCTGGAACCGGGGCGCTATTTCCTTACCTTTGACTGGCTCAAGCTGGAGTTCGAAGTGTTGCCCCACGATGTCGCGCTCCTGCAGCAACCGCACGATGTAATCGTCATCATTCCGCGCGGGCTGGCCACCATTTCCCTCGCCAACCTCTCCTCCCTGCTTTTCGCCACGACCCTGACGCAGGGCGCCGCGAGGTATGAGACCTGGGAAGAGGTCGAGCGCCCCATCGTGGTGAGTCCTTAAAGGAGCCCAAATGGATTCCCGCCGAGCGTCGCGCCTTCAGCGATGGCTGCTGCCCCTGTTCCTGGCCGCGTGGACCGGCTGCAGCCACCAGGACTTAAGACCTCCCGTCGTGGGCAACCCCTTCGGCGGCCGGACCGGCCGGGAGGGAAAAACCGGCGTCGAGGCGGAGGAGCGGGAAGCCCTCTTCGCCAAGGTCGCCAGCGAGGTGGCCCGACAGCAGATGTCCGACCCGGGGGACTACGTCGTCGGGCCGGGCGATGAAATCCAGGTTTCCATCTTCGCCCTGGAAGCCCCGGACAGCACGACGCCCGTCAAACGGACCATCACCCGCGAGGGGACGATCAACTTGCCCTGGGTGGGCAACATCGGCACGGAGTCGTGCACCGTCCGTGAACTGGAGCGGCGCATCACCGAGGCATATGCCGGCCGGTTCATCAAGAATCCCCAGATCTCCGTGGAGGTTGCCCAGTTCAAGAGCCGGGCCGTGGTGATCACGGGCGCCGTGCGCAATCCCGGCGTGTATGCCATGACGGACAACCGGAGCACGCTGATCGAGATGCTGTCCAAGGCCGGAGGCCTTCTGCCGGAGGCCTCGGACGACGTCCTGATCGTCCGGGCGCCCACGGACGAGACCGGGTCGCCAACCAACGGTGTGAAGCGCCCGGCGAAAGGCAAAAAAAAGCCCGCCGCGGAAGTGCCGCTGACCTTGACCATCAGCCTGCAGACGCTGCTTAACCAGGGTGATCTTCGGGAGAACATCTCCATCCTGCCGGGCGACGTGCTGACCGTGCGGGCCGAGAAGGCGGGCTACTTCTACGTGCTGGGCTACGTCAGCCGACCGGGCGTGTACACGCTCCGGAGCGGCCAGCAGATGGACCCCATGCGCGCGGTGGCGATGGCCGGGGGGCTGACCGCGACGGCGCGTGCAGAAAACTCGTACCAGGTCCGTACGACGGAAACCGGCCAGAAGGTGCTTCCGGTCAACCTGGTCAAGATGACCCATAGCCGCAGCGAGCCGTTGCAACTGGAGGCCGGCGATACGCTGGTGGTGGGGTCCAGCTTCTTCTCGCGCATGATGGAGATCATACGGCCGAGCGTAGGCATGGGCATGAGCTACAGCCCGTTGCCCTAGCCCGAAGGTGGAACAGGCCGTCCGGATGAAGGCGCGATCAAACAGGGAAAGAGCGACAGCATGAACAACGAAGACGCCAAACCGGCGGTCCCCTCCCATCACCACGAGCCGCCAGGGGCCCAGTGGGCCAAGCGCCTGGCCGTGGTGCGGCGGCACCTGCTGCTTTCGGCTTCGATCTTCGTCATCATCGCCACCTTCGGCATCCTGCGCGCCTACCGGGCGGTTCCGATCTACGAGGCCGTGGCTCGCCTCATGGTCGAGCGCCAGGGGCCGCAGGTAACCAAGTTCGCGGATGTCAGCCAGGGCGCCACGGCCTGGTGGGCGCCTGAATTCTACAAGACCCAGGAAGGCCTGATCGGCAGCCGTCCCGTACTGACCGTGGCGGCCGAGGATCCCGCTCTCGCCGACCTGTTCGCCAAGACCGGCCGGCCGACGGCAGAGCGTCCCCGGTCCTTTTCCTGGCGGCGGACGCTGAAAGCCCTGTGGGGAGCGCCCCCGCCCCTCCCGCCGGAACCCTGGGAGATCCTGCAGGGCCTCATCCGGGCCAAGCACCAGCTGGACACCCATTTCATCAACATCCGCTGCGAGGGCGCCAACCCGGCGGAGGCCGCCCGCATCGTCAATGCCGTGGCCCGGGCTTACGTGAAATACACCTTGGACCGGCGGCTGGAGATCAGCAACGACGCGTTTCTTTTCCTGCGGGACCAGAAATTGAAAACCGAAAAGGAGCTGTCCGAGGCCGAGGCCCGAATGCAGCAGTTCCGCGAAGAAAGCAACATCTCCAGCCTCGATGCCCAGGACCGCGATCACCCGATCATCCGCCGGCTCTCCCAGTTGAACGATGAACTCACGGGGAAGCAACTGGCCCGCATCGAGATCGAAGCGCAGAACCGGGCGATCCAGCAGGCCCTGAAAAGCCGGGAACGGACCCTCACCGCGGACAACGAAACCCTTTTCGCGATGCCCTCCGTCCGGGAAGATGACGCCGTGGGCGAAATCCGCAAGGCCCTGGTGGCGGCGGACAGCGAGATCGCCTCGCTCCAGGACATCTACGGGCCGGAGCATCCCCGGCTGCAGACCTCTCTGTCGCGCGCGGAACTGCTGCGGTCCAAGCTGCGGAACTTGCTGAAAAACCTCGCCGACTCGCTCACCGTCCAACTGACCATCCTGACCGAGGAGGAGCGGGCGTTGCGCCGGGAGTACGAGGAGCAGAACAGCATGGCGCTCGACCTCGCGCGCGGCGCGCTGACCTTTGAACGCCTCTTCCACGAGGTGGACCGCCAGCGCAAGCTGTACCAGGTGCTGATTGAACGCATGAGCGAGGTGGAACTGACCTCGGAATACACCCGGACCAACGTCGAGTTCGTCGAGGAGGCCGCCGTACCGCGGGTACCCGTCCGGCCGGACAAGGGCCGGCTGATGCTGATGTCGTTGCTGCTGGCGCTGGCCGCCGGGGTCGGCGCGGCCTTTTTGCGGGAGTATCTCGATCAAACGATCCGCTCGCCCGACGACCTGGAGATGCGGTTGGGCCTGACGGTCCTGGGGTTTGTCCCGCGAATCAAGCCGGACCGCAAGTCCGGCAAGAAGCACGTCGCCTGGCCGCTGATCAGCGAGGCAGAGTTCCAGTCCTCGCTGATGGAGTCCTACCGCCATATCCGCACCAATCTGTTTTTAAGCGGACACGCCCAGAGCAGGAAGGCCCTGCTGATCACGTCCGCCGGACCGGGCGACGGCAAGACCACGGTCGCCTGCAACCTGGCCTTGAGCATCGCCCAGAGCGGCAAGCGCGTACTGCTGGTGGACGCCGACTTCCGCCGGCCCCGCGTACACCGGGCCTTCAACCTGGAGAACGCCAGCGGGTTGAGCAACCTGTTGACCGGGGAAAAGACCCTCGACCAATGCGTGCAGAAAAGCCTCCGCGACATGGATGTCATTGATAGACTGGACATCCTCGCCACGGGGCCCACGCCGCCGAATCCCACGGAGTTGCTGGAGTCAGGGGCCACCCGGCAGTTGTTGGAGTCCTGGCGCGAGCGGTATGACCGGATCGTCCTGGACACCACCCCGGTGCTGTTCGTCTCCGACGCCAGCATTTTGGGTTCCATGGTGGACGGGGTTATCCTGGTCGTGCGTCCGATGGAGCACCCGCGGGCCCACGCCCTCCGCGCAAAGCATCAACTGGAGAAGGTGCACGCCCGCCTGATCGGCGGCATCCTGAACGGGGTGCAGGTACACCGGATGGGCCACTACTACAGCGATTACTACTACTACGGGTACGCGCGGTATCGCGCGAACTACTACGACGATTACTACAAGGGCGCCCGCAAGGGCGAGCCGGAGACGGAACCTCAACAGCAAGAGAAATGATCCGGCCCGCGACACGGCTAGGGGAGAGGCTCGGGGTCGGCCTGATCCTCGGCGCGGTCCTGGCGGCCCCCTGGATGATCGGAGGCGCCGAGCCGTGGATGATGCTGGCGTTGAGCGGCGGCATCCTGGCCGGGGCGTTTCTCTGGCTGCTGGCCATGCTGCGGCGCGGAAGGTTCCGCCGGGGCGCCTTGTGGGCTTTTGCTTTCCCCCTGCTGATCGCCTTGCAGATGTGTCCCCTCCCCGCCGGAATGGTGCGACGGCTTCAACCGACGCTATCCGAAATGCGCGCCGCCCAGGCCGGTCTCCATGCGCCCGACGCCACGTTAAGCTGCGCGCCCGACGCCGGTTGGCGCGCCCTCTACCCGGCGGTCGGCGCCGCACTGGTTTTCCTCGTCAGCGCACACACGCTGCGGAAAAACCGGCGCCTGATCTTCGCCGCTCGCCTGTTGGCTATCAACGCCTTCCTGCTGGCCGTCTTTGCGATGGCCCAGAGCTTGTGGGGATCGGAACTGATCTACGGGATCTACGATCCGTTGATCGGGGGCACGCACTTCGGTCCGTTCACCAACCGCAATCATTTCGGAACGTGGATGAACATGGCCCTGGGCGTAAGCCTTGGCCTGTGGCTGTACAGGGCCTATACGCCGGATAAAAAAACCGGTCGCCCCTTCAGTTTCGAGCGGCTTCTCCTGCCGGGCTTCATGTGTTTGATCATGTTCGTGTCCCTCATTGTATCCAAGTCCCGGGGAGCGCTTGCCGCCTGCTTGCTCGGGCTGGGTAGTCTCGCCTTTACCCTCGGACGCAAACTGGGCGTCCGGCGGGGGCTGGGCCTGGCGGTCGGAGGTTTGCTCTGCGTGCTGGGCGTGGTCGCCTGGCTGGGGCTGGATACGGTCTTCGCCCGGATGGATAAAATGATGGAGTTCACCGCCGATCCGCTGCGGGATACGCGCTGGCTGGCCGCCCTCGCGACGCTGCGGATGGGCCGGGACGCCTGGCTGTGCGGGTGGGGTTTTGGCGCCTTCCGCCACGCCTTCCCCCTGTACCAGACGCCGGACTTGCAGTTCGGCCGGTTCCACTACGCGCACAACGATTATGCCCAACTCTTCGCCGAAGGAGGGCTCGTCGGCGTATTCGTTCTGGCCGTCCTCATCGTGCTTTCGGCGAGGCATCTGTCCCGCGTGCTGCCATCGTTCTCCCGCCGCCGCAAGGTGTGCGTCTTCGCCCTGACGAGCGGACTGCTGGCCCTGGCGGCGCAATCGGCCGTTGACTTCGGCCTTCACAAGCCGGCGAACGCCTTCCTCGCGGCCCTGGTGTGCGGAATGATCGCGGCCCTGGCCGCGACGCCGGCCGAGGCTCAAAACAATGACAGACCGCCCTGGAAGCCGCCTCCCGGGTCAGGAGGCCGCCGGCCCCTTGTCCTTCTGCTCCTGCTCTGCGCCATCCTGCTCGCCCGGCTTCCGGCCCAGATCAACGCAGAGGTCGCCTACGCGCGCTGGCGACAGAGCTGGAAGCTGCTGCAGGCGGCGCCCAACCCCGAGGTCCGGGAATGGGCGGGCTGGGATATGGCCCACGAGGCAGGTCGCCTGCTCCTGCTGCCGGCCCGGCCGGACGCGCTGATGGATATCTGTCACGGCCACCTTCGCGCACTCCGCCACCGCAGCATCGAGCCCGACACGCGCATCTTGATGGCAGAGCAAGCCGCCGCGGCGGCGGCCCAGGCCGTCCAGCGCGCCCCGACCGACTACGAAACCTGGCTCTGGTGGTCCCGAATGATCGCACTCACCAACGCTTCCTCCGCCCAAGCCGTCCTGAAAGAAGCCCGGCGCCTGGCCCCACCCGGCATGTCGCTCGTCGCCCGGGCGCCAGGTCTCAAGTAATGACTCCCAACAGACTTTCTGCTAATGTATTACGGATTTTTGTATTGGGTTTGAGAGGGTGCCGTTTTTCCTCGGTCCGGGCGGTTCCCTTCGCTTTCGCGGCGGGAACTGACGAGCACGAAGTGTGTCCTGATTTACCACGATGACCACCATCTCCATCGCGTTTATTCTCGCCTTCCTCGTGAGCGGGGCCACCACCTGGCTGACCCTGCCCCTCGCGCGCCGTTTCGGATTCGTGGATGTCCCGGATGAGTATCGCAAGCGTCACGGTCGACCGATCCCCCGACTGGGCGGGCCACCGATCTTCCTGGCCTTCTTCGCCCCCATCCTCGGGCTGTTGTTTTTCCGTGGATTGAGCCAGGTCTCCCGCGGCCTGGTCATGAACTACCCGCAGATGCTGACGCTCGGCATCGGGGCCACGGTCGTGCTTGCCTGTGGCTTGCTGGACGACAGGTTCGGACTCAAACCGCTCGTTAAGGTCATCTGGGAAATCATCGTGGGCGCGTTCATGTACCTGTCCGGCTTCACGATCGGCGCCATCAGTACGCCGCTGGGCGGGGCGCTGGAGTTGGGGATCTTTGCCTTCCCGATCACCGTGTTGTGGTTCGTCGGCTGCATGAACGCCGTCAACCTGCTCGACGGCCTCGACGGCCTGGCCTCCGGCGTCGCGATCTTTGTCGGCGTGACGCTGTTCCTGACCAGCCTGCACTTCCAGAATTCCTTCGGCATGTTCACCATGGCCTGCCTCATCGGCGCGGCGCTGGGGTTCCTGCTTTTCAACTTTCCGCCGGCGAAGATTTTCCTGGGCGACTCGGGCAGCCTGCTGCTGGGGTTCCTGATCGCCGCGCTCTCGCTGCTCGGGGCCTCGCGCAAGGCCGAGGCCGCCGTGGCCCTGCTGATCCCCATCGTCGCCCTCGGTCTGCCGATCCTCGACACGCTGCTGGCCATCCTGCGCCGCTGGTACAAGCGCCTCCCCTTCTCCACGCCGGACCGCCTGCACATCCACCACCGCCTGGTCTCCATGGGCTACAGCCCGCGCAAGGCGGTCCTGACGCTGTACCTCATCTGCGTGGGCCTGGCCATCGTCGCCCTGATCATCACCTTCGCGCGCAACGAGATCATCCTGATGATGATGGCCGCGCTGCTGATCACCTCCTTCGTCGGCGCGCGCATCTTCAGCGGCCTGGGGATGACCGACGTCTGGAACCGCCTGCGGCGCTCCCACTCGGCGGGCGAGCGGCTCACGCGGGACTTCGTGGCCGTCGAAACCGCCATCCAGGGCATCCGCCGGGCCGGGAGCCTGGACGAGCTCTGGGCGGCCGGCTCGCGCATGTTCGAGGATATCGAACTGGACGCGGCCCGCCTGGCGTGGGACGGAATCGAACGGTGTTGGCAGGGCGCGGCGTCCGGCACGGGCGACGAGTGGTCCGTCCGGCTGCGCCTGCCGCCGGACGGCGAACTGGTCCTGCGGGCCGGCCGTGCCCCCGGCTCGATTTTCGGCGAGCGCAGCGACCTGCTCGAGGCCCTGCGCGACGCGATCGCGGAACGCCTGGGGCGGGGATTCTGATGGACCCCGTGGCCCCCACGCTTGTCATTGAACCGCACCGCGGCTGGCTGCGCGTCAACTGGCGCGAGTTGTGGGCCTATCGCGAACTGCTCTATTTCCTGACCTGGCGGGACGTCAAGGTCCGGTACAAGCAGACCGTGCTGGGCTTTCTCTGGGCGTTCCTGCAGCCCTTCATCAAGCTCGTCGTGTTCAGCGTGATCTTCGGCAAGCTGGCCCGGATCGATTCGGAAGGCTATCCCTATCCGATCTTCCTGTATGCGGGACTGCTGCCCTGGCAGTTCTTCTCCGAGGCGCTGACGCGCAGCAGCGTCAGCGTCCTCGGCAGCGGCAGCCTGGTGACGAAGGTGTACTTCCCGCGCCTGCTCGTTCCGCTGTCCTCGGTCGGCGGCTGCCTGGTGGATTTCGCCATCGAGTTCCTGATCCTGTTCGGCTTGATGTTCTACTACAATGTGGCGCCCACCCTGGCCATGCTCTGGGTCGTGCCGCTGGTCCTCCTGACGGTACTGGCGGCGCTGGGCGCCGGCGTCTTCTTCAGCAGCCTGACTGTCACCTTCCGGGATGTCCGGTACATCATCCCCTTCCTGGTCCAGATCTGGATGTACGTCACCCCGGTCATTTACCCGGTGACCGTTCTGCCCGCCCGGTGGCAGTGGGTCATTCTCCTCAATCCCATGTCGGGGCTGGTGGATGCCTGGCGCTCCGCCATCCTCGGCAAGCCGATCGTCTGGCCGAACCTCGGCGTATCCTTCGCCGTCATTGTCGCCGTGTTCATTTTCGGCCTGTATTATTTCCGGAAAATGGAACGCCAGTTCGCGGACGTCATTTAAAGAAGAGTTCTTGGTTCTTTGTTCTTCGTTCTTTGTTGGGAGCACGTAATCCATGATTATTCGGCGCTTTGAGGATATTGAAGCATGGCAAATCGCCAGGGAGTTGGCGAAGCAGGTCTACGTGGTGTCGGCGCAAGGTTCTTTTCGCCGGGATTACTCTCTCAAGGATCAGATCAATCGGGCCGCGGGTTCTGCCATGGATAATACGGCAGAAGGATTTGACGGCGGTTCATCTTCGGAGTTCATCCGGTTTCTGGGTTATGCCCAACGCTCGTGCCTTGAAGTTCAAAGTCAGCTTTATCGGGCTCTTGACCGCGGGCATATTGATCAAAAGGCATTCTCTGATCTCTATGATCTGACCAACCAGGCCCGTTCCAAGATCGGCGGTTTCATCAAATACCTCAAATCCTGCCGCCGCCAACCAAGAACCAAGAACCAAGAACCTGACAACTCCCCGTGAGCAATTCCGTCATCTCCATTCATACCGTCTCCAAGCTCTACCGGATCGGCCAGGGCCGCCTGCGGTACAAGACGCTGCGGGACGCCATTGCCGAAAAAGTCGCACGCGGTATCCGCGGCGGCGCATCGCTGGAAAAGGAAAGGTCCGTGCTGTGGGCGCTTCGGGATGTCTCGTTCGAGGTGCAGCAGGGCGAGGTCGTGGGGATCATCGGACGAAACGGCGCCGGCAAGAGCACGCTGCTGAAAATCCTCGCCCGGATCACCTACCCCACAGAGGGCCGTATTACCATGACCGGCCGCGTCGGCAGCCTGCTGGAGGTCGGCACGGGATTTCATCCGGAGCTCACCGGCCGCGAAAACGTCTATCTCAACGGCGCCATCCTCGGCATGGGCCGCAGGGAAATCCGCCGTAAATTCGACGAGATTGTGGATTTTTCGGGCATTGAGGCCTTCCTCGACACCCCGGTCAAACGGTACTCCAGCGGCATGGCCGTGCGGCTCGCCTTTTCCGTGGCGGCGCACCTGGAAGCCGAGGTGCTGCTGGTGGACGAGGTGTTGGCCGTGGGGGACGTGGAGTTCCAGCGCAAATGCCTGGGGAAAATGAACGACGTGGTTCGCTGTGGGCGCACCATCCT
>JAHJJH010000013.1 GCA_018823105.1 Verrucomicrobiota bacterium | reverse complement strand
TGTCGAAAACAGACCGCCATGACAAGCACCTCAATGAAAACCGTAAATCAACCTAACCCAACACGCCGCATTTTGTTCGTAAATCAGCGGTTTCTGGTTGCAAAATCAACGCTCATGGGATGACAGTGGTTTGTCATCAAAACGACCTCTCCCAGCTCATCCTCTCCGACGGAACCAGCCTAGCATACGCGCCGCGCCCTGACAATAGGCGGGCCGCCCCGATCCGCATAAGAAGCGCCGCAAGGGCTCGGCGTTTTCAGCTTATCAGGAATCGGGCTTTTCATCTTGACCCCGGCATGAGCGTGCGCGCATTCTTTTTCATGATGTGGGGCGGCTTTGCCGGCGAGGAGGACGTCCGGCCGTTCTGTGGGGGCCAGCGCCGACGGGGCCGCGCTCGTGCAACAGGCAAACGTCCATCAAAGCAGAAAGGAGCGCTGTTATGAGGTGTCCATGTTGCAGGAGGTTCCTGGTTCTCGCCTTAACGCTGGGGTTGTTGTCTCAAGCGGCTTACGGCGCGGGGTTTGCGTTGTATGAGGGCAGCGCCCGGGGAAATGCCATGGGCGGGGCCCTGACCGGAAGCGCGGACGATCCTTCGGCTTTGTATTACAATCCCGCGGGGATCACGCAGTTGGAGGGGGTGCAGGTCATGGGTGGGCTTACGGTGATCGCACCGGCCACCAAGATCACCACGGCCACCCCGATGGGCAGCGTGACCACGGAGACGGAGGACAATATCTGGATCCCGCCGCACCTGTATGCCACGTGGGGCGTGAACGACCGCGTCTGGCTTGGTATAGGCATGTACTCCCGTTTCGGCCTCGGCACGGAATTCGACGAGAACTGGCCCGGCCGGTACAACAGCTACAAGGCCGTCATCCAGACCTTGACCTTCAATCCGAACGTGGCGCTGAAGATCAACGATCAGGTCTCCCTCGCGGCGGGCGTGTCCGCCATGTGGCTGGACCTGGACCTGCGGAGGAAGCTGCCGAATCCCGTGGTTGGCGGGCCGGATCTGGACTTCCAGCTCTGCGGGGATTCCATCGGCTACGGGTACAACGTAGGGGCGCGGTGGCAGCCGCTGGATTGGCTGTCCTTCGGCGCCACCTATCAGGGCGAGGTGGACCAGGACGTGGAAGGGGACGCCTCGGTCAGCGGGCGCAAGGGCGACGCCTCGGGCGACATCAGCCTGCCGGACATGGTCTTCCTCGGGACCTCCGTGAAGCCGACCGAAAAGTTCACGGTGGAGTTCGACGCGATCCGCACGGGCTGGAGTTCCTACGACCAGTTTGCCCTCAACCTCGATCCGACGGTGCTGGGCCCGGACAAGACGGTGCTGGTGTCGCCGAAAAACTGGGATGACGTCTGGCGCTACGCGGTGGGCGTGGAATACGCGCTGAACGAAACCTGGAGCCTGCGGGCCGGCTACACGTACGACGAGGAGCCCGGGCCGGACGACACGGCCGATTACCTCCTCCCCGCGAACGATCGCGACCTGTACAGCGTGGGCGCGGGCTACCGGTGGAAGGAATGGACGTTTGACCTGTCCTATACCTACCTCGTCATCAAGGACCGTACGATCGCTGCGCGGCTGGAACAGGGAATCCTGCCGTCGGAGTTCAAGGACGGCGACACGCACCTGGTCGGTTTGAGCGTCAGCCGTAAAATCTGAAAACCGGAAGGCGGTAGGGAAGCCCGGGGTCTGCACCCCGGGCTTTTTGTTCGCTGGTGGCCCTTTGATGACTTTTCGAGTATCCTGATTCCATGCGGACAGGAGAAAAAAAGCGCATGACCGCCGTGCGATGTCCGGTCAACGAGGCGGCGCAGATTTCGCGGGACGAGCCGGCGCTGGTTCTCGATGACCGTGAAATTACCTATTCCCAGTTGGAGTTCTACGTCACCGGGGCGTGTGACCGGTTGCAGCGCGCGGGATGCCGTGCGGACGAGCGGGTGGCCCTTCGCGCGGAAGAACCCTGGCAGACGGTCGTGTTGATGATGGCCCTGCTGCGTTTGCGGGCCGTGGCCTGCCTGCTGGCGGGGGACGAAACGGACCCGGAGAACATGAGCCTTGGGACGTGCCGGCATTTCATCGGCGGGGAGGAGTTCCCGCGGCCGGTTGCCGGGTTTCACCGGCAGGCCGTGGAGCTGATGCCCGTCTATTTGGAAGGCCAGGATACGGCCGCGGAATCCATGCTGTCCCTTGAGCAGCTCGCCGTTGTCCTTTTTTGCCGGAATCAAGGGGACGCGGTGCGCGGCATCCTTTATCCGTATGGCAGCCTCTACTATGGCGCCCGGGGCGCGAACCATGCCATCCGGCTTTCTTCGAAGTGCCGTTGGCTGTCTGCGTTCCCGCTTCACGAGGCCGCCGGCTTGAGCGCCCTGTTCCGATGCCTGTTGAGCGGCGCGGCGCTGGTGCTGCCGTCGCCTGGCCTGTCTTTGGAGGACGCCCTGAAGCGTCGCGAGGTGAGCCATGTGAACCTTCCACCCGACGGTCTGGAGCGCCTGCTGGAACGGGGCACCCGGGAACGGTTCCCGCGACTGCGCGTCGTGCTGGTAGAGGGCGGAGAGGCCCATCCCGCGCTGCTGCAAGAGGCCCGCGCCGCCGGCTGGCCGGTCTATCCCGGCTTCGGCATCCCCGAGGTGGCCTCGGGTATCACGGCCATGCGTCCGGACGCCCCGCCGGCCCGGCAAGGGTGTTCGGGTGTTGCGTTGAAATACCGCGAGGTGCGCGTTGCCGCCGACGGCGAAATTCTCGTGCGCGGGCCGGCCCTTTTTGCGGGGTACATCGAAACCCATGGCTTCCGCTGCCCGGTGGATGCCGACGGCTGGTTTTCCACGGGCGAGCGGGGCCGGCTGGGAAGCGACGGCTACCTGAATGTCCTGAAGATGGATTATCCGCAGCCTGGGCCCGAGCACCGGAAGGCCCTGCGGGAGTGCAGGAAAAAACTCGAGGCGTCCTGAACGTATGCGAAACTGGATTCACTACGGGCTGGTCGTCCCTGCGCGGATCGCGGCGCTGGTGTACGGAGGACTGCTGATCCTGTTCGCCATCGGCCAGCGCCAGTACATCTACTATCCCGTCAAGCGGCCTGAATCCGAGTTGGCCGAACTGGCCGGGCGGATGGGCCTCTCGATGTGGCGGGACGGGGAGGGTGCGTTCACGGGCTGGCGCACGCGCCGTTCGCTGCTGGCCGCGCCGGCCTATCGGGCGGTCGTTTTCCACGGGAACGCCGGCTTCGCCCTGCATCGGAAGTACTTCGTGGACGGTTTCTCCGCCGCGGGAGACGGGCTGGCCTGGGAGGTCCTGCTTTTCGAGTATCCCGGATATGGCGCGCGCGCGGGGGTGCCGTCCGAGCCGAATATCCAGCAGGCTGCCGCGACTGCCGTGGAAGCGCTGCTGGCCGAAGATGAGCGGCCCCTTTTCCTTGTCGGCGAGTCCCTGGGCAGCGGCGTCGCCGCGCATATCGCCGCCCGCTTCCCGGAGCGAGTGGCCGGCCTGCTCCTCGTCACGCCCTTCACTTCCCTGGCGGACGTGGCGGCGCATTACTATCCATTCCTCCCCGTCCGGTGGCTCCTGCGCGAGCGCTACGACGCCGCGGGAGATCTGGCCCGCTACGCCGGACCGGTGGCCGTTCTGCTCGCCGGGCGGGACGATGTGATCCCGGTCCGTTTCGGACAGCGGCTCTTCGACGGGTACTCCGGCCCGAAACGTCTCTGGGTGCAGGAAGCCGCCACGCACAATACGCTGGACTATGATCCGCACGCCGCGTGGTGGCGCGAAGTGACCGGGTTTCTTCTGGAGCAGGCTCGCGGGACCGTGGCGGGCCCTCCTGCACCGGCCACAGATCACTTCACGGATGGAAAGTGATTTGTTAGGCTGAAACGCAGCCTGCGGAGGCCCGGCGAAGAGAGACTCATGAATCTGAATGGCAAAACAGCACTGGTGACGGGTGGTGCGGTGCGGATCGGCCGCGCCGTCTGCCGAACGCTGGCCGCCGCCGGCGCGGACGTGGTCATTCACTACAATCGCTCCGCCACTCCCGCGGAAGCATTGCGCCATGAACTCGTCGCCATGGGCCGCCGCGCGTTCTGCATACAGGCGGACCTGGGCGGCGAGGACGCCGGCCGGCGCCTCGTCGCCGCTGCCCGGGAAGTGGCCGGGCCGCTGGATGTGCTGATCAATAATGCCGCTGTTTTCCATCAGGATTCGCTCCTCACCCTCACGGCCCGCGCCCTCCGGGATGAATTCGAGGTCAACCTGTTCGCCCCGCTGCTGTTGATGCGCGCGTTCGCCGAGGCGTGCGGCGACGGGGCCATCGTGAACCTGCTGGATCGCCGCATCGCGAGCCTGGATCACTCCTGCCTGCCCTACGTCCTCGCCAAGAAGGCGCTGGCCGAAGCCACGCAGATGGCCGCGCTGGAGCTGGCGCCGAGCATCCGAGTCAACGCCGTGGCGCCCGGCGCCATCCTGCCTCCGCCGGGAGAGGGGGCCGGGCACTTGAAGGATAGGGCCGGCCCGGTTCCGTTGCAGCGGCAGTGCACGCCGGAACAGGTCGCGGCCGCTGTGATTTTCTTACTGCAAAACGACGCCCTGACCGGACAAATTATCTTTGTGGACGGCGGGCAGCATTTGCTGTGAATGCGGAATGCCGAATGTTGAATGCGGAAAACCTGAACACCGAACCCTGAACCCTTCCATGGACCGCATCTACATACGCGACTTGGGCCTCCGGTGTATCATCGGGGTGTTTCCCGAGGAACGCCGGGAGAAGCAGGACGTGGTCATCAATATTGTCCTGGAGTGCGACCTCCGCCCCGCCGCGCGGAGTGACCACCTGAACGACGCGGTGGACTACAAGGCCGTGAAGAAGAGGATTTTGGCCCTGGTGGAGGCCAGTGAATTCAACCTGATCGAAACGCTGGCCGAGCGCATTTCCGAGGTGTGCCTGGAGAATCCCGGGGTGGCGCGCGCGACCGTGACGGTGGACAAGCCGGGCGCCTTGCGCTTCGCGCGCAGCGTGGCGGTGGAAATCACGAGGGAACGACAGGCATGAATCGGGCCCGCTTGGAGCAAATCGCGGGATGGACCGTGCTGGCGGGCGCGCTGGTTCTGATCGTTCTTGGCCTGGCGCGGACGCACAAGGTCTATGCGGCGGATTCGGAGGAATTCGGCATCCTGGTTTTTGAGCGCATCCCGGACCGGCAACTCGTCGTGGACGCGACGTTCAGCGGTGTACTGCGGCGGGACGGACGCCTGTTTTCCACCTATGACCGATCCGAGATCCGGGGCAAGCAAACCTGTCCTACGTGAAAATGAAATCCACGCGGCCATGGCGGCTGCTCCCAGGTTCTTCATCGTGAACGCGCGAAGAATCACTCAAACAATTTCCCTTCTTCTGCTGAACAGCTCGTGGGGGCCGGAGCTGAAATGGTTCTGTGCGCCCGTGCTGAATTGCCACTCCTGCGCCCTGGCGTGGTTCGCGTGCCCCATCGGCGTATTCATCCATTATGCCGGCTGGCGCATGTTTCCTTTCCTGGCCGTGGGGATCGTGCTGCTGCTGGCCGTGCTGCTCGGGCGGCTGCTCTGCGGTTGGTTATGCCCCTTCGGCCTGCTCCAGGACCTGCTGCACAAGATTCCCAGTCCCAAGTTCGGCCTGCCTCGCTGGACGCGCTGGATCAAGTACGGGGTCCTGCTGGGCTTGGTGGTTTTAACGCCGTATGTCCTCGGCGAGCAGACGCTGTACTCGTTCTGCCGCATTTGCCCGACCTCGGCCATCCAGGTCACCATCCCGAATCTCGTGAGGGCCGGATTCTTCGGCTTGGAAACGCAAACGCTCATCAAGCTGACCATCCTCGTGGCCGTGGTGGTGCTGGCTATTTTCTGCTGCCGGTCGTTCTGCCGGGTGTTCTGTCCCCTGGGCGCCCTGCTGGCGCCGTTGAACTATATCTCCTTCTGGACGGTCAAAACGCCCACGGTGGAATGCACCGTGTGCGGGCGCTGCGATGCACTCTGTCCGGTTGAGGGGAAGCCGTCCCTTCGCGCCTCGAAAGGCGTGGCCCCGGGCCGGGCCGCGAAATGCATTGCCTGCACGGAATGCCGTACCGCGTGCCCGAGGAACGATATGGACAAATCAGCCGCTGTAAGTCAAAGTAACCCATCATGATGCGACGCCTCCGGACCCTGGTGATCGGCTCCCTCCTGTGGCCGGGTTTCTCTGCCCCGGCGATGGATGTGCCCCTGGCTTGGCAAGACAGCGGCTTCTCGCTTTCCGTGTACTATGACTCGAGAGGGCAGGAGATCGTCTTCAAGAAGGAGCCGGCGTACTCTGGCGCGCGCGTCCTGCGCGGCGCGCTGCCCGTCGGCAAAACCCGGGCCGACTCCCTGCCCTATGCCGTGGACTGGGACCAGCGGACGCTGTTCTTGGACCGCAATCGCAACCTGGACCTCACGGATGATCTGCCCCTCCTCGCCGAAGAGACCAATGACTATCGGTTGACCTTCGGCCGGATTGCCCTCGGGCCGGAGGATTCATCCGTGTCTCGTTACCTGGTGAGCCTCACCTTCTCCCGGTTCTCGGCGAACCCCACGATGGAAGTCCAGTCGGGATGGTCGGGAACATTCGTGCGCGGGACGCAAACCTGGGAGGTGGTCTTCGTGGACGACCTGGACGGCGAGTGGGGCGGGCGTGATCTGCTGGCGTTGGCGCCGGCCTCGGCGCCGTTCCGCAAAGATCGGGGCGCGAAGTCGTTACCCCCGATGCAGCGTCTATTTTTCGACGGCCGCCAGCACGAGGTCTCGCTGACGCCGGGCCCGGAGGGGACGTGGGTGTTTTCGCTTCAGGAAGTCGCCGCGCCGATGGGGCAATTGATTCTCGACGGCGCGCTGATACAACGCCTGGTCCTCCTGGGCGGCGAGGACGGGAAGGGGCGCGTGGTGGTCCTGGAACAACCGGGGGTCGCCCCCCTGTCCGTGCCGGCGGAAACCTACTCCGTTCAGCGGATCACGCTCGCCTCGACGCTCGGGCGGTTCGAGGCCGTCCGGCGGCAGGACCTGGTGGTGCGCGAGGGACAGTCGGTGAGCCTGGCGATCGGCGGTCCGTTGATGAATGCGGCCACCGTGCGCCGCCGGGGCGGAAGCCTGGCCATGAATTACACCCTGAAAGGACGCGGCGGCGAGGAGTACGAGGCGCCGACGGCGCCGCCTGACAGCGGGAACAATCTTCCACGGGTGGCTATTTTCCACGGCCAACGAAAGATCGCCTCGGGCCGCTTCGAGTATGGGTGAGGCGGCACCTGCGCGTACTCATGGCGAGTACCTCTCACCACCTTCGGCGAACTGCGGATCGTGATCACCCGGGATCTCGGGGACGCGGGTCCCCCGGAAGGCCCGCCGATCCTGTTCCGGTGGTCGCTGTGGTGGAACATCGCTCCGCACGTGGGTTGGCTGGTGCTGTGGCCCCTGATGGCGCTCAAGGAAAACCGGCGACGCGGAGCTTGTTGGATTTTCGCGCCCGTCTTGATCGAGATCGCCTTGGTGACCTGGCTGGATCGCGCGTGGCTTGGAGGCTGGCTCGCGGTGCCGGGCGGTAGCGTGATCGTGGCGATGGCCGCGTTGCTGTTGTTGGCGGAGCGCCTGCCCCGGCGCCCGGCATGGAGAAAGGGCGGCGCGGCGGCCCTGGTCTGGATGGGCCTCTCGATTCCGGTGCTGGCGTTCAACTCCGGGGCTTCCGGCTTTTCTTCTTTCATGGGCGAGATGCTTCCTGTAGCCCTCGCCGGCCTGGTCTTCCTGCTGGCGTGGATCATGGCGTCGCGGCGCTGCCGCGCGCATCCCGGCGTCGGGCGTCTCGCGCTCTGGCTGTTACTGTGGGTGCCGGTGTTCATGATCGCCGTGGTCCTGGCCCTGATTCTCGTCTTCACGGGTGGATTCTGGGGCCGCGGCGATATGCAGTTCCTGCCTGTGCTCCTGTTTGGGTCGGCCCTGTGGGGCGGCGGCCTGGGGCTGGTGGTCTGGTTGATCCTGGCGCCTTTTTTACTGCTCTGCTCCCGCCATCCGGTGTATGGTTCAAGGATAAGGAATATCATCAACCCGACGCACGAACCCGGCGAGGCTCCATGATGAACATCAGCGCCCGCATCTTTGTCCTGCTCCTGGGCGTAACCGTGCTGAACGGCTTGGTGTTCGCGGAGGAACCGCGCGATGTGCTGCTTCGCTATGTAACCGTGGACGAATCGGCGCGCGGCTTCGCCCCGCGGGGTTCCTTCTACCCGAACTTCACCAACCAGCCGCCCGCCGGCGACTGGACGCTGCCCGAGTGGACCGGAAAGCACCCGTTGTTTGCGCTGGTCTCCCTGGGCGACCAGGAACGGCTCATGGTCCTGGATATCGCGGGCCCCAAGAGCCTGATGTATGACTGCGTATTTTTCGACGCCAACGCGAACCTCGACCTCACCGACGACCCCGTCATCCAGGGAAAAGCGCGCAGGAGCCGTGGGAGCTATGTCAACGTGGAATTCCCGGCGGAGGACGTGACGATCGAACACGGCGGACGTTCCCATCCCTATCGCTTCCAGCCTTCGCTCTCCGCTTATAAGAATGAATCGCGGGAAACGAGCCCGGCTTTCCCCGGTTACAACCTGCGCGCGTCGCTGGAAGTGCAGTGCTATTACGCGGGGGCCTTTTCGTTGGGCGGTAAGAAGTATTCCCTGATGTTGGCCGACAGCAACGGCAACGGGATCTTTGGCGATGCCCTTTCCCGCTGCTCGAACTGCTGGAGCCGCGGGCGGATTCACTTGATGGGGGATACCCTGTTCCTGACCGAAGGCGGCGAACCGGGTTACTACGACGGCGTCTCCTTCGGGGCATGGTGGCGCGTCGGGGGACGGCTTATGTCGGCCGCCATGGATCCGTCGCGGAAGAAACTGACCCTGACCCCCGTTGAGGGCCTGCTGTTTCCCGTGACGTTGAGCGCCGAGGCCGAGCGGATGATGTTGATTGAGGACAAGGAATTCAAGGGCATCACTTGTTTCCGGCCGGGCCGCGAAATCCAGCTCCCCGCCGGGACCTATCGGTTCGTGGACTATCGCCTGGTCCGCAAGGAAACCAACGGCGCGCTCTGGCACCTGCAGGCCTCGGTCGGCACCGGCGCCACACCCGTGGAAGTCGGAGCCGATCTCAAGCCGGAGATCGTGTTCGGCGAACCGTTCCGGCCCGTGGTCGAGGTCCCCAACTGGTCGTGCGCGAGGCGTTCGGGTGGTTCGTTGCGCCTGAATTTTGAAATATACGGGGCCGGAGGCGAAAGCGTGGATGAAGTCTCCCTTCTGTCCGGCACGTCATCCTTGGCCCTTGCCAAGCGCAGCTCGCGTCCGAAGGAACCCGCGTACATCATCCTGACGCCGGAGGGCGAGTTGGTGGATCGCGGCACATTCGAGTATGGGTGAGGCTTCAGTTGCTCGGCCACATGGCGTGGCCCTATAAAAGGTCAGACGTACTTTATCTTGTGCAAGTACAAGGTCGGTCCGTTTGAAACACGGCTGGAAACCCAGGAGTTGAAGCCGTAAGGGGGGAGGGCGCGGTTTCCCCGCACCCTCTTCAGATTCTCATTAGTACTAATCCGGGCCCGATACACTTGACATAGCCACGAGGTAGGGCGCGCTGGCCCAGCGCGCCGCGGCGGCTTGAGCC
>JAHJJH010000164.1 GCA_018823105.1 Verrucomicrobiota bacterium | reverse complement strand
TGATGTGGAAGCTGAACGCGGAAAACGCCTGCATCATGTTCTCCTCCACGCTCGGTGAGTATTCCATCTTTGAAGAGGCCTTCAACGTGACGTATATCCTCACCGGCCTGGTGTTCGGCGTGGCGCTCTTCGGCGTCATGAACATCCTCGGCGCGCCGATCATGCTGACCTACGGAGTGGTGCGCGGCTTGGGCGGGGTCATGCCGCACTGGGTCATCCCGCAGTTTATCGGGGCACTGATCGGCCGGTACTATTTTCAGAAGCGGCTGGGTCTGCGCTGGCGCCAGTATATTCCCGTTGTCAGCGCCGGTTTTGCGTGCGGTATGGGCTTGATCACGACCGTGGGCGTGGGGATCACCTTCTTGAGCAAGGCGACCATCCCGCTGCCGTTTTAAGGTAGGGCGGGGCCTCCGGCCCCGCCGCGATGAAGTGGAAATGGAGTTTGTATGGCGGAAGTATTGATCGAGATTCGCGGTGTCAACAAGGTCTTCGATCTGGGCAAGATCCAGGTCCAGGCCCTGCGCGACATGAACCTGGATATCTACCGGGGCGAGTACCTGTCCATCATGGGCCCGTCCGGCTCGGGCAAGAGCACGCTGTTCAACATGATCGGCGCGCTGGACCGGCCGACCTCCGGCACGGTGACCATTGCCGGCGTGAGCCTGGCCTCGTTGAGCAGCCGCGAACTCGCCTTCTTCCGCGGCAAGCACATCGGCTACATCTTCCAGTCTTTCAACCTTCTGCCCGCCTACAACGCCTTGGATAATGTCGCCATGCCTTTGATTTTCAATGGTTGCGAGCAGGCCCGGGCCCAGGACCGCTCCCGGGAAATTCTCGAGCGCGTCGGTCTCGGCAACCGCGTCACCCACCGGCCCGATGAACTCTCCGGCGGCCAGCAGCAGCGCGTGGCTATCGCCCGCGCGCTGGCGAACGAGCCGGCCATCGTCCTGGCCGACGAGCCCACGGGCAACCTCGACCTCCACACCGGCGAGGAGATCATCCAGCTCTTGAGCGAGTTGAGCCGCCAGATGGGCGTCACCGTCATCTCCGCCACGCACGACCACAAGATGCTCGCCCCCTCCGACCGGATCCTGTGGATCAAGGACGGCCGTCAGGACCGCCTCGAGCGTCGCGAAGCCCTGAACATCCGCGTGGGGGCCGTGAAGTAGCAAAAAGCAGACTTGGCAATAATGACTAAAAAGACATATCAAACCATTTGTGATCTCGCGGGGGTGTCATTATGCGGACAGACTCTCTCTTTGTAATCATGTTGTCACCGCGATAGGCTGCTGGGCCTTCCTGCTGGTCACAGCGTGGGCACAGGCGCCGGTCCAACTTGAAGAAATACAAGCCGTCTTCTCTCCCTATCCAGAGGCGGCCGCGCCCATTTTGCGGGCACTTGGCCGAGCGCGCAAACGCGTGGACGTGGCTATGTTCTACCTTACCCATGATGACTTTATTAATACGCTCATTGCGCTCCAAGGCAAAGGTGTCAAGGTGCGATTCTTGGCGAATCGAGCCATGTTGGAACCCGCGCACCTGCCGCTCTTGGAGCGTCTGGCGCGTGCGGGAGTGGAGATGTATGCCACAACCTCCCCTGCCGGCGGTAAGATGCACTTGAAGTGCGCGATTGTGGATGATGACACGGTAATCACCGGCGCGGCAAACTGGACCCGGCAATCCTTCGAAATGAATTTCGAAGACGCGCTGATTATTCGTTCGCCGCCACTGGTCGAACATTACCGCGAAGGTTTTGAGAAACTGTTGGTCGCGAGCGAGCCGCTATCTCTTTCTTCAAGTCAGGAGGTCTCGCCTTCTTCATCCAATGAGCGCTTGACGCAAAGCGATTTATCACGCGGGTTGCCATCTTATGTTTGCCGTGACGTCCCCCTGGCGATGAGTTTCTTCAACCAGGGATTGGAAGCTCGCACGGCCCTGATTGCAAGTCTTCGGGCTGCGACTGGGCGCGTAGATATCGCCATGTATTTCCTGGACGACCCCCAAGTGGTTGCAACCCTCGAAGGGATTTCCCGGGCAGGCCAATGCCGCGTCCGCCTGCTGATGGATCAGGTACTTCTGGGCCCCTGGTATCTTCCCCGCATCCAGAAGCTTTGGGACGCTGGGGTGGAAGTGCTTTGTTATCGGCAGGATCGAGCCATTCTCCACCTGAAAGCAGCCGTCGTGGACGAAGAATTCGTCTGGACGGGATCGGCCAATTGGAGCACGGGCGCCTTTGAGCGCAACATCGAGGATATGCTGTGCTTCAAAGATGCGACGTTGGCTCTGCGCTACTTGACGTTCATGGACGACATTGCCGCTCAATGCCAGTCCTTTGAGTCCTTTGCTTTGGCGTCTCCCGACAAAGAGCCGGCTCCAACGCCAGAACCACCCCGCGAGCCGGAGCCGGTGAGATCCCGCGTAGGATTCGAGTTGCCCATGACCGGGCCCCGCGAGGACTTCGATGCCGTATGTAATCCGGCGCCGACCTTTCCCTTTTTTGAAGTGGAAGCCCGCGTTCGCTATGTGCCGGATGATGAGTATCTGCCCGTCTTGCTGAAACTTATCAGTCAAGCCCATCAATCCATCCTGATTACCATGTACGTCATGTCGGAACAAAAATCCGCCCAACCGCACTTGGAGTGTATGTTGAGGAGTCTGGAACAGGCGGTCAGGCGTGGAGTGTATGTGTACATGGTTCTCTTCCTGCCGACGAGCCCCGAGGACAGGCTCGACCGCGCGCATTCCAACTGGGCCGAAAAACTGCGGGCCCGCGGAATAGACGTTCGCTTGGCACTACCCGACACCGACCTCCACGAAAAAATGGTGGTGGTTGACCTTTGCAAGGCGCTGATCGGCTCTCACAACTGGTCGGAGGGCGCGATATCGGGCAGCCGGGTCTATGAGTCCAGCGCGCTGATTATGCTCGATCGCCAAGAGCCCCGTTTTGCCGACTATGTTTTCAGTCGTCCGATCCTTAGCGATATGCGAACCAGAGAACACTGGGAGAGAGAAGCCGCCGTGGTGCGGCACATTCAGGCGGCAACCGGAAAAGACCGCGAAGCAATGTTGGAACGACTGCGTCAGGAGCCGGAGTGATGAGGGAAAACGGCAAGGTAGGGCGGGCGCGCCGCGCCCGCCGCGGCGCTCGCAGCGCGAGCGCCCTACCAAGATACCTCATGTCTCGACGCGGGGAATTTCGCTACCTTCTGATATTTGCGCTTGCCCTGCGGTTGTCGTCTGTTTCCTTCGGGATTGATGCGGCGCAAAGCGGTTTGGACACGATCGTTATGCGCGACGGGAGGCTCATTCTGGGGCAAGTAGTTCGCGAGCAGGCGGGCGGGTACTCGTTGCATACGGCCCCCACCGCCACAGCCCCAGCCACCGCGCAACTCATTCCCAAGCAACAGGTCAAGTTCGTTCTCTACGCCGATCCGCGAAAGGCGGATTCCATCCTGGGAATAGCCAGAGATAGACGGTTGGCAGAGTCGAGAACTCCAACGGTCGTTACTGTTCTTCCGACGCACGCCTTTGCCCGGGCGATCTTCGAATCCGCACAGGCGGCGCAAACCTCCATCTGGATAACAGCCTACTACATCAGCGGCGGTAGGGCCCCGTCTATAAAGGGATTCTATGACATCTTGCGCCAGAAAGCCCGGGAGGGTGTTGACGTTGTTATCGTAAGCGAGTTCGGGCCAGGAACATCTGCCTTTATTCGAAATGAAGTAATGAACTTTGCCCATGATCTCATGCGGGACGGCATCCAAGTCCTGTTTATCCAGGAACACCGAGTGTTGCACAAGAAACTCATCATTGTAGATGGGCAGAAGGTCATCCTGGGCAGTTCGAACCTGACAACAGCCGGCACCTCTTCCAGCAGCGAAATGAACGTCGAGGTCAGTGATCCTGTTTTTGTCGATTCGGCGGTTGAGGACTTTCATCGAATCCGAAAACGCGCGCGGCCCGCGGAGGAACTCAAGTATTGAAGACCAAGGGGGAAGCAGCCTGTCCAAACAAGAAGGGGGGCTATATGAAAGACATGCCAGGCCAGAGGGGATGGTGCCCGACATGGCCATTCCGTAGGCGCAATAATCGTTGCGTTACCGCCGCTGTTGCATTAACCATCCTATGGATGCCTATGGCTTCTCTATCGGATGTCAGCATGGGAGACTCCGGCGGCACGGTGATCATCCTGAACCCACAGGGGGACGGGGCAGCGGGTGGTACTCCGGGCTTGGGCGGAGAAGGTTCCGGCGACGCTTCTGGCAGCGGCGCCGGGGAAGATGACTCGAAAAATCCCCCGGACCCGGCACATTGTTATGATTGGGATGCATCGTTAAGAAAGTGGAAGAAGTTGAGCCGGGAAGAATGTTGCACGGAAGAACGCCAAGATCGCGACGTGGCTTTTGTAAATGCTTGGAACGCACTGCTAGCCTGGCAGCGCGCCAAGGCTGCCCTAACAAAGGCTGCGGCCTATTGCAAGCACCCAGGAACCGCCCCAGCATGGGATGACTGGCTTTTAATAAGAGCCAATACTACTGACTGGTGTGACGCTGAAAAGTGGTGGGATGCAGAAGAAAAAAATCGCGCACTGATTCTTGAAAACTTTAACAGTAGATATCGGGAAAAGCAAAAAGCTTACGAAGACTGCATGAAATCTTGCGGATATGAACCAGATTGATATAATGAGTCAGTTACAAATACAAATACCATCATATGGAGGCGGATATGAGAATAAGTAAACTAATGATTCTTATTATGGCGGCGGTTCTTTCCTTTGCAGACGCATATGAGATAAATGGCGTGCTCATCTCGGGTCTCGTGATTGGCAAGGATGGCGCCCCGCTAGCTGGCAAGAATGTCGGCTTGGTTGCGAGTAGTGCTGAAGTTCAAAACAATATAATATTTCACAATACTACAGATATTACCGGAAGGTTCGTATTTACGAATGTTGCGCCCTATAAATATTTCATAATAGTCGGCCCCGATTACCCGCCGACAGAAGTAGTTGTTATGACTGGCGAAAACATAACAAATATATGTATATCTCCCGTCATGCAAGAAACGTTTACTCTAAATATGCAGTTAACCGAGTCGTCAAACAATGAGCCGATTGGGGGTGCCCGTCTTCAAATTGCGCCAGAAGCAACAACGCCAATTAAGGATTTGCTAGTATTTAAACCTGACGGGTATATGTCTGATGCTGATGGTCTGGTTAGCGTGCCAAGTCTGTACCCGGGTCAATACATTGTCTTTGCGTCTATTGGAGGAGAAACGATAGGTTCGATTCGGGCGACGATTTCAGCGCAAAGAGAGATACAGTTGAAATTGGAATCAGGTAACGCAACAAACGTATTCTTGCTAAAGTTCTGGGCAGATATGCCAGAATTGGCAGTAACAATACCATTGTAAGGCGTCGCCGTCATCTCCGCCACGCACGACCACAAGATGCTGGCCACCTCGGACCGGATCCTGTGGATCAAGGACGGCCGTCAGGACCGCCTCGAACGCCGCGAAGACCTGAAGATCCGCGTCGGCGCGGTGAAATGATTTAGGCTGGGAGGTGCCCATGAAGACGAGCGCTATCATTATCCTGTTCGGCGTGCTGGCCTCTCTTTCCCGGGCCGGCGTGATCGCAGAGATTCCCCCGGTCCAGCAGGTCATCCTGCCGGGCGTCTGGACTCCAAGCCCGGAAGAGACGGGCAGGGCGCTCCAGGCGGCGCAGGCCTTCCTGCAGAATCCCGAAGGGCGGAACGCGTGGACTCAAAAACAGGTCGGGGACATCCTGGCCCATGGCTCGGTCTATCGCGTCCAGTTCATCGGTCTCGATGAAGAAGGGCGCCGGATCATCCGGTGTAATTTCTTCCCGGCCGGCCGCGAGGGGGAACCCGAGCGATTTCCGGATTGGAAGGAACAGGTCGTCGAGGTCCTGGACGGAGGGTTCTGGTTCTGGCAGATTGATTACGATGTTGAAAGCGGCGCCTGCCGGAATCTTTCGGTCAATGGCGAGGCGTGAGGCGGACAGTTCGGTATGAAGGGAAAAGGATATGTCCCTGGCGCGCAAACTGTGGGTGTTGGGAAAGATCCTGGCCGTGGTTGCCGTGGGGCTTGTCGTCGTGGGGCTTTTTCTCTCCCGTGAATACGAAGTGGAGCGGTCCATCCTGATCCAGGCGCACCCGATCAAGATCTTCACCCAGGTGGGCATCTTGGAGAACTGGCCGGCGTGGAATCCCTGGCAGGACGGGACGGACCCGACCTACGTCGTCACCCTGGGCGACCGCACCTCGGGCGTCGGGGCCTCGCAAACCTGTACGTCCCGGCACGGGGCGGGGGAGGTCCGTTTCACGCGCACGGTCCCGACGCAAGGGATCGAATACGATTTTCGGTTTCACGACTCCTGGACCGCGAAAGCGGCCGTGGAGTTCAGCCCGCACGAGGACGGGACGCTCGTCACCTGGCGCCTGCGCGGCCGGGTCGAGAAGCCCGTGATCGGCGGCTACCTGGCCCGGATGATGGATTCCATGATCGGCGGCATGCTCGACTACGGCTTGAAGAATCTGAAAAAAGCCGTGGACGCCGATGAAAGGGAATTGATTTTCGATGACGAAGCAGAAGACGGCCCCCCCATGAAGGGGTCGCTTCTCCCGCAGGCTCCACCTACTCCGCCGGCGGGCGCGACGCCCTGACCCGGTAAAACCGCGATGTGCCGGAGTCCGGGAATAATCGGGCAGTAGCGGCTCCCCATCCGGCATGTGCATCCCCAGGAGCGGTTTGCTGGCAGGCTGGAACCCGTTTATGGGCCGGATACTCGGGGGCTCTTCGTGAGCTCCAGGAGCACGGCGGAGGGGACCGTGTATTTCCACACCATCTCGGTGGCGATGTTGGTGCTGCCGTTGGAATGGTCAAAAACGGGAGAGGCGGCGCAGATGATGCCCACCACGGCCCCATGTTCATTGAGAACCGGGCCCCCGCTGGACCCGGAGGCGTAGTCGGCCGAAATGGCCAGGGTACGAACCAGCAGCTGCTTGTCATGGGCGTTCATGAACTTGCCGATGACCGTGCCTTGGGTGAAGGCATACAGGTTTGGAGTAGCGTGGTGAATGGCGTACACGGGGGCGCCCACCGGGATATCGGCCGCCACCGGTAGAGGTCGCAATCCCGTGGCCTCGGTCCGGAGAATGACGAGGTCATTGACCGGGTCCGAGGCCACCACCTCCCTGACGGGAAAGAGCCGGCCGTCCCGCGTCATAATGGCCAACGTTTCCTTGGGGGGATTGGTTGAAATGACGTGCCGGGAGGTTACGATCAGTCCATCATCGCCAAGAGCAAAGCCGGTCGCGCTGACGGGATGCCAGTGGCGGCACTTCTTGCACTTGTATACCGCGCCCACGAGGACCACGCTGTCGCAGCACGAAGCGTAGATCTCCTCGGGAGAAAGGCTGACCTTGGGCGGTATCGGAATAGTCATCGGGAACGCGGTGTAAGACTGTGCCTGTTTGACCAGGATTTTCATCGGCACCACGGTTTTGGCTTTCACGAGCTTGCCCAGCCGCTTGGTAAACCGCGAGACCGTCTTGGCGCCATCCACATACTCGGCCGAAGGGCGTTCCTCCCCGGCGGCGGCCAGGGTTGAGGCCAGTGCCAGCATAAGTATCAGCCGGGGAGTTTTCATCACCAGGGGCTATGCCTCCTTGATTGCCAGTCTTACGGCCGCCCGGTGATCCGGACGGCAAAAGCGATCAACGTGATAAAAACCAGCAGTCCAAGAATTCCAAGAACCGCCGTGAGAAAAAGGGCCAGGGGCTTGGGGAGCGGCGGCAGGGCGCGCGCCTTTTCCCCCCAGCGGCGAAAGGTCGGAAGGTACATCACGGCCCAGGAGGCCGGTTCTTCTGTCGCGGCGATCTTATCCCCCTCCGAGGTTTCCGTCATGGCGCGCCCTCCATGAAAGTAAGACCACTCGTCCGTTTTCCGCGTTCATTCTTTGGTCAAGGGATCGAGATACCTCTTGACCTCACCCCCCGCCGACGATGACTATAAACGATGGGAAGGGTTGCGCCTATGAAGAAACACCCGGCAGAAAACGAGCGGCGCCCCGGCATGTCCGTTTCCAGGCTGCAGGAAGTGGCTTCAGCCCTGCCGCCCAAAACCGTGGTGATCGTGGGCGGGGACCGCAAGGAGGATCTCCTGGTGGCGAAAAGCCTCCAGGGGCGGCGGTTTGTCAAACGCTGCCTGTTGGTGGGCAACGGGGAATCCATCCGGAACGCCGCCCGGCGCCTGGGCATTTCCGTGGCGGAATCCGATATTATCGCGACGCAAAGCCAGAAAGAAACCGCGCGGCGCACGGTGGAACTGGTCGAGCAGGGCGAAGCCGACATCCTGCTCAAGGGCGATATCTCCACGCCCGTCCTGAACCGGGAAATGCTCAAGATCAAGAGCCGCGACACGATATCGCTCGTGACGCTGTTCCAGTCGCCCTGCCTGGCCGGAGGCCGGCCCGTTTTAATCACGGACGCCGGCGTGACGACCATCTGCAACTTCAGCCGGATGTGCGGGATCATCAGGAATGCCGTGGAAGTGGCGCATTTCGTGCTGGATCTCCCGTGCCCCCGCGTCGCCCTCCTTTCCGCCAATGAGAAGGTCATTGAATCCCTGGCCTCCAGCAAGATGGCCGCCGCGCTATCGAAAAAAAATTGGGAGGGCGCGGTGGTGTACGGGCCGCTTTCCTTCGACCTGGCCACCGAGCCCGAATCCGTGCGGATCAAAGGTATTTCCAAAAAGGAAGCCCCGGCCATGCGAGAGGTCGCCGGCCAGGCGGATATCCTCGTCTGTCCGAGCCTCGATGCGGCCAACATCCTCTATAAAACCATCATGAGCATGACCCGGCACGGCATGGCCGCCATGGCCGGGATCACGGCCGGAGTGAATGTCCCGTATATCATCCTCTCCCGCGCGGATGGCGAAGCCACGAAGCTCGATTCGATCGCCTTGTGCTGCATCTACGCCGAGCGGCAGAAGCAGGGGCAATTAGGGCGGGAGCAGAAAAATGCCGGGAAGCAAAAGGCCGGCCGGTCATACCACATCCTGGCGGTCAATCCCGGGTCCACCTCCGTCAAGGTCGCTCTCTACCGGAACGAAGACTGCCTCGACAGCCACGAGTTGACGCACCCGCACAAGAGCAGCCTGACCGGCGCGGCCTTTGACGAGGAAGTCGGGCGGTACATCGAACTGGTCAAGGTGTTCCTCAAGCCCCATGCGGGCAACAAGCTTGACGCCGTGGTCGGCCGCGGCGGATTTCTGCATCGTGGCGGACGCCAGATCGAGGGCGGCGTGTACCAGGTCGCGGCGGTTTGGGAGGGGCGGGTGATGGTTGAGGAGGACATCGTGCGGGGCG
>JAHJJH010000163.1 GCA_018823105.1 Verrucomicrobiota bacterium | reverse complement strand
TGGATATCGGGGGCACGACGACGCTGACCGTGACCCGCGACGGCCCGACGGCGGACCCGCTGACGGTGACGCTGACCAGCGACGACCCCGGCGTGGCCACCGTGCCGCCGACCGTGGAGATAGCGGCCAGCGAGGTCTCCGCAACGTTTAACGTGACGGGCGTGACGGAGGGACTGGTGTACATTTACGCCGATGCCACCGGGTATGTCTCGTCACCCTTCCTCGTGGACGTCTTCGACTTCCCGGCGGAATGGGATGACGCGGGCAACTACCTGCAGTCCACGTTCACGAACGAGTCCAACGGCGGCGCGGGCTTCGGGGCCTGGATGTTCGCCGCCCTGACGGATGACGCGACCATCCAGCTTCGCGATTCCACGCTGGGCAGCGGGTGGATCAATTCGGCCAACGAGCGCGCCTTCGGCTTCTATGGCGGGACCAACGGCAGTTATGCCGCGGCCTACCGCGACCTGACGACCGGCCTGGCCGAGGGCGATACGTTTGCCGTCAGCCTGGCCATGAACTACGACGGCGGCAACCGGGGCATTGATCTCCAGGATGCGAGCGGCAACAACCTGTTCAACTTCAACCTGGCCAATCCCAATGTCTCCTCGGTCACCTGGGCCGGTGAGGCCGGGGTGGACCTGGGCTGGGGCTATAATCCGACCGCGGCGGTCCGGGTCGTGGCCGAGCAGCTCGCGGGCAACCAGATGCAAGTGACGCTGACTCGCAATGACGGGCTGACAACGAACGTGACCTCCACCGGCTTGACCGCGAACATGGGCCGCTTCAATTGCTACAACGGCGCGCATAGCATGGACGACATCAAGCAGGCCCTGTACGTCAACGACCTGCTGATCACCCGCGGCGGCGGTATGACCGACGGCATCCCGAACGCGTGGTGGGACAAGTACGGCGTGGCGGCGTCCAACCGCGTGGCGGCGTTGGATCTGGACAGTGACGGCGCGCCGAACGACGACGAGTACCCCGGCGATACGGATCCGACCGATATCACCCGCTCCTTCCTGAACCGGATTCAGAAAATGTCCGGCGCGGGCCTGGTGACCCTGGAAATCGGCCCCAACACGACGAACAGCCGCACCTATGATGTATGGTGGAGCACGGACCTGATGGCCGATCCGCAGGCCTGGACGCCGTTCGGCTTCAACGCCCCGGCGGCGCTGGACGGCGGGGTGCTGAACCTGGTCGTGACCAACGACGTGCCGCAGCGATTCTACCGCACGGGCGCGATCATCCCGTAAACGCGCACATAGCGTCAGGACAACGGGCCGGGACATGTTCCCGGCCTGTTGTTTATTGAGGCCTGCACCATTCACTATTCACTATTCACCCGCCTCCTCCTATACTGTGCTCGATGAAAATTTTCCCGTATGCCGTGTTCGCTCTGGCCGGCTACCTGCTGGGCTCCGTGCCGTTCGCCTATCTTTTCGCCCGCCTCAAGGGCGTGGACATCCGCGCGATCGGCAGCGGGAACGTCGGGGCGACCAATGTGTTCCGCTCGGTGAGCAAGGCGCTGGGCGTCGCCACGTTTGCGGCGGTCGTGCTGAAAGGATTCATCCCGGCGTTTCTTTTCCCGGCGATGGCGCGTCGTTTCCTGTCTCTGGAGGTCGGGCCCGGGCTGGGGCTGTTGTGCGGCTGCGCCGCGGTGGCCGGGCACACCTGGCCGGTCTTTCTCAAGTTCAAGGGCGGCAAGGGGGTCGCTACCAGCGCCGGCATGTTGCTGGGGGTGGCGCCCGCGGCGGTGGGCATCGGCCTGGGGGGGTGGATTCTGGTGTTCGCCGCGACACGCTACGTTTCCGTCGATTCGATCGTGGCCGCCGGGGCCGTGCCCGCCGCGGCCTGGGGAATGGCCGCGCGCGGGGTGTGGCTGTTGCCGGCCGTGCTGACCGGGCTGGGCGCGCTGGTGATCTGGCGTCACCGGTCCAACATCCGCCGGCTCCTTAACGGCGAGGAACTGCGGGTGGGGAGGAAGGGGGAAAGGGATAAGGGGCAAGAGGGAGAAGCATGACGGACCCTGTTCCAGCCGGGCGACCGGGTTCGACCCTCGCCCGTCGCTCCTGGATGCTGGCCACCTTCATCGCGGTGGTCGGCGTCGGGCTAAGTCTCTGGTTCTGGCGCCAACGCGCGATGGCCGAGTCCCGGGCCCTGCAGGAGGAATTCCGCCGCGAGGCGGAGACGCTCCGCCTCGCCGCCGACCGCGAGGTCCGGCTTTTCCTGGATGTGCTCGATTCGATCCGCGTCCTGCACACCCTCTCGGAGCGCATCAGCGACGAGGACTTCGAGGAGTTCGTCCGCAAGGGCATGCTCCACCAGCAGAACGTGCTGGGCGCTTTCGGTTTCGTCCAGCGTATCCGTCAGGATCTGCGCGGCCCCTTGGAGCAGGCGTCCGATGCCACCGGGCGGCCCGGCCTCGCCCTGCTCGAGTCGGACGGGCGCGGCGGGTACGGGCCGGCGGGCGAGCGGGAAGAATATTTTGTGCTGACCTATCAGACCCCGGCCGGCGGGCTGGGGCTGCCGACGGGCTATGACTATGTCTCCTGGCCGCCCGCCGCCCGTGCCATCGCCCTGATGCAGATCCGCGAGGGCCCCGCGATCGGCGGCCTGGGTCTGCCCGGCTCCACCGGCGAACCGCCCGGCTGGCATGTGTTCTCTCCGATCTACTACACCGGTCTGGAGGGCGTTTTTTTCCCGCCGCCCGGCTGGCTGGTGGGTTTTGTCACCGCGCTGTTCAAGCCGGCGGAGGTCCTGGATCGTGCCCTGGCGGGCGTTCCGGCGGACCGCTTCAGCGTTGAATTGATCGAGCCGGCGGAAGGTCCGACTCCGGTTGACGGGATGACGTACGAAGAACGGATCCCGGTGGCGGACCGCGAATGGCTGTTTCGCTGCCGGCCGGGGCCGGCCTTCGCGCGCAGCCGTGGGCCGCGCCAGGCCGGGTTGCTGCTCGCGGTGGGCCTGGGATTGACCGCGCTGCTCTCGTGGCAACTGGCGATGGTCGGCCGGCGGACCCGGCAGATCGAGCGGCTGGTCCATGTCCGCACGGCCGCCCTGCGGGAGGCGCACGAGCGGATTGCCCGCGAGATGGACGAACGAATGCGGCTCGAGGATGAGATCCACTCCACCGCCGCGCACGAACAGGAGCGCGTGGGACACGACCTTCACGATTCGCTCGGCCAGAAACTGACCGGCGCCATGTTCTTGAGCCGGGGCTTGCTCCGGCAGTTGGAACAGGCCGGCCGTGCCGAGAGCGATTCGGCGCGCCGGCTGAACGAGACGCTCAAGGACGCCGTGGCCGAGGTCCGCCGTATGGCCCGGGGACTGGTCCCCGTGACGATCGGGGAGGACGGGTTGGCGGATGCCCTCCGGCGGCTGGCCGAGGAGTCACGGCAGACTTTCGGGATCGCTTGCGTGTTCCGGCAATCGAGCGGGCATCCCCCGGTCGGCCCGGCGGCCGAGCAGCTCTACTACATCGCCCGCGAAGCCGTCCACAATGCCGCCCGCCATGCCCGGCCCCGGCTCATCCAGATTGATCTGGAGGAGGAAGCCGACCGCTGGCGGTTGAGCGTGGAGGATGACGGGTGCGGGATGCCGCCGGAGCCGGATCAGCGCGGCGGCCTCGGGTTGCGCATCATGCGCCATCGCGCGGCCACGGTGGGCGCGCGCATCGAGTTTTCGGCCCTTCCCGGCGGCGGCACGCGCATCGTATGTCGGCCTGGCTCTGCAACGCCCGGGGAATGATTCAACGGTCCCGTCCGTCATGGAGCAGGGGCCTGCGCGGTGGCCCGTGCGCTCCGCGCGCGGGCATCCGTTGCGGCGGAGCGCGACGGCCCCCCGTGATGGTCGCGGCTGTAAAAAAATTTACATCAGCGCGCGGCGGGTGCCCGGCGCCAGCGGGCCAGGATCTGAACGCATTCTTCGACCAGCCCGGCGTCCACCGAGCCTGTTTCATGGCGGCGGCCGATCCCTCGCGGGTAGGTCACCCACAGCTCCCCGCCCAAATGCTCCCGGAATTCCTCCAGCCCGCGCCACAGCTCCAACTCGCCCCGCGCGTTGCGCGAGGCCAGCCGCGGATGCCACAGGATGAACCCGCTGCGGAGCAGGCCGCGCCGGATCGCCTGCAGTTCGCCCGGCTTTAGCCAGCCCTTCCGCTGGGCATAGCACGAATCCAACGCCAGGCCGATGGCCACGGCCTGCCCGTGTCCGATGCGAAAATGGGTCAGGGCCTCGAGCTTGTGCGCGACCCAGTGCCCGAAATCCAGCGGCCGCGCGCGGCCCGCTTCGAACGGGTCCCGGCCCTTCTGAATGTGGTCCAGGTGCAGCTTGGCGCAGCGGCGGATGAGTTCGTCCATGGCCCGCGGATCGCGGGCGCGCAGGCGCGCCGACCGTGCGACGAGCCACCGGAAGAACCGCGCGTCGCGAATAATGGCCACCTTGAACGCCTCGGCAATGCCGCCGATCCAGTCGCGATCCGGAAGCGTGCGGAGGAAATCGGAGTCGTTCAGTACCGCGAAAGGCGGACTGAACGTGCCGACCAGGTTCTTGACCCCCTGCCAGTTGACGGCGTTCTTCACGCCCACGCCGACGTCATTCTGTGCCAGCACCGTAGTCGGCACGCGGATCAGGCGCAATCCCCGGTGGAACAGGGCCGCGGCCAACCCGACGGCGTCGAGGACGGCCCCGCCGCCGACGGCCACGATGCAGGAGTGACGGCAGAGTCGCCAGGCCCGGAACCGGGCGATCAGGCGCCCCACGAGCGCGCCATTCCGCTTGGCGCGTTCGCCGCCCGGTACAATCAGCGGAGGGGCGACCAGTTCCAACACAGCCGCGTGCGCGGAAAAACAGGCGCGAATCCGTTTCAATAATCCCGGATGAGCGCGCGCCACGCCGGCATCCACGAACACGGCCACCCGATGGACGCGACGCTCTCGCTTTCGTGTAATCGCCTTGAGCAGGCTTTCGTTGCCGGGATGGAACAGGTTGCGCGTGAAGACCACGGGAAACTCCACGGGCACCGAAAAAGCCTGCCGGAGAACGCGGTCCTTGTAGCGTCCGGCTTTCATGCGTTCAGCGCCTGGTCGAGACGCCACTCGACGCCACGGGCCAGGTCCAACAGGCTCGACGGCTCCGGATCGAAAGGGAACGAGGCCGTCCAGGCGGCCGCGGCCCCCGGCCGGCCGTGCGTGCCCCGAATTCGCGCCGGATTGGAGCTGATCCGCCCGGGCGGCCAGCCGAAAAAAAGCTCGCACGGGTCATAGCCCGGCTTGTTGTGAATGTCCACGTGCCCGGCATAGTCCGGCGCTTCGCGCGGCGTGTCCCACCAGGGGTAGGCAAACCACCGCCCTTTTTCAGCCAACAGGGCGTACTCGCCGGTCCGCGTCGGGCCCAGGCCCATTTCATACTGACGCCCTCGGTCCATCACTTGCGCAACTCCGTCGAGGTCCCGCAGGACCTCCTCCACGCGCCCTTCGCCCGGCCCGCCGGCGGTGAACACGTGCGCCACCTGGTGGTCCGCCACGGCGAAGGCCTCGCCCGAGAAAAAGTCAGGGTAGAGCCGCCCCCGGACGGGGCGGACGGCCAGCAGGCCGGCCTTGCGCAGGGCGCGGTTCGGAAACACCGGGGGGCCCGTGACCGGCTCGATGGCGTAGTCCCCGAAGAAGAGAAAATCGTATCCGGCCTGCCCGGCCTCCTCGCGCAGCCGGGCCAGGTAATCCAGCGCATGGTCCAGCGCGCGCGCGGCAGCGGAACTCTCCGGGCCGTGCCGCTGGAGGTCATAGTCGAGGTGCGGGAGATAGCCGAGCAGCAGGTCCGGCGCGAGGTCGGACGATTTCATGACATGGGCCAGGGCTTCCACGATCCATTCGCTGGACCGCGCGGAAGCCAAAGGCCCCCAGTAGTGCATCAAGTTGAAAGGCTCGCCGATCTTGCGCGTCAGCCGGTCGTAGAGGTTCACGGGCTGGCTGTAGCAATCCTGGATCATGCCGCCGTGGTGCTTGTGGATCGGCCGCGGTGAGAGCACGAGGTCCACGTCCTCTCCAAGGCTCTGCTGCCAGAACATCATCCCGACCCGGCGGCCGGCTCGGCGGAAGCGGTGCCAGAGGCGCGCCCCGGCTACCAGCCCGGCGGACTGCTCCCAGAACATCACGCGGCGCAGCTCGCGGAAGAAAAGCCCGTTCCCGACCATGCCGTGGTCGCGCGGCCAGGCGGCGGTGCGGAACGACGCCTGTGCCGTGCACGTCAGGGCGGGAAAGATCGGCTCGATTTTACGGAACGTGAACGAGCGGGCCTTCTCCGCCCCCCGGGAAACCAGGTCCCAGCCCAGGGCGGCGACATCCACGACCAGCAGTTTTTTCGGCTCGTGCATGATACGAGATCAGCTCATGTAATAACGCCGGCCCAGCAGGCCGGAGACCGGCCAGGCCGCCAGCAGGAGGCCGCCCGCAGCCCATCCCATCCCTCCCGCAGCGGCCGCCCAGGCCAGGGCCGCCTGCAGCGGCAACAAGGCCCGCAGCAACAGGCCGATGGCGGCGGGGACATTCCTGTTCTGCGGCCGCGTGCGCGCCAACCGCAGCGAAACCAGGAAGGCCATGGCCCCCGCGGCAAACCACGGCGCGAGGAACAGTCCCGCCCCGTCGGCGCCCGCGCGGATGGCCACGGCGGCAAAGACCACCAGCCCCAGGGTCAGAGCCCCGACCGGCCAGGACTTCTCCCGGCCGATCGGGCCGGGCTCCGCCTCGCGGCGCGCCAGGTTCGTGACGGCAAGAATATACAGCCCCACCACGCCGGCGGCGACAACAACGGCGGGCGGCCACCCGGCGACGCCGGGGACGGCCGCCGTCCCCAGCAGCAGGCTTAAGCCGCGGCAGGCTCCCATGAGCAGCGGGCCGAAGAACGGCGCCTGCTTCGCGCCGGCATCATAGAGCAGGATCGCCGCGGTCAGCACGATGCCGATTTCCCGGGCGCGAGGCCCGAGGATCACGCATAACCCGAGCCCCCCCAGGAGCATCGCCACGGCCGCGAGCCAGGCGCGGTGCGGGGCAATCCGTCCCGCCGGCAACGGCCGTCCGGGCCGCTCGCGGCGGTCTGTCTCGAGGTCCAGCACGTCATTGAGTACCAACCCGCCGGCGTAGAAGCACAGGGACGCGGCCATGGCCACGAGAAGACGGCCGGCCATTTCGGGCGCCGCGTTTTTTCCCGCCGCCAGCAGAAAGCCGGCCATCGGATCGCCGGGTACGGTCAGGAGGTTCGGCGCGCGGAGCAACTGCAGCCAGGCCCGCGCCCGGCCGGCTCGGGGCGAGTCATTCATCGGCGGCCGCCGAAGCCGATTCGGGCGGCCCGGCCCGGTACGTGCCCAGGACATCCATCAACACGGGGTAGTAGCGATCGAACAGTTCCGGCGGTATCCCGCACATGATGTGATGGGCCACGTGGTCGCGGACAAAGTCCACAGAAAACACCCGGCTGGCCATCAGCCCGGCGAATCGTCGGACCGCCGGTCCGCCCAGGAAGAAAAGGGCTTCGGATTTGGTCCTGATGCCGGCCCTCTTCTCGGATTCCTCGATCTCGCGCATCAGGCTGGGCAGGTCGTTGTACTTCACGCGCGTGGTCATGATGCTCAGGGTCGCCCCGCTCGGACCGCGGAAGATCACGTTATACGGCCGGCTGTCGGGCGGTTTAAAAACCGTCCAGCCCGCGGGCGGGACAATCGAGAAAAGCCCTGACGTATCCTCGTAACGCGGATTGTTGAGCCCCAGCACGATCTCCTGCAGTTCCGTGCCCGGATCCACATAGCCGCGCGGCTTGCGTTGCTTCATGGTGCGCAGGTCCGCCATCAGGGCGATGACGATCAAGAGGCCGAACAGCATGAGCCCGGCGGCCAGCAGGATTTGTTTCGGGGGCGGGCGGCGCGGGGAGCGGCCGGACGGGGTTGGCGGAGCGGCGTTCATCGCTGATACGTGGCGGGATCGATGAACGGCAGGTCCAGTTGCGGCTTGAACCGCGGGTGCTGGCCGTAAAAGCGCATCGGGTTGTCGAAGAGGAGCCGCGCGATCTGGTCGGGCGTGAATCCCTGCCGCTTCATGAACCCGGCCACCTTCGGCAGGCTGACCGGGTCGGAGACCCCCCAGTCCGCCGAGCTGTTCACGAGCGTCCGCTCCAGCCCCCACTTCCGCAGGATGCCGACGACCCGCTCGGGGTTGAGCTTGGAATACGGATAGACCGTCAGTCCCGCCCACACGGGCCGCTTGCGCGCGAGGTCCATCGTGTCCTCGGTGTTGTGGTCCAGGATGATCCGGCCGTCGTCGTAGTTGAACTCCTTGAGGATATCGAGGGTCCGCTCCACGCCCTTGCGCTTGCTGACCTCCGGCGTGTCATGCGGCGTGTGGATGAGCACCAGCAGCCCGCGCGCCCTGGCGAGCTCCAGTTGAAGCTGGAAGATTTCTTCCTCGCCGGGCGTGATGCGGTTGAAGCCGATCTCGCCGATCGCGACGCATCGCTCGTGGTCCAGGTAGGGTCCGAGGCCGTCGAGCACTTCGCGGGCCAGCGGCAGATGGTCCGCCTCCTTGGGATTCACCGAGACGCACGCGTAGTGGTCAATGCCGAACCGCCGGGCGCGCGCGGTCTCGAAGTCCAGGATGAGCTGGAAGTAATCGAAGAAGGTCCCGGCGTAACGCCGCGACGCGCCGAGCCAGAAGGATGGCTCGACCACCGCGCGAATCCCCGCGCGATACATGGCCGCGTAGTCATCCGTGGTACGCGAATACATGTGGATATGCGGATCAATGATAGTCATGGCGTTGTTCATTACTACGAATCAAAGGGTTTGGACGGCCCCCTTCAAGCTATTTTTTCACGGCGCCGGCGACCTTCCTCCGCCCGTCTGCTGTTCCTTTTCAGGGCTCTGGCGAGGCGAGCGCGGGGATGACACCGCCCTGTTGATTTGAAAGCGTAATAGCCCCGGCTAGGGTTCGCCGATTTGCCGGAGCTGGTCGCGAAGGCGGGCGGCGTCTTCGTAATTTTCCGCGGCGATGGCGCGGTCCAATTCCTCGCGCAGTTCTTCGCCGCGGCTCCGGGGACGGTTCCCGCGGAGACGGCCGAGCAGGTCGGTGAGCGCCTCGATCTCCGGGCTGCCGGGCGGCACCTCCTCTTCGCCGTGACGACTCCAGAACGCGCGGATGTCGGTTACCGCTTCCTGGATGATGGCCAGGGCTTCCTCCTCGTGGTGCTCGGCCATGTTCTTTTCCGCGTAGGCCCTTGCGTTCATCATCCGGATGTAGGGATAAAACTGCAGGAAGGCCCATGCCGTGTCGTCATCGGACGCCCGCCGCTCGACGAGGTCGAGAATGTCAAGGTTATGGACGGTATCCCGCACGACCCCGTCGAAATGGCGCAGGGCATAGAAGGCGAGATACCGGTAGTAGTACTGCATGGCCTCCTGCTGCAATTCGGAGCAGGCGGCGGGGTCCAGCGCCGGAACCTCCGGCTCCAGGGATCTGTAATAGTCCAGGAGCGAGGCATGGTCCCGCGGTTGCTTTCCGTCGGGCCGGCCCTCCGGTTCCATCTGCAGCACGCCCAGATCGAGCCGCAACTGGACCCTGAGCCGGCCGTCCCGCCCGATGATCCAGCGTGCGACGACGCGGCCGGGATCGTAATCCCAGCCGTTTACGATCGGCGTGATGTCGCTGTTCATAATCCCGTTCTTCTTCTAGTTGCTATTATACCCGACCCCAGTCTTGTTTTCAAAGCCGCTTCGGCGGGTTGGGCAAACAACACATACCCGTCGAAGTTGGATGTTGGCGCCAGGATATGGGGTGGGGACAAGGCTCACACTTTATAAAGTGTGAGACATGGCGCTTTTTATAATTATCCTGTATTTGCAGTGTTAAAAATAAAAAGGCAGTCTCATGGTTTATAATATGTGAGACAGGGGTTATGGCCTCTGTGGCGGTCGGTGCTCGCGGAACTGGCCTCCGCCGCCGCGATGTCGTATAAGGGACGCCATGAAGCAAACCCCTCTTTACGAGGCGCATCGGCAGCTCGGAGCGCGCATGGCGCCGTTCGGCGGATGGGAAATGCCCATCCAGTACGAAGGGATCCTTCAGGAGCACGACAACACGCGTCGGCGGGCGACGGTGTTTGACACCTGCCACATGGGCGAGTTTGCCTTGAGCGGCCCGACGGCACAGGCCGATCTCGAGCGACTGCTGACCCCGTCGGTGTCCACGATCCCCGCGGGCCGCTGCCGCTACGGCTTTCTCCTGCGAGATGACGGCGGCGTCCTGGACGACCTCACCTGCTACCGGCTCGGTGCCGACCGGTTCATGCTCGTGGTCAACGCGGGGACCCTGGAGCGCGACGCGGCATGGATCCGCGCCCACCTTTCCCCGCCCACCATTTTCACGGACCGTTCCGCGGCCACCGCCAAGCTGGACGTGCAGGGCCCCCTGTCCCGGGAAAGCATGGAGCGAGCGTTTCAGACAGCGCTGCCCGACCTTCCGTACTTCGGCTTCGCCGAGGCGACGCTCGACGGCGCCCCCGGCCTGATCAGTCGCACCGGCTACACGGGGGAATGGGGATATGAACTGTATTTCCCCGCGGACCGCGCGCCCGATTTCTGGGACAAGCTGCTGGGCGACGGGGCCATCAAGCCCGCCGGCCTGGGCGCGCGCGATACACTGCGACTGGAAATGGGCTATCCCCTCTACGGCCACGAGTTGACCGAGGAGCGCACGCCCGTCGGCGCGGCCCGGGGCCGGTACGTGGACCTGACCAAGGACTTCATCGGAGGGGAGGTCGTGGCCCGCGAGATCGAACAGGGTCCGGCGCAGGTCCTGGCCGGCTTGCGCCTGGAGTCCCGTCGCGCGGCCAGGGCCAATGACCCGGTCCTTCATCACGGGCGCGCCGTAGGCAAGGTCACGAGCGGCTCCCTGGCCCCCAGCCTCGGCGTGGCTGTGGCCCTGGCGTACGTGGAGACGCCGCTCGCCGAAGAAGGGACGGGACTGGAAGTGGAAAACCACGGAGCCCGCCTGAACGCCGTGGTCACGGCCCTGCCGTTTTACCGGGAGGGCACGGCCCGCCGGAAAGCCGCCCCATGAGCCACCCGTACATAGACGCTCCGCCTCCTCCCGCCCGGGGCTGCCGGAGAGGCGCATGCCTGGGATGTCTTGGCGTGTTGGCGCTTTTTATCGTGGCTGCCGCCGCCGCCGCGTGGTTCGTCTTCAGCCAGATTCGTACCGTGCTGGCCCGCTTCGAGCGCGACGGCTACAAGGTGGTCACCCAGCGGATCATCGACGTCCGCGAACCCATCACGGAGCCGACAATTTTCTTCGGACAGGACGTTCGGGTGCGGCAGGGCAGCACGCGGGGCCTGGCCTTCCTGTGCCAGGCCGCCGAAATCGAAGGGCATGTCGAGGGCAATGTCCACTTCATGGGGCAGTTTCTTACCATCCGCAAGGGTGCCCTGCTGGAAAGGGATCTCGACGTCAAGGGCCAGGTGATCACCGTGTTCGGCGAGGTTCGCGGGAATATCACCGGCACCTACCAGGTGCTGCACCGGCCCGGCCAGCCCGGGGATACCTCGCGCTGAACGGCCCGCGCCCCCCGGGAGTTTGCCTTGGACATCGCGGCGCCAAACGGGTACACGTTACCCATGCTCGATGGTTCATCGTGGTACCAAAACCTCACCTTCTGGTCCGGCGTCGTTGCCTGGGTCCTGGCCCAGGTGATGAAACTGTTTCTGTACATGCGCCGCACCGGCCGGTTCGACCCGGCGTTCATGCTCCGCCTGGGCGGGATGCCCAGTTCCCACTCGGCCACCGTGACCGCGGTGGCGCTCTCCGTCGGGCTCGAGGCGGGATTCGGCAGCACCTTGTTCGCGCTGGCCCTGACCTTCGCCATCATCGTCATGATTGATGCGCAGAGTGTCCGCCGCGCCGCGGGGCAGCAGGCCCGCCTGCTGAACCAGATCGTGGATGAGCTGTTCCGCGAGCATCATTTTTCACAAAAGAAAATGGTCGAATTCCTCGGCCATACGCGCCTGGAGGTGCTCTTCGGGATGCTGCTGGGCATCTTCACCGCCCTGCTCATTCACGGCTGGCTGGGCGGATGACCGGGCGGGAGGGGCCGGACCATGCTGACCACGCTGCGCGTCAAGAACCTGGCCCTGGTGGAAAGCGTCCGGGTGGATTTCCAGCCCGGCCTCAACGTCATCACGGGCGAGACCGGCGCGGGCAAGTCCATCCTCGTCGGCGCGCTGAACCTGCTGCTCGGGGACCGGGCCGACCGCGACCTGATCCGCGCCGGCGAGGACGCCTGCGGCGCGGAGGCCGCTTTCCGGCTGGCCGACACCTCGGCCGTGGATGAGATCCTCGAGTCGTTCGGCCTCGACCCCTGCGAGGACGGACAGCTCATCGTGCGGCGCATCGTCCGCGCGTCCGGCGCTTCGCAGGCGACACTCAACGACAGCCCCGTCACGCTGCAGGTGCTCAAGCGGATCGGCGAGCTGCTGGTGGACATGCACGGCCCGCACGATCACCAGTCGCTTCTCCATCCCGAGTTTCAGACCGACCTGCTGGATGCCTTCGGCCATTCCTGGGATCTGCGCGCGGCCTACGAGGAAGCCCACGCGCGCCTGCAGGGGCTGGAAGAACGCGTTCGCGAGATGGAGCGCGACGGCGCCACGGCGGAGCAGATCGACCTGCTCACCTACCGGATCAAGGAGATCGAGCAGGCGGCCCCCGTGGAGGGCGAGGAGGCGAAGGTCGTCGAGGAGCATCAACTGCTCGGCAACGCGCAGCGCGTGCTCGAGCTCGGTGGGACGGCCGTGAATGCCATGCTGGAGGGCGAAGGTGCGGCCTTCGACGCCCTGGCCGCCGCGCAAAAGGCCCTGGATGAACTCGCCCGCCTTACGCCCCGCGCGGTTGAGTGGAAACAGGAAGCCGGCTCCCTGGCCGGGCGTCTGCAGGAACTGGCCACGGACCTCCGCCGATTCCTCGATGCCATCGAGGCCGATCCCGGCCGCCTGACCTGGCTCGATGAGCGGATCGCCACGTACCAGCGCTTGAAACGCAAGTACGCCCCCACCGTGCCGGAACTCCTCGAGATCCTGGAGCAATCCCGGCGGCGCCTGCGCGACCTCCAGACGCGCGGCGAGCAACTCGTTGCGCTGGGACAGGAGATCGCGCAGGCCCGCGAAATCCGCGACCGCCAGGGCGCCGAGCTGCGCGCGCGCCGGCGCGAACACGCAGGGCGGCTGGCGCAAGCCGTCACCCGCGAACTGCGCGCGCTGGGCTTCGCCCACGGCGCCTTCTCCGTCGAGGTCCGCGAGGGCGAGCCGACGCTGTCCGGGATGGACGAGGTGGACTTCGGGTTCGCGCCAAACGCAGGCGAGCCGATGCGCCCCCTGCGCGCGATCGCCTCCAGCGGCGAGATCTCCCGCGTGATGCTGGCGAGCAAGGCCGTTTTGGCGGCCCACGACCGGATTCCCGTGATGGTCTTCGACGAAATTGACGCCAACGTCGGCGGCGAAATGGGCAGCGCGGTCGGACACAAGCTGGCCGAGGTCGCGCAACGCCACCAGGTCCTCTGCATCACCCACCTGCCGCAGGTGGCGGTCTGCGGGAACACGCACCTGGCCGTCAGCAAGTCCGTCCGGGAAGGGCGCACCGTGACCGATGTCCGGGCGCTGGACGCGCGCGAGCGCGTGGAAGAAGTCGCCCGGATGCTCGGGGGCCGCGATCTGACCAGCGTCACCCTCCGGCACGCGCGGGAGATGCTGGAATCGGCCGGGAAGTCCGGGCGTTGAGGGGAACTGCTTGTTTCGGGCGACGGGGCGTCACAACCGCTCGCCGACCGCGCGGAGAAGGCGACGGTGCAGTTCGACCACCTGGGGGCCGCGGTAGGAGGGGGGGCACAGCGCCAGGGGCAGCAGCGGGTCCTGACGCATGACGGCGATGTAGGCACTCATCGCCTCCTGGCCCAGCGCGAACACCGCCCCCGGGGCATGCGGCCGCGCGATCAGCCGGGTGAAGTTCTCCTCGTACACAGAGAGATACCAGGTCTGGGTCTTCTCCAGCCGTTCGAATGGCCAGGCCCGCTCGACGATCTCCCGGTCGCTGCGCCCCAGGACCTGGCGGGCCTCGAACAGGAAGGCGTACTGATCGAGCGCGGCGGCCTGGACCAAGTCGCGGAACTCGGCGCGGATGTCATCCGGCGACACCCAGAGGCTGTGCTGCAGCATGCCCATCCGCTGGTTCGAAAGAAACCAGCGCAGATGGTCGCGATACGCGCGGCTTTTTTCCGGGACGTCATAGGAAAGCACGTACCAGAGGCCTTTCCACTTCCGCGGCCAGAACCGTTCCGGGCGGGAGAGGGCGGCGCGGGCCTCGTCCCCCTTGGCCGTGATTTGCAGCACCGGATCGCGGCCCCCGGTCCGGCGGTAGGCGATCAGGCCGGCCCGGCGCAGGCGGGACATGGCCATGCGGCAGGAGGAGGGAATCTGGAAGCCCTGGCCCCAGAGGAGGGCGCGTCCCCGGGTCACCAGGGCCACGCCGGTTTCCGCCAGGAAGTCGAGCAGTGCCGATCCGGCCTGACGACGGATGACTTTCGGGCACAGCTCGGGATGATGAAACGATTTCCAGCTCATGGTCTTTCCCCGCAGGTCTGACGGTCACGGTAACAAATCAGTTCACATCCGTGAAGTATTTTGTCGCGAATGAAAAACCCGGGGCGGGAAAAAGCGCCGGGCCATGGAGGCCGGGCCAAGGAGAGAGGCGGCGGAACAGACGGCGGATTGAGCTTGTGTTGGGGGCGGGCCTGGCGGTACATCGGCGGCGGCATGAAACTGCAGGATCAACCGCCGTTACATCTGACCTACGGTTTGAGCATTCATCCGGATGAGACCTGGCCTGAACTGTGGGCCTCGATCCAAGAGAAGGCCTTGGCCGTTCGAGCCCGCGTGGCCCCGGGGAAGGCTTTCGGACTCGGCCTTCGCCTCCGCGACGCCGTTTCGCGGGAGATGGCCGAGGGCGGGAACCTCCGGCGCTTCAGGCAATTCCTGGACGAGAACGGCCTCTACATTTTCACCCTGAACGGATTTCCTTATGGCCGGTTCCACGGCGGCCGGGTCAAGGAGCAGGTCTATGCGCCCGACTGGCGCACCGAGGCGCGTCTCGACTACACGCGGCGACTCGCCGATCTTCTCGCGGTGCTCCTGCCCGATGGCGTGGCGGGGAGTATCAGCACCGTGCCCGGATCCTTCAAGCCCTGGATTCACGGGGCTTCCGATGTGGAGCGTATCACCGATCAACTGGCCCGGGCCGTGGCGCACCTGGCCGGCCTGAAGGAAAAAACCGGCCGGGAGATTCACCTGGGCCTCGAGCCCGAGCCGGGTTGCCTCTTCGAAACGCCGGATGAACTCATCCGATTCATGCAGGAATGGATGTGGCCGCGCGGCCGCGTGAGAGTCGCTCGTGAGTTGGGGTGCTCGCTGGCCGCGGCGGAACAGAAGGTGCGCCTGCATTTGGGTGTCTGCCTGGACACCTGTCATGTCGCGGTCTGTTTCGAAGACCCGGAGGAGGCGCTGCGGCAATACCAGGCGGCCGGTCTGCGTATTTCGAAGATCCAGTTGAGTGCCGCCCTGGAGGCGGACGCCGTGGGGCGGGCCGCGCTGGCCCGCTTCATCGAGCCGGTTTACCTGCACCAGGTCGTGGCTGATCTGGGCGGCGGGCGGCTCCGGAGCTGGCTGGACTTGCCGGAGGCGTTGGCGGCCCTGGGGAGCCTGCCCGAAGCCCGGGCCGTGCGCGTGCATTTTCATATTCCGCTGCATTTCGAAGGCGGCGGGGGCCTTCGCTCCACAACCTTCGCGCTCCGGCCTTCCTTTTTCCGTGCCCTGCAAAACGGCGCCACGGAACACCTGGAGATCGAAACCTACAGCTTCGACGCCCTGCCCGGCGGGGCGTCCCGGGATGTGGTCGAGAGCGTCGCCGGGGAATACCGGTGGGTCCTGCAGCGGCTCGTCCGGGCGAATTGAAGCTTGTTCAGGGTTTGAAACTTTTCCACAATCCACGGCTGTGAAAACCGTGTGCGCGGCCAGCGTCCTGTGGGGCCGGGAGGCATTTGGCGGCTTGGGCGAGATCCTGGTGTTGCCGGACGACCGCATCACGCCGGACGACGTGCGCGGGGCCGATGCGCTCATCGTCCGGTCCAAGACTCGTGTGGACGAAGCGCTGCTGGGCGGCTCGTCCGTGAGTTTTGTCGGCACGGCCACCGCGGGCTTTGATCACCTCGATACCGCCTGGCTGGATGCCGCCGGCATGGCTTGGTGTGCCGCGCCGGGCTGCAATGCCAACAGCGTGTCGGAGTACGTGATGGCCGCC
>JAHJJH010000162.1 GCA_018823105.1 Verrucomicrobiota bacterium | reverse complement strand
TCGGCCTCGACACAGAACCAGGCATTCAATGCGATCCTTTTCATGTGCCGCGAGGTATTGAACATCGACCTGGGCGAGATGGAGCAGGGGCTGCGCGCGAAACGGGGGCGACATCTTCCGGTGGTGCTGACCGTCGAGGAAACAGGCCAGCTGCTGAATTTCATGACCGGTACGCCGCGGCTGATGGCCGGGTTGATCTACGGGGGCGGACTGCGCGTCATGGAGTGCTGCCGGCTGCGTGTGAAGGACGTGGATTTTGAGAACCGATTGTTGTTTGTTCGAGGGGGAAAAGGCGACAAAGATCGCTCCACATTGCTGGCCGAACGGGTGTGCCCAGATCTGCAGGCGCACCTGGCGGAGGTCCGTCGCATGTACGAGCAGGATCAGAAGGCGGGGGTGGGTGGGGTATGGCTGCCGGATGCGTTGGCGACGAAGTTTCCCAGGGCTGGGGCCGAATGGGGCTGGCAGTGGGTTTTTCCCTCCGAAAAACTGTCGGTGGACCCACGGGGCGGGCAAGTGCGGCGACACCATGTATGCGATGCGCTGATCCAGCGGGCCGTGAAAGCGGCCGTAGGGCAGGCCGGGATTTATAAACCCGTCTCCGTGCACACGCTACGGCACAGTTTCGCCACCCACCTGCTGCTGAACGGCGTGGATCTGCGGGAAATCCAGGAATACCTGGGTCATTCCAGCGTGGAGACCACCATGGTGTACACACACGTGGTGAAAGATTTGCGCAACCCGGCGCAAAGTCCGCTGGATCTTTTGGAAGAAAGGAGGCTCAAGACCACAGGCAAAGGCCATAGCCCCGGCCGCGGGCATGGTGTCGTCGTTGAGCGTGAGACGGGCCCTGCACGATAAGGGCACCGTGCTTTTTTCGGGTGAAAGAGGCTGGCATGGGGTTTCGCCTGACAGGAAGCAGGGCGCCTGTGCTATGAGCGTTGACGCGTCATGTGAGCTTGCCTCTCACCTTGAACGGCGTATAGTCCGCCGCTCCATGAAACCACGCTCGAAGCCCGCCCGCTATCACGGTGTATTCCGCGAGTTGAACCTCGCCGCGATCCGGCCGTCCGGCTGGCTGCACCGCTGGCTCGAGCGCCAGCGCGACGGGTTGACGGGTCATCTCGAACACGCCGGGTATCCTTTCGATACCGGCGGCTGGCTGCTCGATCCCATTCGCCGCCGGGGCGGGCCCGGTAGCGCCTGGTGGCCCTATGAACAGGTCGCCTACTGGATTGACGGCATGGCCCGCTGCGGCCAGCTTCTGCGCGATAACAGCCTCTTGCGCAAAGCATTCCGCCAGCTCGACCACGTGCTCGATCATCCCGACGCCGACGGCTATCTTGGCCCCGCCGCCCTCAAGAAAATCACGCCCGAAGGCCGCGCCGAGCGCTGGCCGCACGCCGTCCTCTTCCGCGCGCTGATGACTCACCTCCCCGCGAAGCACCAGCGCACGATCCTCCGCCGGTTGACGCGCCACTATCTCTCCGGCACCGCGGAGTTCCGCGACGGGCGCAATCTGTGCAACGTAGAAATCATGCTCTGGCTCTATGCGCAGACCGGCGACCGCCGCCTGCTCGCCCTCGCCCGCCAAAGCCTGGCCGGATTCAATCGCCGGCATCCGGATGCGGCGACCAGCTTGCGCAGCATGCTCTCGCGAGCGACCGCCCGGGACCATGGCGTGAACTACTGCGAGCTATCCAAGCTGCCAGCCATCCTCTTCCTCTACACGGGCAACCGGAAACTTCTGCGGTCCTCTGCGAATGCCTGGCGCAAGCTGGCCCGCGACCACGTCCTCGCGGACGGCGTGCCCAGTTCCACCGAGCATCTCAAGGGTCGCGACCCGACCGCCGGCCACGAGACCTGCGTCATTGCCGACGCCGCCTGGAGTCTGGGTTACCTGCTGATGGCCACCGGCGACGCGGCGTACGCGGACTGGATCGAAAACACCGTCTTCAACGCGGCACCCGGCGCGTTGCTGCCGGACTTCAAGGCGTTGCAGTACTTTTCGAGCCCGAACCAGATCGTGGCCGACGCGAGCGCGAACCACCACGGACACGGATTCGGCTGGGCCCACAAATCCTATCGCCCCAACCCGGCTACCGAATGCTGCCCGGGCAACGTCACCCGCATCGTGCCGAATTACTTGGCGCGCATGTGGATGGAGCGGCCGGGCGGAGGCATCGCCGCCACGTTTTATGGTCCCTCGACCGTCACGTTCCGCGCCGGACGGTCGGGTGCGACCATAACCATCGTTGAGAGAACGGATTATCCGTTCGCCGAAAAAATCCAATTTGTCGTAAAAACCGCGCGGCCCGTCTTGTTTTCGCTCTTTCTACGGATCCCCGGCTGGTGTCGGAGTTCCCGGTTGCTCATCAATGGAGAGAAGTTCGTGGGCTCGCTCCGTCGGGGAGCGTTCGTCGAAATGCGGCGGCGTTTCCGCGATGGCGACCGGCTGGAACTCGATCTGCCCATGGACATCCGGCTCGAGCGGCAGTCCGGCGGCGGCGTGTGCGTACGTCGCGGCCCGTTGCTATTCGCCCTGCCCATCCCCGAGCACCGCCGCCGCGACCGGCGGGACCCGCGTTCCAGCGACAAGTTTCCGGCGTGGAATATCCGCCCCGCGGGGCCGTGGAATTACGCGCTATCCAAAGTTTCCAATCATTGGAAAAAAAACGCGGCATTTTTCCAATCATTGGAAAACTCGTTTCCCTGGGACGGCCGGCCGCCGCCGGTGGTCCTGCGCGTGCCCGCCGTGCGCGTCCCGGGCTGGCGCGCGCGCCGGCTGAAGGTCCTCCGCGACAAGTGGCACGGGACGCGGCGCGGCGATTTCATGATGACCCCGCCGCTGCCGACCGCGCGCGCCCTGGAAAAAGCCTCGCGGAAGGTGGAGTGGATCACGCTGGTCCCGTACGGTTGCACGCGGCTGCGGATCGCGATCTTCCCGACGCTATGAAAACCGACAAAGACTTTTATCGTCAGTTGCGCGTCCTGTCGTGCGGCCAGTTGTGGAAGGTCGAGGTGGCACGGTTCAATAAAGCCACTGCCAAGGAGCGGATGGAAAGGGTGGCGGTCATTCGCGCGGTGGGCGTGGTCTTTGCCGCCTCCGGCACGGCGGAACAGAGGGCCGAGGTGAGGTTGTGGCTTGTGGGCTTGCTGCGCGATCCTTGCGAGAAGATACGACGCTACGCCATTACAGCACTGCCCAAGATCGGCGCCGGTCCGGGCGAGGAAGCGGAACTGCTTTCCTTGCTGCGGACGACCGTGGTCGAGCGCGAGCAGAAATCCCTGGGCCAGGCTCTGGATAAAATCGGCGGGCCGGCCACGCTGGAAGTCGTGGACGGGGGCCGCGGATTTCTTCCGCAAACCGAGCAAAAGGTGAAAGCCAGTGTCGCCCGCAGTCAAAGGCCAAGTAAAATCCGAATGGACAGAACCCTCTCCCGGTTCACCCGTTTGCGGATCCATTTGCGCTGTCGCAGGGGGTTGGAAAAGATTGTCCGTGACGAGGTGAAGGAGCGCATGGGGCCGCAGGGCCGATTCCGCATCGCCGAGGTCCGCCGCGGGTTGGTCGCGATCACGCCGGCGGTTCCCTTTTCCGTGGCCGACCTGTATACGCTCCGTTGTTTCGGCACCGTTAACTTCGTTCTGGGCACCGTTCGGAGCACCAACGCGGCGGAGTCCATTGAAGCTTTGGCGGCAACCATTACATCGCCCTTATCGCGGGAACTTCTTTCCACTTTCACGGAAGGCTCGATCCGCTATCGCCTGGAATTTATTTCCAAGGGCCACCAGAGGGGGGCGGTGCGTCTCGTGGCCAACCGGGCCTATGCCCTGTGTCCAGACATTCTCAACGACGCCCGGCTTGCTCCCTGGGCGATCGACATTCACCCGGCAGGGCGCGGAAGCTCGGTTGAATTGCGTCCGAGGCTGGCGCCCGATCCGCGTTTTTATTATCGCCGACAGGATATCGCGGCCGCCTCCCATCCTCCGCTGGCCGCTTGCATGGCCCGCCTGGCCGGAAAGGTTGAGGAGGAGATAGTCTGGGACCCTTTTTGCGGATCAGGCTTGGAACTTGTCGAACGAGCGCTGCTGGGCGGCGTGCAAAGCGTTTACGGAACGGATGTGAGCCCGGAGGCCATTGCCATTGCCAGGGACAACTTTTCCGTCGCGAAGGTGAAGTCCATTCAATCGAAGTTCACCTGCTGTGACTTCCGCGACTTTGCCGCGGTCGAGGGCCTGGGCCCGGATAGCATCACCCTCATCATCACCAACCCGCCCATGGGAAGACGTATTCGCATCCCCGACATGCGCGGCCTGTTCGCGGATTTTTTTACCGTCGCCGCCACGGTGCTTAAGCCAGGCGGTCGGCTCGTATTCGTTAATCCGTTGCGCATCGGACCTCTTGACCCTTCACTCCAGTTGCAATCCCGGCAGGTGGTTGATCTTGGCGGGTTCGATGGCCGTCTCGAAGTGTATCTCAAGTCGGCACGGTGAATGGCGGGCATTCCGGCGCTTATTCTTTCAACTTGATGCTGACGCGGCCTTCTTCGACGCGGACGGCTTCGACCCCGTCGGCAAAGGCTTTCCAGAACCCCGCGTCGCCGCCGGATTCCTTGATGACGTCAATGTCCTTCAATCCCCCGAGCCACGCATTGGGCAGCGGGATGCCCATGACGCTGACGCCCCGGAGCATGACCACCGGCCGCCCCTCGACATAGCTGAACGTCACCCCGGCTTTGACGCGGAGAGTCTTCCCGCCCAGCACCGGGAGGTCCTCGTCCAGGGGAATCAGCAGCTTGACGCTCACGAGGTTATCCGACAGATCGATCGCGAGTTTATTCGCCAGGTCCGTGTCCCTGGCCAGGAGCGCGTTGAGTTCCTTTTCCGTTAACCGGATGGTCCGCTCGGCGCCCTCTTCGCTGTACGGTTCGGGCGCCAGCGTCACGGCCGCGGTGCTCGAGGGGGCCGTGAAGTCCAGTTGGTCCAGCTTGACCTGGAGAACCTGCTCCTCGCGCGCATTCAGCTTCACCGGCCTGAATGCCGACGGGAACAACACCGCCTTGAACACGAAAAAACTCACCAGGGCGGTCAGCGCCACGGCGATCAAAACGAACAGCATCACGTGCAGACAGCCGACCCGGCGCTTCGGAGGGCTTTCGTCATTCATGCGCGTATCCTTTGCGCTCTTCGCGTCTTCTGTTCGTTCCCGCCTTCAGGCCAGCAGTGGCGCCAGGTGGGTGCGGAGTTCGGCGGAGAGGTCGCGGTGCTCGTAGCGCGCCAGCCGTTCGCGCTGGCCCCGAAGCACGGCGTCGCGCAGCGCGGCGTCGCGGACGAGCCGGCCCATCATCTCGGCCACCAGGTCGTGCCGTTTCTCGCGGAACAGCACGCCGGCGCCGTCGAGCGTGTCCGGCACGGCGGCCGCGGCGTAGGCCAGCACGGGGACATCGTGCACGAGGCTCTCGATCAGCGGGATGCAGAAACCCTCGTGCTCGCTCATGCAGAGGAACAGGTCCGCGGACTTGTAGCAGGCGTTGAGCTCGTCCTGCCGCACGGAGCCGATGAGCTCGACGTTCTGAAGCTGCAGGTCGCGCATCATGGTGAGCAGCAGGGCGTGATAATGCTCCACGCCCGAGAAGGACCCGGCGTGGATGAACCGCGACGCGGGCTCGACGTAGCGCTGAAAATAATGGAACGCCGAGAGGGCGTCCTCGAGGCGCTTGTTCGGCACGCAGCGCCCGACGAAGAGGATGTTGATTAGCCCGTCGTCGTATTTCTTCAACACCGCCCGGTCCGCCGCGCCGCGCAGGCGCGCGAGGTCCAGCACCAGCGGCAGGACGTGCGCCTCCCGGTAGCCCCACGACTCCAGTTCGTCCGCATTGAAGCGGCTGTCGGCCAGGACGACCTGCGCCTTCCCGGCCAGGCGCTTCGCCTGCTCGCGGCCCTTGGCCAGGTTGTGGCCGATCTGTTCCTGGATGCCGCGGAAATATTCCGGCGGGGGGATGTTGTGGTAGAGGACCGCCTTGCGGCAGGGCAGTTCGGCAAAGATGTCGTTGACCTGCGAGCCGATAGAAAGGTGCAGGAGCACGATATCGTCCGGCTTGAACGCCCCGCGGGACTGCGCGAGATCGCGCGCCTCGCTGCGCAGTTCGGGCAGGATGCGCCGCGCCTCGCAGAAGATGTCCGATTCGCAGCCCCAAGACCGGAAGAGGCCGCGCAGAACGAGCGCCTCGTTGCTGATGGCGTCCCCGTGGCTGAACCCGGCCACGAGCTGGTGGATGGCGCGTTTCATGCTGTGGGGGATATAGCACAGCCGGCGGCGCGGATGCAATCGCGCGCCCGCAGAGGGGCGGGCTACAATCCGTTTTATTATCTGTCCAGAACCTTGAACAGGCGCGCTTGGATGGCCTCGCGGGAGTACTCGCGTAGTACATACTCGTGGCCGGCGGCGCCGAGGCGGCGACGCAGTTCCGGTTGGCGAAGGAGAAGCAGCAATTCCTGCTCGAAGTCGGGGTAATGCCGGAACCAGAGCCCGCCGTTGCTCCGGCGGCATTGCCAGCGCAGCACTTCGCTGCCGGCATGCACCAGCGCCGGCGTCCCCGCCAGCCAGGATTCCAACAGGACGATACCCAGGCTTTCGTTGACCGAGGGATGGATAAAAGCCAACGCGCCGGCCATGGCTTCGTGTTTCTCCCGCTCGGACACGAAGCCGACATCAAGGATATGGGGCTGCAACTCGGCAGGGGCTTCGATCGGGCCGCTGCCGGTGAAGACCAAATTTACATCTTCACCCGTCCGCTCGCGGAAGGCCTGCAAGTACTCGCACAGCAGCGGTGTGCCCTTACCGCCCTCGCGTCGGCCGCTGTAGAGCCCATAGGGCCGGTCCAACCCTCGTGCCCGGGCAAACACCGCCGGATCGGCCTCGAACGGTTCGATGTCCATCCCCACCACCGCGCAGTTCTCCGCGGGCAGGGAGAAAAGGCGCCGGGCGAGATCGCGCTCGGGCTCCGTGTTGAAGGCGAAGCCCACGACGGCCCCGAACAGCTCTCGCATGATTTCCAGGTAGGCGAACGGCTCATCGTGCAGGCAGGGGACCAGGACGGTTTTCTGCGGATGCACCTGCGCGGCAAAGAACGTGAGGCCGAAGAGGTAAGGGCCCGCCAGGATGCGGTCGTAGTCGGCGCCATGTTCACGCAAGTGATCCAGGAGGGCGCGGCTGTTAACGGAGTTCCGGATCCAGAGGCGTTCGTCCTCGATGGTAAAAAGCCCCCGCTGGCTGATGACCTGCTGGACGCGCAGAAACGCGCCGACGTCCCGGTCGGCGTCCACCGGGAAGAAACGGACATCCAAGTCGCCGACCCGGCGCGAACCGGGTGGCAGGGTGTTTTCCCACGTGAAATGGCTGGACGCGCAGGTGGTCAAAATGCTCACGCGGCGGCCGTCGGCCGCCGCGAGTTCGGCCAGCCGTTTCAACAGGGTTTCCGCGCCGCCGACGGTTCCGGTTTCGGAATACCGCGGGCAGACGACCGCCACTCTTTCCGCGCGCGCCATTGGGTCACCTCGCGGGTCACTGTAGAGAAAGGACTGCTCCTGTGCAAATCGCAATACGGCATTTTGGATTGTGTAGGGACGCCGCTGGTCGGCGCCCGCCCGCCTCTGGGGAGGGCGCGTTCAACCCGGGCGTCGCAAGCGACGCCCCTACAAGAATATCGGCGCCGGCTAACGGTCTTTTCTAATGACACGGGCTAAGCGGCTGGGGTATATAACGAGGCTGGCATCCAAGGCATCGCCAGCCGACGGACCGGTCGAATTCGATCGAAAGATACACGGCATGGAGGATTCAGCGTGAAGATTACCGATTTTAAAATACCGACCCGCCTGGACGAGGCGCTGGCGCTGCTCCGGGTCCTGGGCCCGGCGGGGCTCCCGGTGGCCGGGGCGACCTCGCTGGTGTTCATTCCCGAAGACGAGCCGAAGACCGCAGTGGACCTTAACCGGATCGGGCTGGACGGCATCCGGCGCGACAATGGGACCTTCCGGATCGGCGCGACGACCCGGGTGGCGGCTCTTCAGAAGCACGCGGCGCCCGGCTGGGTCCTGAACCGCGTGGCGCAGATGCTGGCCTCCCAGCAGATCCGCAATGAGTCCACGCTGGGCGGCAACATCTGCCGGGTGTTTCCCTGGGCTGATTTTCCGGCCGCCCTCCTGGCGCTGGGCGCCGTCATGGTCCTCCAGGGGGAGACGACGCGGGAAGTCCCGGCCGACGAGTTTTTTTCCGCCCAGCCGGCGCGCCTGTTCCGGTCGGGTGAACTGCTGACGCAGGTGTGCGTGCCGGCGCTTTCGCCGGGCCTGGGGTTCGGCTATCGGAAAGTCCGGCAGACGGCGACCGGATTCAGCATGCTGACGGCCGCGGCGCTCCTGCAACTCGATGGAGCGACCATCCGTTCGGTACGGGCGGCGATGAGCGGCGGGGTGCCGTTCCCGGCGCGTTGCCCGGGAGTGGAAGGAGCGCTCGCAGGCAAAAAAGCGTCCGAGGGTCTGCTGCGGGAGGCCGCGCTGAACGGATTGGCGGGCCTTAAATTCAAGGAAGCCGAGGGCATGTCCACCGCTTACATCGGACGCTTGGCGGGCGTTACACTGGGCGACGTACTGGTGGAAGCCTGGACCCAGGCGAAGGAGCAGGCATCATGAGCGGAACCAAGACCATATCCTTCACGTTGAACGGCGCGAAAAAAGAATTTGCCATTGCCCCGGGCGAGTTGCTGGTCAAGCTGCTGCGCCGCTCGGGCCTCACGGGCACCAAGGAAGGCTGCGACGAGGGGACCTGCGGCGCGTGCACGGTGATCGTGGACGGCCGCGCGGTCATGTCCTGCATCATGCCGGCCTTCCTGGTGGAAGGCCGCCGGGTCGAGACCATCGAGGGCGTGGGCGATTTCGGCAAGGTTCACCCCATCCAGCAGGCGCTGGCCGACGCCGGCGCCGTGCAGTGCGGATACTGCATACCGGGGCTTATCATGTCCGCCAAAGCCTTGCTGGAGGAAAAACCGGACGCGAGCGACGAAGACATCCGGACGCACATGGACGGAAATCTTTGCCGCTGCACGGGATATGAGAAGATCTGGACGGCGCTGCGAAACGTGCGGGATGCGAACCAGCCCAAGCAAGCCTGAACATTTCCGGGAGAATTACAATGGCCAAGCGAACATTCAAAGTCGTCAACCAATCCGTGACCAAGCTCGACGCAATACCGCTGGCCCTGGGAAAGCCGCTCTTCGTCGCGGACTTCAAGCCGGCGGACGCGCTCTACGCGAAGTTTCTCTGGAGTCCCCACGCGCACGCGATCATCAAGAGCATCGATATCAGCGCGGCGGAGAAAATGCCGGGGGTTCATTGCGTGCTCTACCACGGCAACGTGCCGCGGATCGCGCACACGACGGCCGGCCAGGGCTATCCCGAGCCGTCCCCGTACGACACCTTCATGTTCGACCGCAAGGTGCGCTACGTCGGCGACCGCGTGGCCGCGGTGGCGGCCGAGACCCTCGAGATCGCCGAGGCCGCACTGAAGGCGATCCGCGTGGAGTATGAGATCCTCAAGCCCGTGCTTTCCATCGAAGAGGCGCTTCAAGAGGGCAGCCCCGTCATCCATGACGAGCCTGAGGCCCGCGCGATCATCCCGGTCCCGTACGAACCGCAGAAAAACATCGCGGCGAAGGTCGGCATGGACGTGGGCAACGTGGAGCAGGCGATAGCCGGGGCGGCGTACAAGCTGGACAACTCCTACTACATTCACCTGGCCCAGCACTGTCCCATCGAGCCGCACGTAGCCCTGGCCCACGTGGATGCCGAGGGGCGGCTGGTGATCCGGACCAGCACCCAGGTGCCGTTCCACGCGCGGCGCATTACGGCCCAGGTATTGGATATCCCCGTGCGCATGGTGCGGGTCATCAAGCCCCGCATCGGCGGCGGGTTCGGAGTGAAGCAGGAAGTGCTGATTGAAGATGTGGTCGGCATGATGGCGTGGCGCACGCGCCGGCCGGTGTTCCTGATGTATACGCGCGAGGAGGAGTTCGTCAGCAGCCGCACGCGGCATCCCGAGCGGATCCGGGTGCGACTGGGGGCCGATCCCGAGGGGACGCTGACGGCGCTCAGCATGGATTGCATTTCCAATACGGGCGCTTACGGCGCCCACGCGCTGACGGTGGTCTGCAACAGCGGCAGCAAGGTGCTGCCCCTCTATCGTTCCGCCAACGTGCATTTCACGGGCACGGCGGTGTATACCAACCTGCCCGTCGGCGGCGCGTACCGCGGCTACGGCGCGACCCAGGCCGCGTTTGCCGTGGAGAGCGCCGTGGACGAGTTCGCGGAGACTATCGGGATCGACCCGCTGGTCTTCCGGATGAATCATCACATACGCTCCGGCGAGACCTCGCCGGTTTTCGCGGCGCTCGGCGAGGGCAAGGCGGGCGTCCAGCAGTCCATCGGCAGTTGCGGCCTGGACAAGTGCATCAAGCTGGGCGCGAAGGCGATCGGCTGGAAGAAGCGCGGCGACTGGCGCAAGAAGAAGGGGCGTTACCGCCGCGGCATCGGCATGTGCTGCCTCATGCAGGGTTCGAGCATCCCGGAAATCGACATGGGCGCGGCCTCGCTGAAGATGAACGAGGACGGTTCATTCAACCTGCTCATGGGCGCGACGGACCTGGGCACCGGCAGCGATACGGTCCTGGCCCAGATCGCCGCCGAGGCCATCGGCACCACGAGCGACAAGATCCTTGTCTATTCGTCCGACACCGACATGACCCCGTTCGATGTGGGCGCCTACGCCTCCAGCACGACCTACCTCACCGGCAACGCCGTGCTCGACGCGGGACTGAAGGTGAAGAAACAGATCCTGTCCGTCGCGGCGGAACTGCTGGAGAAGAAGCCCTCCGAATTGGAGGTGCGCGACGCGCAGGTCTTCGCCAAGGACGGCAGCGGCTCGGTGACCTTCCAGGACGTCGCCCTGCACTCGCTGTACGCGGCCAACCAGTTCCAGATCGCGGCCATCTCCTCGAACATCAGCCACAAATCCCCGCCGCCGTTCGCGGCGCACTTCGCGGAAGTGGAGATCGACACCGAGACGGGGCTCATCCGCGTCGTGAAGTACGTGGCGGCCACCGACTGCGGCACGGCGATCCACCCGAAGCTGGCCGAGGGCCAGGTTGAGGGCGCCGTGATGAACGGCATCTGCTATGCGCTGACCGAGCAGTACCTGTTCAACGAAAAGGGCCGGATGACCAACGACTCGTTCCTGAACTACAAGATCTACTCCATGCGGGACAAGCCCGAGATGGTGACGATCCTGGTGCCGACCTACGAGAAGACGGGACCCTTCGGAGCGAAAAGCGTGTCCGAGATCGGCATCAATGGGCCGTGCCCGGTCATCGCCAACGCCATTTACAACGCCGTGGGTGTTCGCCTGCGCGAAACGCCCTTTACGCCCGAGAAAATCTGGCGGGCGATGCAGCAGCACTGAACTCCGAAATGCAGGGCCGCCGCTTGCGGCGCGCCGGAAAGGCGGCCATGCGCAAGAGCAGGCCCTACAGGATGTTCTTCCTCTGAAGGAGGCTTTGGATGGATGCCGAAATGATTGCCGCGGCGCGCGGCGAGACGCCTGCGGATTTGCTGCTTAAAAAAGCGCGGGTTGTCAACGTCTTCTCGAACGAGATCCATGCCGCCGATGTGGCGGTTTTCAAGGGTCATATCGTCGGCTTCGGTGACTACGAAGCCCGGGAGACCGTAGACCTTCAGAACCGCCTGCTGTGCCCGGGCTTCATCGACGCGCACGTGCACCTGGAGAGCAGCATGGTAACCGCGCCCGAGTTCGCGCGCGCCGTCGTCCCGCGCGGCGTGACCGCGGTGGTCACCGATCCCCACGAGATTGCCAACGTCCTGGGCCTCGACGGCATCCGCTACATGCTGGAGACCAGCGAGGGATTGCCCCTGCGGGTCTTCGTCATGGTCCCTTCTTGCGTGCCGGCGACGGACATGGAAACCTCCGGCGCGCGCCTGACGGCGGAGGATTTTGGGCTGCTGTTCCAGCACCCGCGGGTCATCGGCCTGGCCGAGATGATGAACTACCCCGGCGTGATCCACCGCGTGCCCGAAGTGCTCGAAAAACTTGCCGCCGCCGAGGGGCATCCCATTGACGGGCACGCCCCCGGCCTTTCCGGGCGCGACCTGGCCGCCTACATCGTGGCCGGCATCGGCTCGGATCACGAGTGCACCACGCTGGAGGAAGCCCGGGAAAAACGGCAACTGGGCATGCATATTTTCATCCGCGACGGCACGACGGCGCGGAACCTCGACGCCCTGTTGCCGCTGGTCACCCCGGCCGCCGCCATCAATTGCAGCTTCTGCACGGACGATCGCCACCCGGCCGACCTGCTGCGCGAGGGCAGCATCAACTGGCTGGTCCACCGCGCGATCCAGAAAGGCATGGACCCCGTGACGGCCATCCGCATGGCCACGCTCCACCCGGCGCGGTACTTCGGTCTGAATAAACTCGGCGCCATCGCCCCGGGCTACTGGGCCGACCTCGTGGTCCTGGACGACTTCGAGCATTTCCGCGTGGCCCAGGTGTACCAGGCGGGGCAGAAAGTGGCGGAGAACCAGATGCTCCTGGCCCCTCGGGCCCGCGCGAAACCCCTGCGTCTTCGCAGCAGCGTCAATGTCCAGTGGCAGGGGCTCGATTTCCGCGTGCCGGTTCCCGAGGGCCAAGGCGAACGGCCGCGCATCCGTGTCATCGGCCTTGTCCCGGACCAGATCCTCACGAAATCCCTCGAAGAGGAGGCGTCCGTGGCGGACGGCGCGGTGGTGGCGGATCCGTCCAGCGATCTCCTGAAGATAGCTGTCATCGAGCGTCACCTCGCGTCCGGCAACGTGGGGGTGGGTTTTGTGCGCGGGTTCGGGTTGAAGACGGGCGCCATTGCCTCGAGCGTGGCGCACGATTCGCACAACATCGTCGTCGTGGGCGCGAGCGACAAGGACATGATGGCCGCGGTCAAGGAAGTCGCCCGCCTGCGCGGCGGGCAGGCCGTCGTGGAGAACGAGCGCGTCCTGGCCTCTGTGCCGCTGCCCATCGCGGGCTTGATGTCGGACATGCCACTGGAGGAAGTGCGCGACCGGATCGAAGCCATGGCCAAGGCCGCGCACGAGATGGGCTGCACGCTGCCCGACCCGTTGATGACCATGTCCTTCCTCGCCCTGCCGGTCATCCCGGAACTTAAGCTCACCGACAAGGGGCTTGTGGCCGTGACGAAATTCCAGCCGGTCCCGCTGTTCGTGGAGTGAGGCGGGTTCTCCAAACGTATATGAAACATGCCATTCTGCAAACTTGCAAGGAATGACCCCTTTTTCCCCGGAAGGAACCTGCTCTCTTTCGGAGAGATTCCATCCGCGTCAGTCACCACGAATAGCTAACAGCCCCGCCAACCTCTTTTTTCATCGTGCGCCCTAATGGTACGAAGATGCAGCTCGCCGAATACCAGTATAGTCTATTGAATGCGACTAAATCCCTCTCGCCCAACAGTACTCCATAAAGCGCGTATTTCTTTTGTGATACAGCAGAAACAACAAAGCGTTCCATCACTTGTTTTACATAGCTTAAAGCAACGGCTGGGAATATCATGTTCACGCTGTTCATGTCTTTGTCGTACAAGTGTACTTGATACTCGTTAGTATTCACCTGTTTAATGTCATATCTATAGTAAAATACGAGTTTGATTGGCTTGCCTTCGAGTTCAATCAGTTTCAGCTTAATATCGCTAATATCGCACGTGGTGAGAGCTTCCCCGTATTTGTTTTTCTTAATGTATTCAGTAACCGTTTCAGTAGGTGCTATGGGTTGGGTATAATATTCTGATATGGCAGCGGCAACGGGGGCAAGATCTGTACTGCTATCAGCCATGAAATCAGATTGCGTTGTTTCGACCGCGTTAAAAATTATGTTGTTAATATTCTTTATTGCGGCACGCTGTGTGGCCCCGTCAACAATCAAGCAAAACGTGTAGTTGCTGTAGTAAAGTATGTCACAAGAATACTTCTTGCCGTTGTTAAAGGTTATTTCATCGGCATAAGCCTGAAATGACAACGCACAAGTCGCAAGAAGTATAAAGGTCTTCATTGTGTTTCCCCGTTGTATTTTCGTCAGCAAACAGCAAACCCCTCGCTTTCATGATAATTCTTCCGCGATTTGATTCTTAATCCTGGCTCAAGGTTGTGCTCGACGCGAGATTTTTCCAAGCCTATGAGGGAAGGGGGAAGGTCAGTCCTTGCAGGATTGCAGAATGGCATATTTCAGCCTCCGTCGGTTGACGCTGGATCGGGGTAGGACCACAGGTTTTCATAGAGCATCAAGCACTTACGCCGGCAGAACGTACGCTTCGGGTTGCTAGTAACCCAGCGGATTGGTCCACTTGACGCCCGGGAAGCGCGAGAAGTCGGCGTCGGTGGACATCAGTTCGCAGCCATGTTCGACGGCCAACGCGGCGAGATGGGCGTCGCTGACAAGGTTGGCGACCGCTTGTCCCTCGGTCATCATCTTCCGGAACACGATCCAGTGTCGCTCGGTCGGCAGCACGATGCGCGTACATGGCTGGTCCAGCCAGCTTTGCACGCGAGCGAGGGCCTGATCGAGCGACAGGGGGTGTTCGAAGACGCGGGGATTGGTCCCGATACGGATATAGGCGCCCACTACTGTCCAGCAAAGACACACGGGTGTTTTTCCAGACAACTGGTTATCCCACCACTCCCGCGCCGCCGCATGACGACGGCTCAACTGGTCTTCGGCATACAGCAGGAGGTTGGCATCCACCAGGATCACCGGTGGGCCTCGCCTTCAATTTGCGCAAGCAGTTCCTGGATGTTGTCCAGATTCCGGCCGGCTCTTAACCCGAGCTTGCGGGGCTTGGTGTGAAAGGGCCGATGGGCGGGCGGCTTCTCGACCGCTGGCAATCCCGCGCGAAGCGCCTCGTTGACTACCCGGCGGAAGGGCGCGCGGAGCTTCTCTGCAAGGGATCGTGCTTTGTCCAGCACGTCGTCGTCTATCGTAAGCGTAGTCCTCATGCAAGCATCATAGCATCATAAGTAATGATGTCAAGACATCAATCATAACCTCCGGCTTGGTCAATGTACGCGGCTTGGCGCCAGCTTCGCCGAAGCCGGCTACAGGAAGGTGGCCCGCGCGCTCCGTCGCGCGGGATCAGTTGGGCGAAAAATGCCGTGCGCGGAGCGCCCGGCCCACCCGTTGGTCACGGACAGGAAAAGCAGGCCGTCAGCCCCGTTGTTTCTCGAAGGAATACCGGCCGATCGGTGTTTTGCCCAGGAACAGCAGTTCGAAATCCGTCCGCTCCTCCCCGGCTGGTTCAAAAGGCGGAATCTTGGCGAAGCGCTTGTCGGCCTTGATCACGGCCACGACGTCGTCGAAGTACGGAAGATGATCGGTGGCGAAGTGCACCTGCCCGCCCGCCTTCAACGTCCGAAACAGCGAATCCAGGAAAGGGGCGTTAAACAGCCGGTGCTCACGGTGCCGTTTCTTAGGCCAGGGGTCGGGAAAGAAAATATAGTACGTGGTGACGGAGTTCTCCGGGATCATGTAGGTCACGGCGTAGTAGGCGTCCAGCCGCAGCCACCGGATATTCGTCAGTCCGTGCCGGACGGCTTTCCGGTCGATCTTGTGAAGCCGTCCGATCATTCGGTCCACGCCGAGAAAATCCGCGTCCGGGTGCGCGGCGGCGCGCGCGAGCAGAAATCGGCCCTTGCCGCATCCCACGTCGACTTCCAGCGGGCGCTGCCCGGCCCCGCCCGCGGGGAACCAGTGCGCCAGCGGTAACGGGTTCAGCCAGTCGTCGGGCAGGATGCGCAGGGATTCAGAAAAGACTTTTTTCATCGCCACTCGTGCTTCGGGTATTTCCGCTGCATTTCCTTTTTCACGCGCGGGTAATGGTCGCGCCAGAAACCCGCCAGGTCGCGGGTCACTTGCACGGGACGATGGTTGGGCCCGAGGATTTCCACAACGACGGGGACCCGGCCCTTCGCGATCTTCGGGCTGTCGGAGACGTCGTACAGGTCCTGGATGCGCAGGGCCATGTGCGGCGACTCGCCCTCGGTATACACCAACCGGGCACGGCGTCCGTTGGACAACTCGATCTTCTCGGGGGCATGCTTCTCCACCAGCGCGCGCCGGGAAGGATCCATCTGATCCTTGAAGGCCGCCGTCACAGGCCGGTCTTTCAAATCGCGTGCCGCAACGGCGCCCCTGCAGATGACTCGAATGACCAACCAGCGGTCCTTTTCGGAATACGGGGCCAGCCCCAGTTCAGGGCACCAGGCCGCCAGGCTGTTGACCCGCGCGATCCATTGATCCGTGGTTTCATCCCAGCGAGGCAGCGAAATATTCTCTTTAATGACCTCCTCGGCCAGGATATCCGCGGCGGCGTCCGCGGGCGGCGGATCCACGCGGCGGCTCTCCAGGGCCAGGTCGCGGAACAGCCGGCGACGCCAGGCCGTGACGCGACGCTCGGCCGCGTCGTATTCCACGTCCACCTGTTCGTGAAAGTCGCCGGGATACAGTTCTTCCAGCCACTCCGGCCGAACCGCCGTGGCCAGGCTCAAGATCACGCTCAATTCACCGCCGCGGCCCTCGACCTCGCGGACTTCGGACGCGACGAGCAGCGGGCTGTCCTGGACCGCGCTCTCCCGCGCCAGCACCCCCTTGCGGCCGTGGACCATCAGGCAGCGCAGCGTCCCCGTATCCACGCGCCGGGCGACCTGGTCGGAAAATCCGGTCAGGATGCATTTGCAGATCGCCTCGGTCTCCGGGGCGCGGTCCTCGATCTTCAGCCCGGTTTTTTCGGCGAGGTCGAGGAAAAAGCCCGCCAGCGCGCGGACCTGTCGCGCGGTATTGGCGTGGATGCCCAGCCGATGGCAGGCCGCCACGTCGTAGTGATGGCTATCGGCATAGCGGAAGGCGCGCATCAGGCCGAAAAAGTCGGAGGCGCCCTCCTCGCCCAGCACTTCCTCCCGCTGCTCGCGGGTGGACTTGTCCGGCTTGCGCATCCAGAGCGAGCGGCCCTGCGTGAGCGCGGCGATCAGGGCGACGGCCCGGACGCAGCCGAAAGATTCCGCGGCGATCAGCATCCGGGCATAGCGTGGATGCACGGGAAACCCGACCATCCGACGGCCCAGTTCCGTAACGGCACCCGTCGCCGCGTCCAGCGCCCCGAGGTCGCGCAGCAGCGTCTCGGCGCGATCCAGCGCGCGCGGCTCCGGCGGCTCGAACCAGTGAAACTCACGCAGGTCGCCGGCCCCCGCCGCGCGCAGGGTCAGCATCACCTCGGACAAATCCAGGCGGCGGATTTCGGGAACTTCCTGGAGCGCCCGCCCGGCGTGTTCGCGTTCCGTCCACAGGCGGACGCCGCGGCCGGGGGCGGTGCGCCCGGCCCGGCCGGACCGCTGGTCGGCCGAGGCGCGGCTGATTTTTTCCACCAGCAGCGTATTGATGCCGCGCGCCGGGTCGAAACGAGGAATCCGGGCCAGGCCGCTGTCGAGGACCAGCTTCACCCCTTCGATCGTCAGCGAGCTTTCCGCCACATTGGTGGACACAATGATTTTCGGCCGGTCGTATCCGGTCACGGCGGCGTCCTGGTCGGCGTGGGGCAACTCGCCGTGCAGCGGGAGGATAATCCGGCCGCGCGCGGCCGCGGAGTTGCCCAAGGCCTGGACAGTCCGTGCGATCTCGTAGGCCCCGGGCATGAAGATCAGCGTATCGCCCGGATCCCCCTCGCGGCAGACCCGTTCGAATTCGGCCGTGGCGATTTCCCACGCCGGGGTGCGGTCGAAATCCACGGGACGGTCGATGTATTCGATGGCTACGGGAAAGAGGCGCCCCTCGGCCTCCAACGCCGCGCACGGAGACAGGTAGTCCTCCAGCGGGCCGGAGGGCAGAGTGGCGGACATGACGATGAGCCGCAGGTCGGGCCGGGTCGTTTGCTGGAGTTGGAGCGCGCGGGCGAGTGTCACGTCCCCGTACAGGTGCCGTTCGTGAAATTCGTCGAAGAGAATGGCCGAGACACCGTCGAGACGGGGGTTGGAGAGCATCTGGCGAAGCAGGACGCCCTCGGTTTCATAGAGAAGGCGCGTGTCGGCCCCGGCGACATTTTCGAAGCGGATCTGGTAGCCCACTTCCGAGCCGAGTTTCACCCCGCGCTCGGAGGCCACGCGGGCGGCGAGGAGGCGGGTGGGCAGCCGCCGCGGCTGGAGAATGACCGCGCGGCCCCGCGAAGCGCGGGGCAAGCCCTCGTCCAGCAGGCCGTGGTCAAGGAGCATCTGCGGGATTTGCGTGGACTTGCCCGAGCCCGTCGGGGCGCGGACGATCAGCCGGCGCTGCGCGCGGGCCTGCGCAATCAATTCGCGCTCGATCTCGAAAATGGGCAGTTGGCGGCGGTCCATCTCAACACTTTTTCCGGGCAAGGCCAGCCGCTGCGGACGTCCAGCCGCGCTCACTCATACACAATTGGAGCGAAGACCGGGTACTTGGTGAGTTTTTCGCGGCCGTTGAGGAAGGCCAGCTCGATGAGGAACTGGATCTCGATGATCTTTCCGCCCAGTTGCTCGATGAGCCGGGCGGAGGCCTCGGCGGTGCCGCCCGTGGCGAGCAGGTCATCGATGAGCAGTACGCGCGTCCCCGGTTCGAAGGCGTCCACGTGGACCTGGAGCGTGGCCGTGCCGTATTCCAGGTCGTAGGCGGCCTCCAGCGTTTCGTGGGGCAGCTTGCCTTTCTTCCGGATCGGCACGATGCCCGCGCCCAGCCGATAGGCCACGGCGGATCCGAACAGAAACCCGCGTGACTCCACCACGCATACCCGGTCAATGCGGCTTTCGAGATGGCGGTCGGCCAGCGTGTCCACGGCCAGCTTGAACAGGGACGGCTCGGCCAGCAGCGGGGTGATGTCCTTGAAAATGATACCTTCCTTGGGAAAATCCGGGATGTCACGAATGGCGTTTTTCAATGCCGGGATAGTCATGGGCTTTCCTCCTTTTCCTCGGTCCTTGGCTGTGGTTGATCCAGATCCTCCAGCATCTGGCGCAGGCGCAGCACAGTAGAGTTCTGTATCTGGCGGACACGCTCGCGCGTGATCTTGAAACGCCGGCCCACAACCTCAAGGGTTTCCGGTTTCACGCCGCGCAGGCCGTACCGGTACATGAGGATTTCGCGCTCGCGCTTGCCCAGTTGGTCCAGCAGGCCCTCAATTTCGCCTTTTAATTGGCGGTCCGAGATATCCTCCGCCGGCGATACGTTCCGGTCATCTCCGATAATATCGCCATACTCGGCGCTGTCCTCGTCGCCGATCGGGGCATTGAGCGACGCGGGCCGGAGCGAGACCGTTTGCCACATCCGGATGGTGGTGACGGATACGCCGGCGGCCTTGGCCAGTTCCGCCTCCGTGGGATCCCGGCCGTGCTTCTGGGCAAAACCGCGCTCAGCGCGCCGCATGCGGGAAATCTTGTCCACCAGGTGGGACGGCAGGCGGATGGTCTTGCTCTGGTTGGCGAGAGCCCGCTTGATGGACTGCTTGATCCACCAGGCGGCGTACGTGCTCAACTTCCCGCCCTTCTTCGGGTCGAAGCGCGTTACGGCCTTCATCAGGCCGATGTTGCCCTCGGAGATCAAGTCGAGGAGGGGCAGCCCGTACTGCGCGTAGTCGTGGGCGATCTTGACCACGAGGCGCAGGTTGGCGCGGATCATGAGCTGCCGGGCTTCTTCATCGCCACGCTTGATCCGGCGGGCCAGCTTGACCTCGTCCTCGCGCGTCAACAGGGCGGTTTGCCCGATCTCGCGCAGGTAGATCTTGATGCCTTTGTCTTCGCTTTGCATCGTACCGCGCTTTTTCTCGCTCAAGCCGCACTATATCGAGCAAAATATTGTGCCAGCATCGGCCGGGCAAAAGCAAGCATCCTGAAACAACAAGCCCCGCCCGGGGGAGCGGAGCTTGTCCGTACTTGTTTTGGCCGGGTTACCGGACGATGGCCGCCTGGGCCGCCGCCAGCCGGGCGATCGGCACGCGGTACGGCGAGCAGCTCACGTAGTTCAGGCCGACCTTGTAGCAGAACTTCACGCTGTTGGGGTCGCCGCCGTGCTCGCCGCAGATGCCGCACTTCAGGTCCGGCCGCGTCTCGCGCCCGCGCTTGACGCCCATCTCCACGAGCTGCCCGACTCCGCCGGCGTCCAGGGTCTGGAACGGGTCCACCGGGAGGATCTTCTCGTTGAGATAGGCCGGCAGGAACGAGCCGATGTCGTCGCGGCTGAAGCCGAACGTCATCTGGGTCAAGTCGTTGGTGCCGAAGCTGAAGAACTCCGCGCTTTCCGCGATCTGGTCGGCCGTGAGCGCCGCCCGCGGGATCTCGATCATCGTGCCCACCAGGTATTTCACCTTGGACTTGCGGTCCTTGATGATCCGTTCGGCCACGCTGCGGATGATCCTCGCGCAGTAGTCGAGCTCGGTCTTGGCGCCGACGAGCGGCACCATGATCTCGGGCAGGACCTTGACCTTCTTCTTCTCCACGTTGCAGGCCGCCTCGATGATCGCCTGGGTCTGCATGACGCAGAGCTCGGGATAGGTGATGGAGAGCCGGCATCCGCGGTGGCCGAGCATCGGGTTCATCTCGTGTAACTGCTTGACCCGCTGCGCCACCTTCTCGACCGGGAGGCCCAGCCGTGTGGCCATTTCCTCCTGCTCTCTCGCGCCGTGCGGCACGAACTCGTGCAGCGGCGGATCAATGAGCCGGATAGTGACCGGCAGGCCGTTCATGGCTTTGAAGATGCCCTCGAAGTCGCCACGCTGCAGCGGGAGCAGCTTGGCCAGGGCCTTCTCGCGGGCTTCCTTGCTGTCCGCCAGGATGAACTCGCGGACGGCCCAGATGCGCTCGCCTTCGAAGAACATGTGCTCCGTCCGGCACAGGCCGATGCCCTCGGCCCCGAACTCGCGGCCGACCGCGGCGTCCTTCGGCAGGTCGGCGTTGGTCCGCACCTTCATCTTGCGGAACTCGTCCGACCAGTCGGAGACCTGCTTGTACATCTTGTAGATCGGGTGCTTGCGGGCCTCCTTGTTGCCGTGGGCCACGGCCTCCACCACCGGGCTGGCCTGGGTGCCGATCTGGCCGCGATAGACGATGCCCGTCGAACCGTTCAGGCTGATCCAGTCGCCCTCCTTCAGCGTGTTATGGCCGACCGTCACGGTCCGGGTGTCGTAATTGATGTGCAGCGCGCTGGCCCCGGCGATGCAGCATTTGCCCCAGCCGCGGGCGACGACCGCCGCGTGCGAGGTCATGCCGCCGGTGCTCGTCAGAATGCCTTGGGCCGCCCACATGCCGCCGACGTCTTCGGGGCTGGTCTCGTGGCGGACCAGGATAACTTTTTCGTCCTTGTTCTTGCCGACCATCGCCTCCGCATCGTGGGCATAGAAGACGATCTTGCCGACGCCGGCGCCCGGCCCGGCGGGCAGCCCGGTGGCAATCACCTCGGCCTTCTTCTCTTCCTCGATGTGGAAGATCGGGAACAGGAGCTGTTCCAGGTCATTCCCATGCAGCGTGAGGACGGCCTCCTTGGCGCTCAGGATCTTCGGCTGGGCCTTGCCGGCGAACACGTCCCGGCCCGTGGCCATCTCGACGGCCCAGCGGACGCCGGCCAGGCCCGTGCGCTTGGCGTTGCGGGTCTGCAGCATCCAGAGCTTGCCCTGCTCGATGGTGAACTCGACGTCCTGCGGATACTTGTAGTGGCGTTCCAGGCGCGCCATGATCGCGCGCAGCTCCGCGTACATCTTTTTCCACAGCGGGTCGGGTTCGTTGACCATTTCCTCAAGGTGCTTCGGCGTGCGGATACCGGCAACCACGTCCTCGCCCTGGGCGTTGATCAGGTATTCGCCCATCGGCTTGTCCTCGCCCGTCGCGCCGTCGCGCGTGAAGGACACGCCCGTGCCGGACGTGCTGCCCATGTTCCCGAAGACCATGGTGCAGACGTTAACGGCGGTGCCCAGCAGGCCGGTCACCTTGTTAATCTGGCGATACTTCTCCGCGCGCTCGGAATTCCACGAACCGAACACGGCGTTGACGGACAGCCGGAGCTGCTCCATCGGGTCCTGCGGGAAGGGCTTCTTGACCTTCTGCTGATACACGCGCTTGTAGATGTCCACCAGCTCCTTGAGCTGGTCGGCGGTAAGGGCGGTGTCCTCCTTGGCGCCGTACTTGTCCTTCAGCCGCTGCATTTCGACTTCAAAGTCGTGGTGGGTCAGGCCGGTGGACGGGCCCATGACCACATCGCCGAACATGTCCACAAAGCGGCGGTAACAATCCCAGCCGGCGCGCTCCTGGCCGGTCTTCTCAATGAACCCGCAGATGGACTTGTCCGTGAGGCCGAGGTTGAGCACCGTGTCCATCATGCCCGGCATCGAGATGGCCGCGCCCGACCGAACGCTGACCAACAGGGGGTCGCGCGGATCGCCGAGTTTCTTACCTGTCATCTTTTCCAGCTTCGCAAGCTGGGCCTTCAGTTGCTCCATCATGCCGGCGGGGTATTGGCTGTTGTGCTTGGAATAGTAGGCGCACGCCTCGGTCGAAATCGTGAAGCCGGGCGGAACCGGCAGGCCCGCGTTGGCCATCTCGGCCAGGTTGGCGCCCTTGCCGCCGAGGATGGCCTTCATCGAGGCGTCTCCCTCGGTATGTTTTTTCCCAAAACCGTAGAAAAACACGTACTTCTTCTTCGCCGGGCTCTTCGTCTGCTTGGCCATGATGTTGCGTCTCCTTTGGTGATGCATTCAGGTGAAAAAAGGCGCGCACATGCTACCAGAGAGCCGGAGGGAGTCAAGCGCCCGGGGTCTTGCGCGCCCGACGACTCATGAAGACCCTGCCCACGGGGCCTTTTTCAATGCGCGGCGGGAAGGGCCCCGCCCGCGTACAACGGCCGAGAGGGACGCCAGACACAGCACGCCGCCGACGATAGCGGCCCGAGACCTGAAAGAGAGCCGGTGCTTCCTCACGGCTCCGGAAGCGCACTCAAGGCTTTTTCGACCGCCTGCATGACCTCGGAACTTTCCGGCTTATCCCGAGAACCGAACCGCGCCACCACGGCGCCATCGCGGCCGACCAGGAACTTGTTGAAATTCCAGGAAATGGCCCCCGCAAAGCCGGGATTCGTTTCCTCGGAAGTCAGGAATTTATAGAGCGGATGTATATTCGCGCCCTTCACGGAAATTTTCGAGAACATGGGAAAGGTGACGCAAAATTGGGTGGTACAGAATTGGAGGATTTCCGCGTCCGAGCCCGGTTCCTGGTTCATGAAGTTATTGGCCGGGAACCCGAGGACCACCAATCCGGCCTCCATGTACCTTTCGTACAATTTCTGCAATCCATCATATTGCGGTGTGAATCCGCAACGGCTGGCGACGTTGACGATCAGGAGCACTTTTCCCTTGTACCCGGACAGCGGCACGGCGCGGCCTTCGATGTCCTTCACGACCACATCATGCACGGTTTTCACTTTCACGTCCCCTCCCGCCGGGGCCGCCGGGGCACAGTTCAGCGCTCCCGGCGCCAGGACCCATAACATTGCGCCCGCCAGGTGATTCATGTTTTTCTCCCACGGACCGAAGATAAATCAATTGGCGGGAAATGCAAACAGGACGGCCCCGCGCGCCGCCGCCGATCATTGTTTCGAGCCTGGATTCGAGGTCCGCAGTGCGGGCTTGGCTTCCACGCGGCCTCGTTATAAATTGAAACCTCGGATGAACCCGTTTTACATGAAAAGAGCGGCGGGTATCGCGGGCCTGATCCTGCTGGCGGCGGGCGGTCTGTTTGGCCTGCTGGTGGGGGTCTCGCTGGGCTGGTTTGACTGGGGCCGGGAGGTTCCCGCCCGGGCCGTGACGACCGTTGCGGTTCCTGCCGGAACGTTGGAACGTTCCCCCTCCCTGCGGAGCGGAGCGGATTCCGTCCGCGCCCGGCCGGAGGCGCCGGCGCCGCGCTCCTGGTCCGACGCGGCCGATGAGCGGTTGCGCGCGCTGGAGGCGGAGAACCGGCGGCTGGCCGGCGAAGTGAAGGACCTGCGCGGCCGGCTCGTGGGGGTGCTGAACTGGGTCCTGACGAACTTCAAGGGGAAGTATCCGCTGCCCGAATCCATCATGGCCCGGCTCCAGGTGCCGCCCGTCACGGAGGACTACACCCTCAATCCGGAGGCGGCCTCTCTCATCAAGGTGACCCCCGAGGAAGAGCAGAAAATCAACGATATCTTCGCCTACGCGCGGGCCTACCTGACCGAGATTGAGGCCGCCCTGCTGACGGTCACCAGCCCCCGGCCGGACAAGGTCATCCTGCACATCCCGCCCTTCGTGGAGCACGGGGAGATGCTGCGGGAGGACATGTACGCGGCGATGGAAATCACGCTGGGCCCGGACCGGTTCGACCGCTTTCTTAAAGTCTCGGAAGCCGGGCTGAAATCGAGTTTCTACCGCTTCGGCGAAGCTTCCCGAACGCTGATATTTGAACTCGTGTACGCCGGGGGGAGCGAACCGCCGCAGTTGAAGATCAAGGACGGCTGGATCATGGAAACCGTGCCGGGCGCCAGGGAGATCACGGCCACGGAAGCGACCGTCACCAACCTTCCGTCGCGATACACCGCCTACTCGCCGTGGCTGCCCGACTACATCACGCACAACTTTGCTACAGAGGTCGCCCGGTAGGGGGTGGGTCCTTCAATTTCGCCATTTCCCTCTTGAAGCAGGCCGGGCAGATTCCGTGGCTCACCTTGTTCATCTCCCCGGGCTTCACGTCCATCCACTTGCCGCAGGAGGCGCACTTGATGTACATCAACTCCGCGGAGTTTTTCGAGTTCGTATCCTGGAGGCCCATAATTAAAAACCTGTCGGCTCGCCAGCGGCGAGCGTGCAGTCATTACTAACTTGTGACACGAACGGCTCCATAATGCAAGCCGCCGGCGTTCTTTTCTGCTTGAAAACCATGCGTCGGCACCCAAGTCTTGACGGCGCACGGCGGAAGCTTGCGAAGCGAGGTCGAGATGAGACAGCGTAAGATTATAGACGTGCACACGCATATTTTCCCGGACGACCTGGCCGCGCGGGCGATCCAGCAGCTGGTGGGCAAATCGGGGGAAACGGCCTTCCTGGACGGCACGGCGGCGGGACTCCGGGCCTCGATGCGGGCGAACGGCATTGCCTTCAGCGTAACCCAGCCGGTCTCGACCCGCCCGGCGCAGACGCCCAGCATCAATACCTTCGTCATGGGGGCGCGGCACCCGGACCTCATCCACTTCGGCACCCTGCACCCGGGGTATGCGGACCCCGAGGCCGAGATCGAGCGCCTGGCCAGGGGCGGGATCAAGGGGATCAAGTTTCACCCTGACTACCAGTCGTTTTTCGTGGACGAGGAGCGCATGTTCCCGATTTACCGGAAAATGGCCGAGGTCGGCCTGATCGCTTTTTTTCACGCTGGTGTAGACATCGGACTCCCGCCGCCTGTTCACGGGCCCCCGGAGCGACTGGCTCGCGTGCTGGAGCGGGTTCCGGATCTCGTCATGGTGGCGGCGCATTTCGGCGGCTTCAAGATGTGGGACGAGGTGGCCCGCCACCTGATCGGGAAATCGGTCTGGCTGGAAACCTCCTTCACGCTCTCCTGGCTGCCGGCGCCCGATTTTGCGCGCATGGCGCGGCGGCACGGGATCGAACGGGTCATGTTCGGGACGGATTCACCTTGGGCCGAACAGGGCCCCGAGATCGCGCTGCTGGAAAAGACAGGCTTGGACGAGGCCGAACTTGCGGCCGTGTTCCACGACAACGCCGCGCGGCTGCTGGGCCTTTAGCTGATTGGACGGACCGGTGCGGTGCTTCCGCTCCCGCCGCCGCCTTTTCCCGATTCTTCTTCGTGGTGCTCATGTTCTTTTCCTTTCTGACTTTGGTTTTCATTCCCGACACGCTGCTTGTCCGTCCGTCTGCGTTTGCTTCACCCCCTTGACCCGCCAAGGCCATGAGCAAACGCAACGGACGGCAAATGGGGCTCGGCGAGGCGGGATAAAAACGAAAGGAAAAGAACGGTCCCGACCCCGGGGTCGGGAGAGCACGAGAAGCAGAATCGAACAGGAAAAGGCGGAGGGCGGAGAGCGAAAAAAAGCCCCGCGAAAGCGGGGTGGAAAAGGCCACTACGGCATGGGCTTTATCGAGCTATGGAAGACGAATGAAGGAGTATTCACATTTCATGGAGTCGTGGCCAGACATTTGATAATTGTGAAGACGTGCCACCCCCTTAAATCCCTTCCTCTACTGCACGCTGAATTCACATTCTGACTGGGCAACGGCTCGAGCATCGTAATCGAGGGGCGTAATACACAGAAAGTGCGGAATAGCTAACGAAAACACGGCCTTGTAGTGCCTGTTCTTTTCAAGACTAAGCCATACAGGATGATAATACGCCGCGCCTGGGGCCAGGATTCGGCACCAGGTCGCCCCATCTAAGTTACAACTAATGGCATAACGGAGAGTTGTAGAATAAGGAGCGGAAAGCATAGTAAGTTTTGGCTCAAGTATTGTAATCTTCCGATCCGAATTATTTCGTAATGAGATCAGAACAACGACGCCCTCAATGGGCTCTATCGATGTGAGTGGAATGACCTGAAGGTCAACATCCCCTTCCGTAATAGCAAATATCTTGTTAAGAAGATCAATGTCGCTGGACTTAAAAAGAGCCTTTTCTATTTCGCCCCATGCCTGCCTATCGTCGGCATTCATATAGTAGAAATCATATTTCCCAGTACCTAGGCCAGATTCCAGGGAATGACGACGTGATATAGTATATTTAAGTGCCGTATAACAAGAGTATTTGCCAAACGCGAAACCTATTATTAATACAAGGATGTTAATCACAGCAACACTGATGTGTCTTTTTATGGAAGGTATTTCTTTTTGCATCACTTTTTCTCTCGATAATTATATTTGAAAACAACTTCATAGTCGTAGCACACCTGCCATTCGCTCCATTGGATGTCTCTATTACTCCACCTTGTAATTGGTCGAGGAGAATCTATATACTCAGGACATTTGAAACTTGCATACTTGTTTCGAACGCCTTTCTCCTCCGTCGGCCACCATGGGCACAAATGTGGAGCCAAGTCGCCGTAAATTGGATTGGGAATAACACAAGGCCACGGATCGATGCCACAGTTAACGACAAGCCAGCAGGTCAGTTCAATGCAACGACGCTCGTACCAGATAGACTCTACAAGCACGTCCTCTAATCCAAGAGGATCAATTCGAATGGGCGTGCTATTAAAACAAAATCTGTAAAGGTCCAAGGCTTTTGATTCTCCAATTTGGTCGCGATTGAGCCAACGACCCAATACTGGGGAATAAAATCTGTGGCCGTAGTAGTACAAAGAGGTTGATTCATCCCATTCCTTTGAGGAGAACCGATATCGCGGTTGATAGTTGCCGGAGTGGGCTAGAAGCGTGCCGAAGGGCCCAAACTCGATAGTAGCGGCCACGGCTTGGTTGGTGTCGGTGATTATAATGACGTTTCCATTTCCATCGAAATGGAAAAAGCGGCGTACAAAACCGCTGCTGCAACTTAAAATGCCACCAATCCCTCCCGCGCCGCCGACTGTGCCGGAGAGGTCGGGGCCATGGGTATAGGTTTCGAGAACGTTGGTCGAGCCATCAAAGATGGTGGTTACGAGCCAGCCGTTGTAGATGTAGCGGTTGGTCGAAGGGCCACCGTCAACGCCGTTGGCTACAATTCTTTCTCTCCGGCGGCCGAGGCCGTCATAGCGGCAGGTCATCACCACTTCGTCGCCTTTGCGAACTTCTGTTAAACGATCGGAGTCGTCCCATGCGTATGCAAATTGGCCGTCGTTGGTCATGTTTCCATTGGCATCGTAGCCGTAACTCCGATTTTGGGCGACCACGGAGACGGCGCTAGTGGCGACGCGGCCGAAGGGGTCCGTGCGTAGGGCGGTGTAGATGTTGGTCTTCAATTATTCTTTATTTTTGGGGCTGACCCCATCCCCATTTTGCGATGGGGTTATTATCGGAAGGAATGTAACCCCCGCGATCAACTCATTTGTAGTAAGCACCCACACAACAGCTTGACTACTTGATTGAGAGTCATAATAGCCATATTCATAGATAGTAACTTCTCCGCATTTCACTTTCCGGTCGGGCTGCCCCAAATAATCAACAACAGTGACGGTGCTGCAGCCTATGCCTAAGAACCGACATTTGCCTATGTTATAGGCAAGAGATTTGAACATATCCCCCCTTCTGCTGACTCCTTCCGTTGTTAGATATTTGTTATGCAATATCTCCATGTCCGCCTTGTTCCCTACAGGAGAAATGTTATCAAAACCCACGGCGTTCGGTTTATAAGACTGTATATCTATATTAGCTGCTCGAAACGCAAAGCGATAGGGAACAAAGAACTCGCTACGACAAACGGAGTCTGGGAAGCCGAAACCCCTTACTATTGCAGAGCGTAGAACCCAGAAATCAGCTTCCTTATGCTTGGATAAAAGGAACTCTCTAATCATGGAATTAAAACCATAAATGTAAATCCAGCGGTGAATATCAGTAATCGGCACAGGAGACTCTTCGACTTCCACTCCAAAGCGCTTGTCAAGTGCAGCCGCATACGCTCTCTCAACATAGTTCAAAGGGGCGTAGCTGAGTAGAATAATCCGTCCTGTCTTGATAAATTCGATTGCATCAGATCGTGATTTTAAATAGTCAGGCCAAGTTGTTTCCACAATAGTGAGACGACGCCTTAGCTCTTCCGATACGGACTTGCTCATATAATCATTGCGTGGCCGAGGCAATATCGCTGATAGATACTCTTCTCGAACAGCATCCATTTCTACTTGTAGAATAGGTTCTGGTGAAGAAGGCCAAGACTCACTGCTGCCATTAAGTACGTCGCACGTCACTTGGAGCGGGGATACGACCAATATAATGGCAGCAACTCGTCGAGAACTGGACAGATAGTGTGTCATTGGCAGTCCCCACACCGAGTTGGCCCAGGAAGCCACGCAGTAACCGTAACCTTGACCTCATAGCAGCAAAATTCTATTTCCCAGCATGTTTTGTAATCTTGACAAGTCATTGTTTTACAATCGTCACATGTGACATCGTACGGAGAGTCAACCGGTTGCTCATCACCTGGCGTGCATTTGTCGTACCCGTAATTCGGAGGTAGGCAGACTCGATTGCCTGCGCAGTGCCCGACATCCCCATGAGGGGGAATCCAGATTATTAAACCCAATGCATCCAGTAATGAAACCGGATTATTCATTACCGCTAAATAGAAGTTTACACCCGCTGACTCCGCGGCATGATCTCTCGAGAGCCACCGCCCTAAGCTTGGGCTGTAGTATCTGTAGCCGTAGTAGTACAGCCCAACGGGTCCGTCCCATTCTTTCGAGGAGAAGCGATAGCGAGGCTGACCGCTTCCACGCTGGATCAGGGGTGTCCCGAAGGGACCATATTCAAAAGAGGCCGTCACGTTTTGGTTGGAATCCGTGACCAAAGTTATGTTGCCATTGCCGTCATGGTGGAAAAAGCTCCACTGGCCGCCCTCGGCGCAGGCCAAAATACCGCCAATCCCTCCGGCTCCCTCGCGGCTGCCGCTAAAGTCTATACCGTGCACGTAGCGCTCCAATATGTTCGTGGAGCCGTCTGTGACTGCCACCACCAGCCATCCGTCGTAGATGTATCGATTCGTGCTGCCTCCACCGTTTTCCCATAGAATCCGCTCGCGTCTGCGACCAAGTCCGTCGTATCTGCACTGCATCAGAGAATCTCCGGACAAGTTTTTGACTTCAACGAGCCGATCTGCGTCGTCCAAAACATAAACAAACTGGTTGTCATTGGTCATGCAGCCATTGAGGTCGTACGAGAAGACTCGATTTTGGGCAATCACAGAAACACGGCTCGTTGAGGTCCGTCCAAAGGGATCGGTGAGGATCGCTGTAAATGCGTTGCTCCCCGATGCAACCGGCAGGTTGGTCGCAACGAAAGTTCCATTAGCGAGAACCTGCGCGGAATAGCCGTTTACTGCCGCTGTTCCGTTCGTAATGTTCACCGTTCCCAATACTGTCACCGAACCTGACCATGCGTTGGTGGTGTGCTGGTTCAGAGTATTGAAAGTGTTGTTCACCACGAAGCCATTATTGTCTTGCAGAACCGGGTTGCCGGCGGGGTCATAGGCGCAGTCAAAGGAATGGCCGGGTTGATCGGATTGGGCGGAGATGAGTTGGCCGATTGGGTCGTAGGTGTAATTGACTGTACGCGGAGCGCCCGGTCCACCTATTGTTACAGCGGTCCGTTCATCAGCCGAATTGAGAGCATAGGCATAGGAAGCAAGGACTTCGCTGGCATCGGTTTCATGAACCAGGTTGGTTAAGCGATTGAGGAGATCGTATTCGTAGCGGGTGCGGGTGCCGTTGGCGCGGAGGAGTTCGGAAGGCATGCGGCCGTTGGCGAAATATGAATATCGGGCTGTGGGCGGCCCGTCTCCGGCAACCACATTGGTAATACGATCAAAGAAATCATAGGAATAAGAAACCGCGGAGAACGCGGAGGTCACGGAAAGGAGACGGTTTCCGAGGTCGTGTTCATAATAAAGCGTGTCGTTTGCAAAAGGTCCATCCACGGATTCGACGGCGCCGCACCCGGCGGCATAGGTCCAGAGGGTGGTCCCAATCCCGTCCACCATTCCCATCATCCGGTTCAAGGCGTCGTAGGCGAAAGAAACCGGCGGATCGGAGGCATAAACAATGTTGGTCAGGTTGCCGACCGGGTCATATTGATAGGCGGTGGTTTTGCTCTTGGCGTCAAGTTTGGAAACAAGGCGACCTTCGGCGTCGTACGAGTACGCATATTGGGAATTATCGGCGTAGATTTTCGCCGTTTGCCGGCCTTCGGCATCATATAGGAACCGGGTGAGGTTGCCGTTCTGATCCCAAAGATGAGTCAGGCTGCCGGCGGGATCATAAGTGAAATGGACGGTTTGGTCGGCGTTGTCAATCTGGTTCGTGACGCGGCCCATAACGTCTCGCAGGAGGAGGGTCTGACGGCCTGCGCGATCCACAGTTTCAACCAGGAAAGTATTGGAATATACATTCTCGGAGAATGAGTCGTCGGGCAAATAGACGCGGAGCAATCGGCCGGCGGCGTCGTAGGTGTTGGTTCGCGCAAGGACATTGGCATCCATGGAAGCTGTGAGCCATCCGAGGGTGTTGTAGGCGTTGCTTTGAAGGAGACACCCGCCGCGCCAGCTAGAGAGCAAGCGGCCCGCGGCGTCGTACATGAACTCATTTGTGATGCCGTTGGGATCGGTTCGGATGACAATCCGGCCACCCGCATCGTACACGTTGCTTACCACCGCGCCGGAACAATCCCGAACAGAGGTGACGCGGTCGGCGGGGTCATAGGTTTGAATGATGACATCGCCAAGGGCATTGGTGATGTGCGTTCTGTTGCCGGCGAGATCATAACCATAACTCATCGTACGGCCCAAAGGATCCATGACGCTCCGCAACCGGCCTTCCGGTGTATAGGTGAACGTGGTAGGCATGGTGAGGCGATTGAATTGCGTGCGGACGCCGTCGGGGTCGTAGTGCCATTCATAATACGTATTATCGGTAGAATAAGTCTCCCGGACTTTCCGGCCTATTCCATCATAGGTGTTGCTAATGACCAAGCCAACAGCGTTGCTGATGGCGAGCAGGCGTCTCTCCACATCATGACAGTAGTTGATTTCGTGGTCCAGCGGGTCACGGGTAACGGAGAGATATCCCAATTCGTCATAGAACGACGACCAAAGACCTCCAGCCCGGTCGAGACGTTGCGTTGGTTGTCCATAAAGGTCGTACCAGGTCTTTTCCTCGGTCCCGTCAGCATACACAACGTTGGTCACCAGCCCACGCCAGTTGTTGAACTGGCGGGTGACATAGCCCAAAGCATTGGTTGTGGCGGTTAAGCGATTATAGTCGTCGTACCCGAAGGTGGTGGTCGCATCGTCAGGGTCGGTTTCGAGAATCTTGCGGCCGCGCTCATCATATTCATAGCTCCACTCACCGCCGTCACGGCGGCGATGGGTTAGGATCTGGCCGTGATCGTTGTACGTGAATGTCTCATAGCTCCCATCGGGATAATCGTGGCGCGTAATTCGATGGCAGCTATCGCGGGTATAAGCGTTGGTTCGGCCGGCCTCATCTATTTCAGCGCTCAAATAGAACGGCTCTGCATTGCTGGTATAAATATATTGCCGGACGCCCAAAATGTTATTGGAGGCAATGGTAACGGCCCCAAAATCCCAGGTTCGGCTGTATGTGGTCGTGCGGGACATGGGATCTGATTCCTTCCAAAGCATCCCCTCCGCATCGCCAGCCATGTAGTATTCAGCACGGTATGAATATCCGACGGCATTGGTGTAGGCCAGGCGCTGCCCCGTGTTCGTGCCGAAAATGAAGTCCTCGGTCGCCCCGTCAGACTTCGTCACGCGACGCCACAAGGGTTGGGCGCCATCCATCTCTAATCTCGCCAGCAGTTGATCCGTGAATAAGTGGCGCTCCTCATATATCTGGCCGGGATAAAGATTGTTGCTCTGATATATGTAACGAACCGCGCGGGCAGGCCCAACATACATAGGATCGTCCGCCGTTTTCAGCAAAGGACGGCGGCCCCAGTCCTCGGATGGATGATAGTAAGTATATGCCGCGCAAGTACCGTCTCCATACGAAGCGTTGGTCAGGACAACATGGACGATGCCTGTGCCCCAAATCTGACCATACTGATAACTCACCACGCGGGTATCGGTTCCCTGTACGGACGTCAGCAACGTAGAGGTCCAGTCATTACTCTGAATCAAAGCTACCGAGTTGGAATTGGGAAGGGTGTAAAGCGGGTTGTCCGGGTCGCTATACCAGAAATCATTGGTTTGCCCGGCATAACGCGCGATGAATTTGTACTCATAAATGCCATTAGTCAGCGTGACCGCACAAGACCAGAGCCCGGCGCTATTGGTCATGTCCTGGCCGGACCAGCTATTGAAAGTGCCGGCCAGCAAGACTTGTGTGGCCGTGTTATCGCTAAAGGTAAATTGGATTTCACCCGGCGGCTGGGAATTCGTCAGCGTGGTGTAAGTGAAGTCTAGTGAAAGATTCGTGTTGGGACCGATGACCTCGGTCAACTGACCCCCGGTGTATGCAAACTGGTATTGGTTAGAGTAGGGATCGGAGAATCCTTCCATGCGGTAAAAACGCCCGGCCTCGTTGGTCCATCCAGTGAAGTGATACCGGGTGCCATCCAGCATGATTAAAAAATAGTTGGTACCTTCTTCAAGCACCCGCTCATGGACGCTGGCCAAGTAGGTCAAATGCGTGGCATTGCTGTCCGCCTTAGCAAAATTCCCATAAAAGCCATAGGGATAGATGATCCGAATGGATTTTTGGCCGGCTGAATTGGTGCCGTTGTCGAGAACTGTCCACAGGAAGCGATGCCTCCAGTTGCCGCCGTCGCCAAAGGGTTTTTCAAAGGCGATATCGAATCCAGGATTCACATCCCAGCGGCTGGCATGGTAGCGGGCGAAGCGCAAGGGGGCCGTCCCAACGGAATGCGCCGGCTCCAGGTCTATCACCTCCCGGCCAACGCTGCCGGAGTACACGTCAAAAGGATTGCTGGATGCGTTATGCGTGCAGTTGGACGGGGGCAGTTGCTTTATCGGATTACCACAGGGCGGATCATTGGTTACCCCTTGAGCGGCAGTCGCAAACAAGAACCCTGTTCCGATAAGCAGGGCCAGCCGCTTCATGGCTTCTGCTCCTCTGCCGGTGCTAATTTGGCCTGCTTTACCCAGAACATCAGCGTCTCTTCCCGCCCGTTATGGCGCAAAACCACGGGATAGTCGCCGAAATACCTCCCCGCTTGAAAAGCAAATGAAATCCGCCCTTCTTTGCCCGCAACGAGAGTTTCAGAAATCCTGCCATTGATACGTCCACCATTGACGACATAAGCATAGACGGATGCGCCCTCGGGTAATCCCACCCGAGTTAATACGACATCCACGACTTCCAGGGCCTCGACATCAAGGGGATCCATACGGCCGGCGCGATTCACAGGGGTTAGACGCTGTCCGTGCGCCCGGATAATCTGAGCTTGCCAGCGGGGTGACACAGTGGATTCCGAAGAAGAGCGAGTGTATTCCTTGGATATGTTGCGGTACCCCGCCCACGTCGGCAAGGAGCCTATGAGCAAAGCGCACAAGGCGACTTTCACGACTTTCATGGGAGAATGCCTCCATCGCGGGGCGAAGTGATCTCTACTTCCGGGGCAGGATTGAACACAAGCGGATCTGTGCCCAGTTCCACTTCCAGCCCATCTGACATTTCGTCGCCGTCCGTATCCTCTTCGGACGGATCGGTGCCATACATAAACTTCTCGCGCGCATCCGCAAGACCGTCCTCATCGGAATCCAAATCAGCATTGCCCGCGATGTAGTAGGACTTTTCTAAATTCTCCAATTCGGGCTCTACCCAAGAAACCGAATTGGTCCCCGCTGCGGAGAGATTCGTCACGGCCAGGCTCCACGGAAATCCGAGCAGGTTCGTGATGGAGAATATTTCAACCCGGTTCGTGAATTCCTCGGGTATATGCACCGCGACAATTACGTTGGTCAGCCCATCAGACGGACCATAGACGGACAACCAAAGATGATTGGTCCACTCTTCTTCGAAAAGCAGCATCATGCCGGAACCCGGGGATGCTGATTCAGCAGACAAGCCGCTATCCGCTTCCTTTTCCGCAAGCTCGCTGGCCTTCAGCGTAACCTGCCAAGCGAGCCGTCGTTTCGACAATTCGCGCCATAAGTAGACCGCGTAATCTTCCCCGTTCTGAACCTCCGGCCACTTCGGAGCGCGATAAACGATCTCCTCCCGGCAGTCTTCTTTCTCGGTCTGTGGCACACGCAGAACCAGAAGTTCTCCACGCGCCATGTCCTCGTAGATGACGATCTCTGTCCCGTGCTCAACCTGCTTCGCTAAGGGGCTTGCCTCGTCAAAATAGAAGACCCCGCCGTCAAAGTTCCAGTACCACCCCGGTTCGGCCTGTAAGGCATCGAAGGCGTACTCCTTGAGCATCGCCTCCGTTTGCCCGTACGACGTGAATTCATCGGGCACAACCAGGGCGTAACTTGACTCGCGGAAACGCAGGTACTCACCGACCAGGTCATCCCACGAGGAAATGGTCGGGAAATCGGATTCAGAGGAAGAAATTGCGAGTTGCGCCAAGCAAATAGCCAAGCCGGCCAGAAAGATGCCGCAGACCAGCATCATCAAAACACGGATTTCAACCCGACCCCAAAGATTTCGGAGCTTCCGTACCATGCCCCGCCCCTCCGTGCAGTCCCAAGATGGTTAGCTTTTACCTGTGGCTTTTGACTTAGTCAAGGTTTTATGCGGGCAAAAGCTAAAAAATAATTGTTAGAGATAAAAAACGCCCCGATTCCGCAAGAAGCCCAGGGGAAACATTGGGGCGGGCAAGCGCATGCATCTGACCGGTTACGAAATATTCCTGCCGATACCTGTTTGCCAGCGCCAGCGCGATAACGCAGTCATCGTGATACCCCTCCGGGGCCCCATAGGAAATCTGCCCTGACGGCGATAGCCGGTACTCCCGCCTGCGCTCTATGAGCTACGGCGAGGCAAGCCCGGCTTCGCCCCGGTGGCTACGCCGAGGTAAGTCCGGGGTTCCCTGCCCCGGCCACGTCATTCGCCGGCCTGGGACTTCATCCATGCCGTGAGGGTCTCGATCTGCTGATCGTTTAAACGGGCGGTCCGCTCGTATAGCATGTTCATCGGTTTCCTTCCTTTGCTCGATCACATCCGCATCCCCTTCGTCATGACTTGGAGCCCCAATGCACTAAAGCCTGAGGTGCCGCAGTCGAAGGGCATTCGTCACTACGGATACCGAGCTGAAACTCATGGCGGCCGCAGCGATCATGGGGCTCAGCAGCAGGCCGAAGAAGGGATACAGGACGCCTGCCGCGACGGGGATGCCGAGCGCGTTATAGACGAACGCGAAGAACAGGTTCTGCCGTATGTTGCGCATGACCCGGCGGCTCAGGGTGATGGCCTTCACGATTCCTCGCAGGTCGCCTTTGACCAGGGTCACCCCGGCGCTTTCGATGGCCACGTCCGTGCCCGTACCCATGGCGATGCCGATATGGGCCGCCGCCAGCGCGGGCGCGTCATTGATTCCGTCACCGGCCATGGCGACGATGTGCCCCTCGGATCGCAGGACCTTCACGCGTTCATGTTTGTCTTGCGGGGCCACCCCCGCCTGCACGTCATCAATGGCCAACAACTTCGCCACATGGCGCGCCGTCATCTCGTTGTCTCCCGTCACCATGCAAACCTGCAGCCCGAGGCCGTGCAGGGCGGCCACGGCTTCGGCCGTTGTCTTCTTGATCGGGTCTGAAATGGCGAGGATTCCCTTGGCCTTGCCGTCAACGGCCACGAAGATGACGGTCTGTCCCGTCTCCTGCCAATCTCGCGCGGCGTCCCGCAGCGCACGGATACCCTCGACGCCGCCTTTTTCGAGGAACTCCGGTTTGCCGACTTTCACGTTATGCTGCTCCACCGTGGCGGTTACGCCGCCGCCGGTCGTGGACTGGAAATCGTCCGCTTTGGCGAGGGTCAGTCCCCGCTCCTTGGCGGCGCGGACGATAGCCGCCGCCAGGGGGTGCTCACTGTTCTGTTCCACCGAGGCGGCCAGCCGGAGTATCTCGCTTTCCTCGAGCTGTCCGTTACCGCGGATATCCGTCACGGCGGGCCGGCCTTCGGTCAGCGTGCCGGTCTTATCCACAACGACGGTATCCACTTTCTCCATCACCTCCAGGGCCTCCGCGTTCTTGATCAGGATGCCGGCGCGGGCGCCGCGGCCCACGCCGACCATGATGGACATGGGCGTGGCCAGCCCCAGCGCGCAGGGACAGGCGATGATCAGCACGGCCACGGCGTTGACCAGGGCATGGGCCATCCGGGGCTCGGGACCCATCCATGCCCATACGATGAAGGTGGCGACGGCCACCGCGATCACGGCCGGGACAAAGATGGAAGCGACGCGATCGGCCAGTCCCTGGATGGGTGCGCGGCTGCGCTGGGCCTCGCTGACCATGTGTACGATTTGTGAGAGCAAGGTGTCGGCCCCCACTTTCGTCGCGCGCATCAGAAACGAGCCGGTCTGATTGATCGTTGCGCCCGTAACCGGGTCGCCGGGCGCCTTTTCCGCCGGCAGCGGTTCGCCGGTGATCATGGATTCGTCAACCGTGCTCTTTCCCTCCGTGAGTTGTCCATCCACCGGGATCTTCTCCCCCGGACGGACCCGCAGGATGTCCCCCGGTTTGACGTCCTCGATCGGGATTTCCTGTTCTTCGCCGTCGCGAACAACCCGCGCCGTCTTCGCCGCGAGTCCCATCAGCTCCTTGATGGCTCCGCTCGTTCGCTTCCGTGCCCGAAGCTCCAAAACCTGTCCCAGGAGAACCAGCACGATAATCACCGCTGACGCCTCAAAGTAGAGGGCCACTTCGCCGTGGTGGCGGAACGATTCCGGAAAAACGCGCGGGAAGAGCGTGGCGATCACGCTGTACACGTAGGCCGCGCCGGTGCCCACGCCGATCAGGGTGAACATGTTCAGGTATCGCGTCTTCACGGACCGCCACGCCCGCTTGAAGAAGGGCAGCCCCGCCCACAGCACAACCGGAGTGGCCAGGAACAGTTCGATCCATTTGGAAACCGTGCGCGGAACGAAACGGCCCATGGGGTCGCCGGGTATCATGCCGCCCATGGCCAGGATAAACACCGGCACGGTCAACACGAGTCCGGCCCAGAACCGGCGGCTCATGTCTTTCAGTTCCGTATCGTCCCCTTCTTCCGACGCCTCTTTGGGTTCCAGCGCCATGCCGCACTTGGGACAGAGGCCAGGACCCGGCTGCTCGACTTCCGGGTGCATGGGACAGGTATAGAGGGAGGGGACAGGTGACAGGCGTGAGGCGTCGGGGGGGTGGAGGAACTTGTCGCGGCAACCGGCCGAGCAGAAATAGTACGTCTTCCCCTCCTGCACGGCGCGATGGGCTGTCGCCGTATCCACCTCCATGCCGCACATGGGATCATGGGTCATCATGTCGCCGATCTCGCCCTTTTCAGCCTTTTTTCCCTTACCCAGCAGTACAGCACGGGCGCCATGAAGAGCGTAATGACTTCGATGGCCATACCGCCGAAGGAGGGGAGCGACATGGGCACCATGATATCCGCCCCGCGACCCGTCGAGGTCAGCACGGGCAACAGGGCGAGCAGGGTCGTCGCCGTGGTCATCAGGCATGCGCGGATCCGCCGCTGGCCGGCGTACACCGTGGCTTCCCGGATATCCGCGACGGTGGCCGGCTTGACCTTGCCGAACCGCTGATCCATGTACGTGCAGATGACGACCGCATCGTCCGAGGCGATCCCGAACAGCGCCAGGAAGCCCACCCAGATGGCGATGCTCATATTGATGGGGTGCACCTGGAACAGGTGGCGCAGGTCCACGCCGAGGATGGTGACGTTGAGGAACCACGGTTGGCCGTATAACCAGATGAGCAGCAGTCCGCCGGCCCAGCAGACGAAGATCGTGGCGAAGACCAGCGAGGTGGTGATCACGGAACGGAACTGGAAGTAGATGATCAGGAAGATGATGAACAGGGTCAGCGGCAGGATGACCGCCAGGGTCTTCTGCGCGTGAATCTGGTTCTCATAGCTTCCGGCGAACCGGTACGAGACGCCCGCCGGCAGTGTCAACTCGCCCGAGGCTTTCTTGGCCTCCAGGTAGCGCTGGCAGGCTTCGACGACATCCACCTCGGCATAGCCGGGCTTTTTGTCGAAGAGCACGTAGCCGATCAGGAACGTGTCCTCGCTTTTGATGGCCTCGGGGCCCCGGACATAGCGGATATCCGCCAGTTGCGTGAGGGGAATCTGAGCACCGTCCATGGCGGGCACCAGCACCCGCTCCAGCATCTCCACCGAGTCGCGCAACTCGCGCAGATAGCGCACGCGGACCGGGAAGCGTTTCCGGCCTTCCACCGTCGTGGTGAGGGGGAGGCCGCCAACGGCGACTTCGATCACCTCCTGGACATCCTCGATCTGCAGACCGTACCGGGCAATGGCCTCGCGGTTGACATCGATCTCCAGGTAGGGCTTGCCGATGATCCGGTCGGCGATGACGGCGGTCGGTTCGACTTGGGGCACATCCTTGAGGAAGCGCTCGATTTCCAGTCCGGCCCGTTCGACGCTGTCCAGGTCGGGGCCCTTGACCTTCACACCCATCGGCGCGCGCATGCCGCTCTGGAGCATCACGATGCGCGCCGCGATCGGTTGAAGCTTGGGCGCCGTGGTGGTTCCGGGAATCCGGGCGGCGACGATGATTTCCTTCCAAATGTCGTCGGGGCTTTGGATGTGATCCCGCCACTGCCGAAAAGGTCGGCCGCGCGGATCCGGGATCAGTTCACCATCCTTGCGGACGTACTCTCCGCGTTTCTTGTCATAGCGGAAGGAAACCCGGCGGCCGTCCTTGTCGCTGATGTACTCGGGTTTGTACGTGATGACGGTCTCGATCATGTTGACCGGGGCCGGGTCGAGCGCGGTGTCGGCCCGCCCGATTTTTCCGACCACCGAATCCACTTCCGGAATCGCGCGGATCGCCCTGTCCTGCTTCTGGATGACATCCAGCGCCTCGCCGATGGAAGCGTGGGGCATCGTGGTGGGCATGTAGAGGAACGACCCCTCGTCCAGGGGGGGCATGAACTCCTTGCCCAGGCCGGGAAACTTGTGCGTCAGGGCCGACCAGAAACCAGTCTTCCGGACGGTCTCGGCCTTGATCCCGACCTTTTCGGCCATCCGGGGCACGAATCCGAACAAGGTCCCGAATCCCAGCCAACCCATGTACCCGACCAGCACGATCAGGACAGGCATGGCCAGGAAGGTGCGCTTGTGCGCCAGGAACCACCGAAGCATCGGCGCGTAATATCGCTGCACCAGGTGGAAGAGTCCCAACAACCCGCCAATGAAGATCGTCACCAGGATGAAGTTCCGCGCAAAGCCCGCCTGAAGTCCGAGCGGCAGCCAGTTCCTCGTGAGCAGGACACCGACGACCAGAACGACCAGCGCATTGGCGAGCCACGGCGTGAACCGGCGCGCTCGCGCGGACAGACGGTCCGCGGCCAGGAGGTACGCCCCGATGATCCCCAGCAGCGCCCCGGCCCACCACCAATGCAGCCAAAGTCCGACCAGCAAGCCCGCGGCGACAAGGCCGGCATGCCAGAGGCGTTGGGCCGTCTTCGACCGGACCTTCCCGGAAAACAGGATATGCGCCGCCGCGGGGAGTACCGTCAGGGCGACGATCACCGATCCGATCAGGCAGAACGTCTTGGTGAAGGCCAGCGGCTTGAAGAGCTTGCCCTCGGGGCCCGTCATAACGAACACCGGCAGGAAGCCGATCACCGTGGTGGCAATGGCCGTGAGGACCGCGCTCCCGACCTCGGTGGCCGCCCGGTAGATCACCTCGAGCCGGTTTTCGTCGGGCGACGCTTCCTGCAGGTGCTGGACGATGTTCTGGCAGAGGATGATCCCCATGTCCACGATCGTGCCGATGGCGATCGCGATGCCCGAAAGCGAGACGATGTTGGCCTCCACGCCGAACAGTTTCATCGCGATAAAGGCCATCAGCACGGCCAGCGGCATGACGGCGCTGATCAGGAGCGAGAGGCCCAGTTGCGAGGCCATGACGATGACGACGATGGTCGTGATCAGGACCTGCTCGTACAGCGCGTTGTTGAGCGTGCCGAGCGTTTCATAGATCAGGCCCGTGCGGTCGTAGAAGGGCACCACGGTCACCCGGCTGGTGGTCATGCCCCGGGGCCATTGGTCACGGGGCGCGGACGTCAGCCATGGAAGCCAGGCTTCCTGGTTCAGTTCCGTCCCGGCATAGGCCTCGAACCCGCGCGCTTGGGCGAAAGCTTCCAGGTCCGCGCGCCCGGTCTGGTCGTAGTCCGCGATTGCTTTCACGGGGAGCGAGGGCGCGATCTCGGCAATCTTCTCCTTCACGTTCTTGATCGCGGCCAGCGGGTTGTATCCGTGCCGGACGACCACCACGCCGCCCACGGCTTCCGTCCCTTCCTTGTCCAGCGCGCCTTCGCGGAAGGCGGGCCCCATCGCGACCCGGGCGACGTTCTTCACGTAGATCGGCACGTTCTCGCTCACCTTGACGACGGTGTTCTCGATGTCCTCGACGCTCTGGATAAAACCCCGCGCGCGAATCAGGTATTCCACCCGGTTCAGCTCGATCTGCCGGGCGCCCACATCGAGATTCGACATGCGAACGGCGCGGAAGACTTCCGGCAAAGACAC
>JAHJJH010000161.1 GCA_018823105.1 Verrucomicrobiota bacterium | reverse complement strand
CTTCCGCCGACCCCGTATCCTTGTCGTGCAGCTGGTATTCCTGCTTGATGTCCGCCTTGATTGCGCTTGCCATAACCTTATCCAGACCTGTTCTGGTTTGTGCTCTTCTTCTCTTTCCTTTTTGCTTTTGTCCGGCACACCATACCGGCGCGGGTACGGGGTGTCAAAGAAAAAAAGCTCGGGAGCGTTGAAGACGAGGGCGGTTTCAGGGTTCAGGGGCGAGTCAGGCGAACCGGACCTCGATATGGATAAAAACGGCCACGCGCAAGCGCGGGCCCTACAGGTAGGGCGTCCGCTTGCGGACCGCCGGTGTTTCAGATCGCGGCCAGCATCTCCAGCGCGTTGCGGATCACGAGGCCGGGGGAAATCCGCCGCAGGCAGGCAAGGTCCTCGCGTTCGCAGGTCCGCTGGTAACACGGCCGGCATTCGCAATCCGTCACCTGGAGCACGCGGTGCATCGGCCCGTACGGTCCGGTGCGGGCGGGATCGGTGGGGCCGAACAGCGCCAGGACCGGCCGGCCCAGCGCCGCGGCAATATGCATCGGTCCGGAGTCTACGGAAATCACCAGGTCCACGCCGGCCATCCACCCCCCCAACTCGACCAGCGAGGTGCGGCCGCACAGATCAAGGATGTGGCCGGACAGACCCCGCGCGATGGCCGTGCAGGTTTCCCGGTCCTCCGGCGCGCCGAACAGCAACACCGACGCCCCGGCTTGCTCCTGGAGCCCCCGCGCCACGTCGTAGAACAAGTCCGCGGGCCAGTTCTTGGTAGGCCAGCGCGAACAGGGCACCAGCGCCACTCGCGGTCGCGGCAGCGTGATCTCCACCGGCGGAAAGGAAACCGGGAAAACCGGCTCGGGGATCTTTACTCCGAGATGCCTCGCCAGGTCCAGGCCCTGCTCCACCGCATGGCGAGATCGATCGAGCGGTCCGATCCGTTCGGTGTAGAAGCGCGGCGCGCCTTCCCGGCCGGAGGCCGGACCAATGCGCCGCGGCGCGCGCGCCAACCAGGCCACCAGGGCGCTCTTGAGCAAGCCCTGGAAATCCAGGACCATGTCGTAGGACGCGCTCCGCAACGCCCACAGAAAGGAGCCCAGCCCCGCCGGAAACTCCTGCCGCGGGAACGCCATCACCCGCTCGACGTCCGTGAAGCACCGCACCAGGGCCGCGTACTCGGTCTGGGTCACCCAGTCCACGGCGCCGCCCAGGCCTTCACGGATCGCGTGGACGGCGGGCAGGACGTGAAAGAGATCCCCCAGCGAACTCAACTTGACTACCAGTACCCGGGGGGACGGCATGAGCGGTTCAGCCCTTTTTCTCAACGCCCCGCCGGCGCTGTTCCAGGAGCTTGATCATGATCGCCTTCTGGATGTGCAAACGATTCTCGGCCTGGTCGAACACGACCGACTGCGGGCCGTCAATGACCTCGGCGGTCTGCTCATAACCCCGTAGCGCGGGCAGGCAGTTCATGAAGATCGCATCCTTGCGCGCGAGTTTCATCAGGGCGGCGTTGACCTGGAAGGGCGTGAACACCTTCACCCGCTCGTTCAGCTTGAGGGTCGGGACGTGGTAGCTCATCCAGGAATCGGTGTAGACCACGTCCGCGCCCTCGATGGCCTCGCGCGGGTCGCGCGTAATCTTGACCGCGGTCTTCAGCCGCCGCGCGATCCGGAGGGCCTCCCTGACCACCCCGGCATCCGGCTTGTATTCCCTGCCCGGGGGGCAGCCCACCCGGATGTGAATACCCATCTTACTGCACCCGTACAGCAGCGAGTGGGTCACGTTGTTGTTGCCGTCGCCCAGGTAGGCCAGCGTCAGGCCCTTGAGCCGGCGCTTCTTCTCCTGGATCGTCAGCAGGTCGCCCAGGATCTGGCACGGATGGGCGAAATTGGTCAGGGCGTTGATGACGGGTACGCTGGACTCGCGGGCCATCTCCTCGATCTTGGCGTGCTCGAAGAGCCGGGCCATGATCATGTCCACGTAGCGGCTGACCGTCTTGACGGTGTCGTACATGCTTTCCTTGCCGGCCCCCAGGGGGGAGGTGCCGGTGTCGTAGAAGATGGCGTGCCCGCCGAGTTGGGTCACGCCCGTCTCAAACGAAACCCGCGTGCGAAGGCTCGGCTTTTCGAAGATCATCAGGAGGGTCTTGCCCCGCATGGCGTTCACGTAGCGCGCGGGCTTCTTCTTGATGTCCCGCGCCAGGGCGATCACGTCCCGGATCTGCCCCGCCGTCCATTCGTTCAAATCGATCAGGTGCTGCATGCTTCCCTCGCTGTTTTGTTTGGCAGGTTGCTATACCAGCCCGGTTTTTTTAGCAAGCCGTTTCATCAGCCGCACCGATTAGTATTGCGCTTTACACGAAGACTTGGCTAACTATCGAATTCCGCCTGAATTTCTCGTTTCGGGGTCTGGCCGGAGAACGTCGGGCGGGAGAAGGGGAATGGCATGGCGCGAACCACGATTAAAGATATCGCCAAGGAGTGCGGGGTTTCCTTGAGCACCGTCTCCCTGGTGCTGAACAACAATCCGCGCATCAGCGCCAAGACCCGGGAGGCCGTGCTCGCAAGCGTCGAGAAACACGGCTACCAGCCCAACGCCTCCGCCCGCAACCTGGCCTCGCGGACCAGCCGCACCTTCTGCGTGGCCGTGCCGGCGTTGAGCCACGTTTTCGCCGACGTGTACTTCGGGGAGATCGTCAGCGGCATCTACGACCGCGCCTCGGAGGCCGGCTACAAGGTCATGCTCGACCTCGCCAACCCCAAGTTCATCGAGAGCAAGGAATACCTGAATGTGCTCAAGTCCCGGCGCGCGGACGGCATGCTGTTCATCTCGTCCTCTATCAACGACACCTACTTGGCGGATTTCGAGGGCGGGGCGTTCCCCTTTCTGCTCGTCAACCATTTCTTCCCCGGCCGGGATTTGAACTACCTGGCCGCCGATTACGAGGACACCGCCCGGCAGGCCGCCAATCACCTGATCAGCCTCGGACACCGGCGCATCGGACTCATCAGCGGCACCAACACCCACACCGGCCTGGCGTTCCGGGAAGCCTTCCTCCGTCACTGCAGGGAACGGGGACTGAAGGACGGGGACGCGGTCTGGATGGACAGCACGCGGGGCAAGGAATGGAGCCAGGAGGGCGGCTTCGACGCGGCCGGCGAGATGCTCGCCCAGCGCCCGGACACCACGGCCATCATGTGCGGAAACGACCGCTTGGCCATCGGCGTCATGCACTATCTGCGCTCGATGCAGGTGCGCGTGCCCGAGGACGTCTCCGTCGCGGGCGTGGACGATATCCCGGAATCCACCTTCACCAACCCCGGCCTGACCACTGTCCGCTACGATCTGTACCAGATGGGCCGCACCGCGTGCGAGCGCCTGCTGGCCTTGTTCCGCGGCGAAATTACCGCCTGCCGTGAGGTCCTCCCCGTCCAGCTCATCGCGCGGGAATCCACCGGCCCGGCCCGGTCCGCCTGATGCCCACGTCCATGAGGAACGGTATCCTTCCGGCTTCGACGAAGCCGGCTACAAACCCTGTAGCCGCGATCGGTGATCGCGGCCATCGCGCACCGGCTCATGCACACGACTTGGCTGATCATTGACGGCTACAGCCTGCTCCACCGGTTCGATCCGCAGGGCGCGCGCCGTCCTTCGGGCCTCCAGAGCGCCCGCCAGAAACTCGTCCGCCACGTCGAGGAGATCGCCACCGGCCAGGCCGATCGGGTGACGATCGTATTCGACGGCCGCGAGGCCGGCGGTGGCGAGGGCTACGAATCCCCCGCCGTGGAGATCCTCTTCTCCCCCGCCGGCCGCACCGCCGATGCGGTGATCGAACGGCTCGTACACGACTGCTCCACGCCGGAATCCATCGTCGTGGTCAGCTCCGACCGGCTGGAGCGTCAGACCGTCTCCGCCCGCGGCGCGCAGACGATGGGCTGCGGCGACTTCCTGGCGGAGGGCGAACAGCGCCGCCGCCATCGGCCACATCGCACGACCCGCCCGCCTCCCTCCACGCTGGGCGATTACTTTCCGGAAAAGAAGTAATCGGCTTTCGGTGTTCAGGTTGGACGTTGGGCGTTCATTGATTAAATAAGAGGCGCGGCCCCGTCTCCGGGCGCCGCGCTCCCCTTCCTTCTTGCCCCTGGGCGCTTTCTCTTACACCCAACCCCGCAGGCTGACCGCCTCCGCCACGCGGCTGACCGCCACCAGGTAGGCCGCCAGGCGCATGTGGACTTTCTTGTCCTGGTGCATCCGGTAGACCGACTGGTAGGCGCTGGTCATCTTCTGGTCCAGTTGCCGGTACACTTCTTCGAGGGGCCAGTAGTAGTTGTAGGTGCCCTGCACCTGCTCGAAGTAGCTCACCGTCACGCCGCCGGCGTTGGCGAGGAAATCCGGGATCACGTGTACGCCCTTGATGTGCAGGATCCGGTCCGCCTCCGGCGTCGTCGGGCCGTTGGCCAGTTCGCAACTGATGCGGGCCTTGATGCGGTCCGCGTTGGCTTCGGTGATGACGTTCTCCAGCGCGGCCGGGTAGAGCACCTCGAGTTCGAGTTCCAGCAGGTCCTCGTTGCTGATCGGTTCGCTGCCGGGGAATTTGGCCACCCGGCCGGTCTTCAGCTTGTACTCCACCACCGCCTTGGGATCCAATCCGTTGGGATTGTAGGCGCCGCCGCTGGTATCGGAGACCGCCACCAGCGTCCCGCCGCCGAGGATTTCCGGATGCAGCAGCGCCGCGAACTGGCCGGCGTTGCCGAAGCCCTGGATCGCGTAGCGGCCCTTGGGATTAATGCCCAGCGCCCGGCACGCTTCG
>JAHJJH010000160.1 GCA_018823105.1 Verrucomicrobiota bacterium | reverse complement strand
TAACGATAAATCCAGTAACGCGGGGGATACATCGCCTCCGACACCCCTTCCGGATAGGTCAGTTTGAGTTTAAGAAGCCATTCCCCGTCGCCTTGCGTCTCTTCGACGACTTCCACGTTTGCGCCCTTCGCATCCAGTTCCGCATTCCCGGTGCTGATCTTTTTCCAGCCGTCTTTCGTCTGCTGGATATGCCGGGCGATGTTGCCGGGGATCGCTTCGGGCGACGCCTCACCTTGGACGGCCGTGGTGATTTCGATCGAAGGGATTTCAAAAAAATCGCTCCGGTTCCCGGGTTCATACACCAGCGTCCCGAAATCGGGATTGACCACCCATCCCTTGGGCAAAACGATCTGAAGCGTTACCGTGGTGTTTTCATCCGGCCCCTGGACCTTGATTTCCGTTGGCGGGACCGACCCTTGGGTAGCCGCCTTTCCTTCCGTTGCCTTTTGTTGGCCGCACCCGGCCAGAATGAATACCCCGGCCAGGATGACCGGTATCGCGAATCGGCATCTCTTCATTGTGCCTCCTTTGGCATGATGGCTGCCCGCTACGACCGGGGTCAACTCCCCGGCGGCGTCGAGCATGCCTCATGACCTTGTCGAAGTTATACCCTGTGCACGGGCAGGTCAATCCCGGTCGCTCCCGGTGTCCTGCTTCCAGGGCGTCAGCGGCTGTGCAGCACGATGGCGCTGAAAGGCGGCAAGGCGCCGTCCTCCAGCCGGCCGTAAAGGACGGTCTCCCCCGGTTGCAGCTCAAAGGAAGACAGCCGGCGCGGTTCCGGCCCGAGATTCACCGCGCAGCGCACCGCCGAGCGGCGAAGACGTCGCTCGAAGGCGATGACCGTCCGCTCCTCGGGCGCGCAAGACTCGCCCGTGTCCAGCCGGTGAAACCGGCCGCGGATCAGCTCGCGCGTTTTCAAACGCAGGTGAATCAGTTCCTGGTAAAACCTGTACCAGGCCGCGCGCTCCTCGGCGGTGCGGGCCAGAAGGTTGCCTTCCCACTCCAAGCCGGCTTCCACGCGCGCGCCGCCGGCGGCGGCCACGCGGCGGCCCTTGTCGCACAGGCCGATGCGCGCATGGATCGAGGGACGGTTCAGCGCCCCGAATTCCTGGCCGGTGAGAATGAACGGGATGCAATGATTGGATAGAAAGACCACCTGCATCATCGCGCGCACGGCGCCGGGCCCGGCCCGATACACTCCGCGACCCTCATCATGATTGTCCGTGTATCGCGCGAGGCGTGGACTGTCCTCGCCGGGCGGCAGCAGGCTTTCATAGTTGAGCAGGGCGGTTTCCACGGCGCCGGCGAGGCCGCGGGTTTTGAACGCTTCCCATTTGTCGAGGAAGTCCGCGTTGCCAGCCGCCTCGGACGCGGGACAGATGACGGAGCGCCCCTCTTCGTCCACCCCATACAGATAGGAAAACGTCTTGTAGAAGTCGTCGTCGTACGCCGCGTTGATGCCGCGGGCGAAGAGATCCATGTTGTTCTGGGTGCCGTAGCATTCGGCGAGGAAGAGGAGCTGGCGCCCGGGGTGCCGCGCCTTGAGCTCGGCCATCGCCTCGTTCCAGAAACTCTTGTCGTTGATGAAATGCGCCATGTCCAGGCGGAACCCGTCCACGCCGTCCGGCTGCCCCTCGGCGTCCCGGCCGAGGAAGCTTAACCAGTGGTGATAGACTTCGATCATCTCCCGGCGCAGACCCGGGGCCGTGTAATCAAGCTTGGCGGTGTCCGACCAGTCGCCGTCATAGAACGGTTCGCCGCTCTTGTCTTTCACGTAGTAGTCCGGGTTTTGTGTGATCCACAGGTGATCCCGGGCCGTGTGGTTGGGCGTGATGTCGAGAATGACCTTCAGGCGCATCCGGTGGGCGCGTCGCACGAGGGCGGCCAGTTCCTCCTTCGTTCCGTATTCCGGCTCGACGGAATAAAAATCGCGGCTGGAGTAGGGAGAACCAATGCCCTTGCGGCCGTGGAGGCCCATGGGGTAGGGGGGCAGGAGGTAGAGCACGTTCGCGCCCAGTTTCTTGAGCGCCGGAAGATTCCGGGTCACATAGGCCAGCGGCGATTCGACCGGGCGGGAAGACGACTTGAGCGCCTCGACGGCGTTCCGGGGTTCGCGGGCCGCCAGGGAGCGGAGGTTGACTTGATAAACAATGGCCGAAGGAATCCAGTTTTTTATCATGGCCGCGGATTCTAGCGTGGCCGGCAGAGGATGCAAGACGTATGGAGATGTCAGCTTCGTCCTGCGCCCCCAAGTTCCATTTCGTTCCTTCAGGTTGTGACCCCCCCGCCGACTCTCATGCATCGCGACATACGGGGACGAACCGGACGAGCGGTCCTGGATTATGGCTTCTGCCCGGGTTGTTTTGGAAAATGCAATGTCAGCCTGATGGACGAGACATCATGCTGCAAAGAAAGCCGGGCGCCCGCCTTCTCCAACCGGCGGCGAAAGGGCTTCACCTGGTATTCGCTGAGGATATGCGGCTGGGACATCGTGACCAGGATTTCCAAGGCCGGATTCTCTGTGTCATCCCGGATCTCCAGCCTCATTTTTTTCGCTCCTGCTTTTGCCAGTTCCTCCAGCATCCGCTTTATATTGTCGTGTAGCCGGGAAGCCTCCATTCGAACCAACAGGGAAGAGGGGGTTGAAGGGCCAACGATTTCCACCGAATTGAACAACGGCACGTGCGAAAACGCGCTGATCAGGTAATTTTTAAAGCCCTCCTCGTCATCCGGCACTTCGTCCAGCAAGAGGTTTTTGCCCGGACGCCATAGCAATTCATTCGTCAAATCCGCGGCAAAAGCATTCAAATCCACGATTCGCAGATCCTCCTCCACCTTCAGACCCTTGGCGGCATACAGAAAATCGCTCATCAGGGTCCCTGTGAGGCGAAGGAGGGAGGCATCGCAAATCGTTTGCAACTGAGGATAACGAATCAGGCGGGAAAGCCGCTGGACAATCTGGATCCCCTTCAGGGCCAGTTGCACCTGGAGCAGTTCCCCGGAAGTATAGCCTTCCTGGAAATTTTTGAATTCGGACAACATTTGCGTGACCTGCGCGGAGTCCATGATCTCCCGAATACTGCGCGCCGCAGACAGTTCCTCCACGTACTGCATCTTCCCGGCCAGTTGCTCGATCCGCGCGAGGATCTCCGTAAAAACCGTGTTTAGCTCCTCGAACAACTCCTGGGCATATTCGGAGACATATCGCACCCGGGCGGATGTTATCGCGGTTATGGAAGCCAGCGCCCGCGCCTCCTCGATGATCTTGCGCAAGGCGTGTTGAATGGCCTCGCCGACGAGAATCTTGCCGTGACCCGGACAGGCCCACTCGACGCCATGCGCCTCAACGATGCGTGCGGCGGATTCCAGGGACGCGATCAGCGCGTCCCGGTCCCATCCGGCCGCCCCGGCGATCAGCGGAAGGGTGGCGACCAGCAGATCGCCCATCAAGAACACCCGACCGATGAGGAAGCCGACATGGTCAGGGCTGTGTCCCGGAAGAGGATAGACCCGGAGGCCCTGACCAGGTCCCGTGTCGGGAGGAACGATCTCAAAAGCCATCTGCTCGCGGCTCTGAACCGCCCCTTGTTCCCGGGGACGAAAAAAAGCGATGTGGGCTTCAAGCGGCAGGAGATCCAGTTCCAGAATATCAGCCTGGGTGATTTGACGGTCACCCGCTTTCAAGGCCCGTGCGCCTCGATCGTGAAGTGCGATCCGGCTTGTCGGATCCAACCGCGGAACACCGGACATCAAGCCGGCGGTGTGATCGGCATGGCAATGAGTAAACAGGAGAAATAAAGGAGTCCCTTGGCTATCCGGCGCCCCCCGCGCAATCCGGAGCAATTCGTCCCGTTGCCCCGGGAGGCCGCCGAGGTCTATGATCGCCGTATATTGAGGAGTCCGCACAATGTATGAATTACACGTGCGAACCGTGGGCTTGGACAGGTAAGGATAGATTTCCGCCGAATCGGCGCCCGGGACGATATTCCACTGGTGTTCAATTATGGATGGCGTATCCATCCTTGGCCCGGTCAAACTGCCGACCGCGGAATAACGTTAGAGAATACTTTTCAGTATCCGCTGGGCACGGGCCACATCTTTGTTATCCACGGCAATATAGCCCAGGCACTGGTTTGCGATCCCCATTCCGGATAACCCACAGATGTTAATCCCTTGAGATCCCATGGCGCAGGCGATTTTCGCTCCCAGGCCGGCGCGGTCAGGTCCACGGAAACGAAGCGAAGCGAATGTGTTTATTTTTTTAACTCCCAACGAGCGGGCTGCCTTGAGAACAGCAGCGCCCTTCAAGGGCGCAATGAAAAAGACGGCCTTGCCCTTGCCGGCCGGCCGGGCAAAAATGAATTCCAGTCGGGCGCCGGCTTTGCTGAGCCTGGCCAGAATCCCGCCGAGAGATCCAGGCTTGTCTTCCGCCATTCCCATCCACACATCCGCTTTTTCAACCTTGAATTTCATCGTCGTCCTCCTGTTTCGGTGACCAGGAAGAATAGTAGAGTGAGCAGCCGTTTTATGAAAGCATAATCAATCCCGGGCGCATGTCCGTTCCCCAGGAATTGAACGGCATAATCCCAAGGGAGCGCTGACATTCCTGTCCGGGAGCGGATTCAAGACCGGGCGCAATCCCGCCCGGCCCGCTTGGCCCGGTAAAGCGCCCGGTCGGCGCGGGCCAGCAGCGTGTCCGGCGAGGACCGCGGGGCCGGGCGAGCGCAGGCCAGGCCGATCGAAAGGGTGACGTGAAGGTTGTATCGCCCCCGGCCAAAGATATGGCGGCGGATACGCTGAAGTATTCGTCCGGCGACGGCCCGGGTTTCCTTACTATTGGCGAAGGGCAGGACCGCGACCATCTCGTCACCCCCGTAGCGGCAGATAACGTCCGAGACCCGGAGATCCGCCTTCAGCAGGTGAGCGCACTCCCGCAGCACCTGGTCGCCCGCGGGATGTCCGTGCACGTCATTGATCCTTTTGAAATGATCCAGGTCCACGATCAGCAGGCCCACCGAGCTCCGCTGCCGCCCGGCCAGCGCCCAGGCGCAGCGTAGTTCGTGCTCCAACCCCCGGCGATTGAATAGGCCGGTCAGGGCATCGAGACGGGCCACCCGGCGCAGGTGCTTCTCGCTCTCCTTGAGCGCCCGGGTGGTCTCCGCCAGTTGCCCCGCGACCTCGCGCAGCCGTTTCTCGGCTTCCGCCAGGCGAGCCTTCCAGGGCGCGGGCTTATTCGACGGGGCAGACATTTTCCTGCTCCCATTAGTACCAGAGATGCCGGTCCCGCGAAACTCCGCTTTTGCTTGTATTGTTCCGGCGCTTTGATTAACTCGCCGCCATGAAACATCGCTTCTGGATCATACTGGCATTGGTCGCCGCGGCGTTCCACGCGGCAACGGCCTCCGAGGCCCTGCTCAACGGACTCCAACCGCAGGGATTCGTTAGTGACTATGCCGGATCATTCGAGGAGGCCGCGCGCACCAACTTGGAGAGCTACCTCCAGGATGTCAAAAGGCAGACGGGCGCCGAGATTGCCGTGGTGACGCTGAAGTCGCTGGACGGCGGGGAGATCAATGATTTCGCCAACCGCCTTTTCGCCAAATGGGGGATCGGGCAGAAGGGGGAGGACAACGGCATCCTGCTGCTCGCCGCCGTCGAGGACCGTAAAGTCCGCATCGAGGTCGGGTACGGCCTGGAAGGCGCACTGCCGGACGCCAAGACCGGCCGGATCCTGGACGAGGAAGTGATCCCCCTGTTCAAAGAAAATCGATACGCCGAAGGTCTCACGCATGGTGCCGTGGCCATTGCCCTGATCGTCGCGCAGGAAGCCGGGGTGACGTTGACCGCGCCGCCGCCGGCCCAGATCAGCATGTCTCTGACCGGCGCCCCGCCAGCCGCCGCTTCAACCGACACGGGGATTCCCGCCGGCGGCATAGGGGCCCTGGTCTTCGTCGGGGTTTTCCTCGTGATCATCTTCCTGATCGCCATCTTCGGGAAAAAAAGCAAAGGGGGCTCGTCGGGATCGTCTTCGAGGCCCCGATCCTCGTCCAGCGGAGGCGGGAGCCGCGGAGGAAGCTCCGGCGGTTTCAGCGGCGGCAGTTCGGGTGGTGGCGGCGCTTCGCGCAGTTGGTAGGCGACGCCGTGATGAATCAACTGGAGAATTGAAATGAAAAACACATTGTTCGTCGTCATCGTCATCATCGTGATCCTTGTGCTGGTGAGCATCGGCGCCTACAACCGGCTCATCAGCCTGGACGAAAACACCGACACCGCGTGGGCGCAGGTCGAAACCGTCCTCCAGCGCCGGTACGACCTGATCCCCAACCTGGTCAACACCGTCAAGGGCTACGCCGCCCACGAGAGCCGCCTGTTCGAGGAAATCACCCGCCTGCGCAGCCAGTGGGGCGAAGCGAAGACCACGGACGAAAAGGCGCAGACAGCTACGCAGATGGAAAGCGCGCTCGCCCGGCTCATGGTCGTGGTGGAAAACTATCCCGAGTTGAAGGCCAACCAGAATTTCATGGCCCTCCAGGACGAGCTGGCGGGCACCGAGAACCGCATCGCCGTGGAGCGCCGGCGTTTCAATGAAGTCGTGCGCGACTACAACATGGCCGTCCGGCGTTTCCCGGCCAATCTTTTCGCCCGCGCCTTCGGCTTTGACGCGAAGAAGAACTACTTCGAAGCCGTCGAGGACGCGGCCAAAGCGCCGTCCGTGGAGTTCTAAACAGGGCGGCACGGCGCGAACGGATTACTCCGGCGGTCGTTGAGCGGGTCCGGATGATCAGTCCCCGTGCACGGCGAACCTGGCGGCTTGCCCGGAACCCCCGCAAACCCTATACTGCGCCCACCTTCAAGGTTTTGGAAGAACCCGAAAAGGATACACCATCATGCCGGAGGCGTACCGGAAAGATGCCGGGCAGCTCGATGTGCGTTATGTCGCGCACCTGGCCCGGCTTCACCTGACCGATGAAGAGGTGGCCGTGTTCCAACCCCAACTGGAACAAGTGCTCGGCTACGTGCGCGAACTGGACGCCCTCGACGTCGAAGGAGTGGAGCCGACGGCTCATGCCTTTCCGGTGCATAACGTCTTCCGGAAAGACGAGGTCCTGCCTGGCCTCGACCATGACACGGCGATGAAGAACGCGCCCTCGGAAAGGCAGGGGCAGTTCATCGTACCCAAGATCATCGAATGAGGAATGCCGGAATGGGGGGCCTGTCCAGTTTGACGATGCACGAAGCGGCCGAAGCCCTGGCCCGCGGAAAATGTTCCTCCGAGGAACTGGTCCGCTACCTGCTCGCGGCGATCGAGCAGCGGGACGGCCGCGTCGGTGCGTATGTCTGGGTTAATCCTGACGAGGCCCTGGCCCGGGCCCGCGAGGCCGATGCCGCCCGGCGGGGCGGCGACCGGCGGACGCTGCTCGGCGTCCCGCTGGCCGTGAAGGACGTCCTCAATGTGCGCGGACAGCCGTGCACCTGCGGGTCGCGGATTCTCAAGGGCTACATTTCGCCCTACGATGCCACGGCCGTTGCGCGGTTGCGGGGGCAGGGCGTCATCTTTTTCGGACGGACCAACATGGACGAGTTCGCCATGGGGTCCACCACGGAAAACTCGGCGCTGGGGGTAACGCGCAACCCGTGGGATCTCGATCGGGTCCCCGGCGGATCGAGCGGCGGGTCCGCCGCCGCCG
>JAHJJH010000159.1 GCA_018823105.1 Verrucomicrobiota bacterium | reverse complement strand
GCTCTTCCGATCTCCCTGTTGTATGCGTAAATATCGCTCATTCCGAAGTCCTCAATTCATTCACTGCGGCTTATGGAGATTGGTCAAACTTGGCGAAAATTACATTCTGATTGAAATACTTCAAGCAAAATAATTAAATAAATTTCCCCGACTATTACGTTATGAGCGCAGCCGCGAGAAAGACGGCCCTCGAGATAACCAAAACCAATCATGGGCAGCAGCGGAAAAGCCGCGCAACCGGTTAAAGGATAAATCTTTATGCCGTGTTCAGCGGCGCCGCATGAAGACGGGTCGGCGCGTCAGCCGATCCGTTAATCTCGGCAAGCAGCATCGCTGGCTCGATGTGTCTTTCGAAGAGGCTGTCCACGGGTAGCCAGGGCTCATCCGGCTCGAAGGCCAAGGGCAGGTGCCTTTCCTTGCGGATGCCGACGACCATAATCACGGACCTATTCTTGAGCTCGGGCGATTCGGGAATTTTACGGCTGACCTCGAAGCCCTCGGCGTTGGTCGCCATCATGACGCCGAGGATCATCAGGTCCGGTCGCTCCTTCTTCGCCAGTGCAAGACCGCTCGCGCCGAAGCGGCGCTGTGGCGAGCCGTGAAGGCGGAAGACCTCGCTCTACCGGTCCATACAAACGTCAAACAATCAACGCCCGACTTCCAACATCCAACCCTTGGGTGTTGGCCGTTGAGCATTGGAAGTTGGACGTTCACTCCCATTTCCCTATTTTGGGCCCCGGGGTACGCTGATGATAGAAGTTGGCGCCAGGTTCAAAGTGAAGTCATGATGATATCGGGCAAAACAACCGCGCGGCTCCTGATCCTGGCGACCGCCGCCGCCCTTGGCCGGGCCCCGCCGGCATGGAGTGATCCGGTTTCCTGGTGCGACTCGCGGGCTTCCGCCGTCGAGCAGGCATTGAATTCCGGCCGACTCATCCTGCTGCTGGCCGGGCGGGAGACGTGCGGTAACTGCCAATACATGAAATACACCGTGTGCGAACTGGCATCGGTTCGCACGGTTCTGGATGCCGACTATGTCTGCTGGTTCTGCCCCATTGATACCTCCACCGAATGGTATGCTTATTCAGGCGGCCTGGGCACATTCACACTGCCCCTCATCTGCGTCATTGACCCCGGCAATCCCCTGGCCTACCTGGACCGCACCACGGGCATCCAGTACGAGTCCACGTTCCTGCCCCGCCTGCAGTCGCATCAGTTAACCAGTGTGCCCGAATTCCTTCGCCTCTATTACGAGAACGGCACGCTTCGCATGGAGCATCTGGGCCTTGAAGGCTGTACCTACCGAGTCCTGTCGGCGGATCATCCGGGGGCAAGCTGGCAGACGAACACGACGGCAACCTCCGGGACCGGGTCCACACAGACCAACCACATCCCCATCCATGGGCCCAGCGGATTCTTCAAGATCCTCGGCTACCGGTGAACCAGTAGCCGCGGCTACAATAGGCAGGATTGCAAATCGGGATAGCGCCTTGAACCCGCTCACAGCCCCGGCCCGCGCGACGCGGCGGCTTGCGTTACGATCTCAAGGATGGGCCGGTCGCCGATGTATAACTCCTCGATGGCCGCGCGGCCTCGCCAGACGCGAACAGCCAGCCAGGCGTCCCGCGTGCCCTGCTGACTGTGCTCGCGATAGGCGCGCTCGGCCTGTGGCGCGATACGTTCGCTCATGTAGAACCGGTCGAGCGGAAGGTCGAGCCGGGCTATATTTTCCTGATCGTTAAAGGACGTGATCCGCGTTCGAATGGCAGCCGCGCCGGGTCGCCACCGGTCGTGGAGACCCTCAAACCGGGCATACCCGTCTTCGCCGGCCGCCAATTCCGCGTACATCCATCGGTCACGCTTTCCATCCCACGGGCCCGCGAACGGCGCGGTGTTCTCCGCGACCCGGACGGCCACGTAGCGTCCTCGGAACGCATCCACCGGATCCACCGGGGTGGTCTTGAACCGGTACACGTCGCCGCGCCGGAGCGTGAGTTCGTGCTCGACGATCTTCCACGACGCGGCCATCCACTGCGCGGCGCACGCGGCCAGAAACACAACCAGGACCAGGCGGCGCTTCACGAATCGCCTCCCTTCCGTCGGAGCATAATCATGTTAGCAGCGAGGAAGCCCAAGCCCAGCAGGATGAACACAATGCCCTTGGCCACGAAGGACAGGTCGCTGTCGAAAAAGCGCAAGACGATCAGGCTGCCCAGGATCAGCATGCCGCCATTCACTTTCCCGATCTGCCGCTGCCGGGCGCCGGTCACCAGGATGATCAAACCCAGGGCGAAGAGATACCCGTTGGCGAACAGCCACATCAGCCCCTTGCCCGTCATGGGGCCGAACCAGACAAAGAACGGAAACAGCCCGAAAGCCAGTAGTCCGAAACGGCGTCGGAGCACGGTCAGCGCGGCCAGGGCCGCGAACAGCAGGGGCAGCCCCGCACCCAGCAGGATCCCGGCCACGCCGCCCCGCACCAGCTCCAGGAATTCCACGCCCGAAAGCAACCCGGCCGACCAGTCGAAGCTCAAAACAAACGCCATGATGACGATGCCGCCCACGCCCAGCAGTTTCAGCGGACGCTGCCAGAAGGTCGGGGCTTCCTCGAACCAGAGGGCATCCGCAAGATAGAAGGCGGCACACAACAACGCGTACATCAGCAGGAGATACTCTTCTTTCAACTCGCCCACCATGACCCCGCAGAGGATGAGCAGGCTGATAGCCAAACCCCAGAGCATCACCGCGGCACGGGCCTGGTACCGATCCCGGCGAAACAGGCTCGCCAGGGAGGGCGTCAGCAGCGCCAACAGGAGCCAGTACCAGGACGGGCCGACGGTTTCGATGGTCATCAGGGACCAGGTGGAGATCCCGGCCAGGTAGAACAGGGCGGGCATGACCGCGGCGTGCGTATACACCAGCGGCAGGCCGAGCAGCGTCCAGGTCAGGGTGAAGGTCTCGGCGTCGGCGGCGAAGTGATAGGTCTGGGTAATCAGGGCGAGCGAGGCGCCGACGGCCAGTACCAGGAAGGCGGAGGAGGCCTCCCGCAATCCGCCTGTCGGCGCGGGGCGGAACACCGCCTGGCCCGCCATGACCTGGCCAAACAGCAGAAGCGACAGGGAAAGTCCGGCGCGCACGGGGCGCGAAAGCTGCTCCCAGTTGTGCGCGAGCAGCAGGATGATGCCAAAACCGACAAGGACCGCGCCCAGGATACCGAAGAGTGTCAGCAGCCAGCGCCGCCCGGACGATGCGCTGCACGATGCGTAGTAACGACGAAGCGATTCGGCTTGCCCGGCCGTCAGAATTCCCTGCCCTACAAGCCCCGGCAGCTCATTCAGCAACCATTGAATATTGCCCTTGCGTATCATGGGAGGTTTCAGGTGTCAGGAAGAATGGGTGTTCAGTGTTCGTTGTTCAGGTGAAGATGGGCAGGGGCAAGTGGAGCTTTCGTCGGTCACTCCCTTGCAACTGCACGCGCCGTGGCGCCGGCTCCGGCGATTCAGTGCCAGGCCAAGTCCAAGCACGCACAGGGCCACGATTCCGGCCGCCACGCCCATCTGTATCAGCAGATGCATTCCCCATCAGCTCTTGATCATCACCAGCGCCATCTTGAACCGCTGGACCGCCTTCAGTGCGTGCGGCTCGTGAGCCGGCATGATGACCATGTCGCCCGCCTTCGCGCGCAGGGCCTTGCCGGAGATCGTGATGCGCGCCGCGCCGTCCAGGATCCACACCATCGCATCAAATGGCGCCGAATGCGTGCTTAATCCCTGGCCCTTATCGAAGGCAAAGACGGTCACGGTGCCGGCTTTCTTGGAAAGCACCGTCCGGCTGACCACCGCCCCGGCCTGGTACTCCACCAGCCCGGCCAAGGGGATCGCCCGCCCTATCAGGGTTTCGGTTGTCTTTGGTCTTCGCGAGGCCGTCATGTTCAGCTCCAACAGCATGCTACCGGCTTCCCTCGCCGCTTCAATCCCTTTCTCCCCGCCCGGCGCGGCAAGGTACCATGTGCTATGCCGATCCGCAAACAGTGCTGCGCAAAGCACAAGTTTCCCCCTCATGATAAACGCGCGCCGGGGGTTTATCCCTTATCGCATCCGGGGTATTCTTTCCCATCAGCTTGCAGGAGGAATCAACAGGCGGCGCCGGAAAGGGTCCAAATGCTTTTGACCCTGCCCCGGCAAGGTGTTTTGCTTGGATACAGGTCGTGAGAAGCAAAGGGCAAGATCTCGAAAACCGGCGGGGCGGCGGCCGGCTGGCCATTCTGGTGCTGTTGGCATTTAGCCTCGTCGCCTCCGCGGGCGAAGTATGGCCGGTGAAAACCGCGCTGGACCTCAACAATCCGCACAAGGGCTTCATCCTGTGGGCCACGGATTACGCGGAAGGCGCGCCGGACAATTTCTATAGCTCGACGGTGTATCACGTCTACATGCCCTGGCGCGAGGTGGAGACGGCCGACCAGGCCTTCGCCTGGGGCCGGTTCGAGACCAATCACCTCAAGCCGATCCTGGACGATGATCCCCTCGCGACGTTCATCCTGCGGCCCGTCGCGGACTATCCCGACGGGGAGAACAGCGGGATTACCGGTTTCTACACCGGCGGGGAACTGCAACGGGATTTCCCCCGCTTCCTCATCGAGCCGCCGCTGAACTTAACCTACTGGACCTACACGGACTGCGACGGGGACGGACCGGGCTGGACGCCCGATTGGAACAATGCCGCCATGATTACGCAGATGACGCAGTTTATCGCCGCCATCCGGGGCCGCTATGACGGCGATCCGCGCATCACGGCGATCCAGGCCGGCCTGCTCGGCCTCTGGGGCGAATGGCACCAGTCGGGCTGCGAGACGCACGAGCCGGGCTCCGCCGCGAAAGTCGCCGTGCGCGACGCGTACCGGCTCTTCACCAATACGCCCATCCAGATCCGCTACGCGCGCGATCCGGATTCGATCGGTGTCCAGTTCGGGTTTCACGAAGACTACTTCCCATCCTTCACCGCGCCGTGCATTTACGGATTTCCCGACTGCGACGACACGGGCGACTGGAGCCTGTATTACGGGTTCACGATGGTGAATACGGCCGCCGTGAACAACTGGCGCTTCAATCCCATCACCGGGGAAAGCCCGGAAGACGACCAGAAACGAACGTGGTCCAACGATTTCAATGACGTAATGACGGTGATCCGCGATTACCACTTCACCGGCCTGGGCCCGGCCGGCGGGCACGAATGGAGCGGCAACCAGGTGAAACTCCAGGCTATGAAGCGCGCCTTGGGCTACAATCTGCACCTCGAGCGGGTGGCTTGGCCGGACCGGATATGGCTGGACTGGCCGTTCGATGTCACCGTTGTCTTCACCAACTCGGGTTCGGCGCCGTGTTACCATCGCTTCCCCGTCGAACTGGCCTTATGTTACACGAACGGAACGCCGGCCTGGACCGGAACGCTGTCCTGCGATCTGCGGCAGGCGCTCCCCGGCGCCCTGCTGGAACACACGGAGTCGGTTACGATCAGCGGCGCGGCCACGGGTGTATATTCGGTGCGTCTGGGCGTGCTCGATCCCCGGACCGGCCAGCCCGGCGTGCGGCTCCAGAGCGCGGGCGAAGATGCGAACCGGCGCTGCGTGTGCGGCCTGGTGGTCTTGTCACCGGATCCGGCACACGCCGATTCGAACGGGGACGGCGTGCCGGATCTCTGGTACTTGACCTACGGCCTGGATCCCACGAATCCCGTCGTCGGCACTCTGGATGGCGACGAGGACGGCTTCACGAACAGGGACGAGTGGCGCGCCGGGACCCACCCGACCAACGGGCAATCCTATCTGTGCGTGGCCGGCATCGCGAGCCCGGACGGAGAGTCGAACATCGCACTGCGCTGGGTGGGCGTCTCGGGCGTCCTCTACAATGTCGAGCGACTGACGAACTTGGCGGTCCAGCCGCAGTCCGCCATGAAGATCGCAACCAACCTGGCCGGACAAGGCGACTGGATCACGCACGGCGACACCGGGGCCCTCGGGCCGGGCCCATGGATGTATCGGGTGGGCGTCGAGTAGAAACGCGAATCCGGCGTCGGCATCACCGGGCGACGAGCGTCACGATCAGAGTGCCCCCTCCGTGGGAGATCCCCCCGAGCACGACGGGCACGCCGCGGCTCATGACCACGGTGGTGTTCAGCACGGCCTCCCCGCCGCGCATCCACTGGACCGCGGCGCGCACGCGCCCCTTGCCGGCATCCGCGGCGGCGAGGTTGAGTTGGAAGCCCCCCCCCAGGTTCAGAACCGTGGCGCCGGGAAGATTGACCGCCGCCGAACCCTCCCCGATGTGCTTGTAGTACTCGAAGCGGAACGTGCGACGGAGCTTATACTCGATGTTGTCGAGCCGCGGATCCTGGGCCGTAGGCTGGTCTGACGCCAGGATCATGGTGGCCTGGAGCGTGACGACCTCCTGCGCCCGGGCCGGCTGACCGGCGGCCAGCCACAGGCCGGCGGCCAGCACCAGCATGACGCCAATCCCGAACTGGTCACGAACCCGCATGCCGTCCCCCGTTCTGTTCCTCGACCCAGATGACCACCAAGCCCGACTCCTGATCTTCGTACACCATTGTGGAGGCCTTCGGCAAGCCGGTTTCCACCCACTCCACGACGGACGCAGGCGCGCGGGCGATCATCGGCCAGGCCCGTCCCGACCGGAACCAGATCCCCGTCCCCAGCGCCGCACCCAGCACCAGCATGGACACCACCGTGGCGGCCCAGCGCCACGAGAGTCCTACCAGAAGCCCAGGGAGCCAGGCCTCTTCCCGCTTCTCCAGCCGGATGGTTCGACAAACGTCCGCCCACGCGGCCTCGGCGGTCTGGACAGGCGTGCCGACCCGGCTGCGCAGTCGGTCGCCCAGGCTCAACCAGCGATCACGCAGAGCATTGCACGATCCACAGCGCCGGATATGATTATACAAGTGCTCTTTTCTCCCGACGGAGAGTTCCCCATCCATGTCCAGGCTGATCCATTTTCTGGCCTTGCGACAGTTCATAGCAGGCCTCTCAATTTCCGCTGCATGTGCCTTCGGGCGTAAAACAGCCGCGACATGACGGTTCCCGTGCGGCAGCCCATGACATTGGCGATCTCGCCGTACGCCAGCCCCTCGATCTCCCGGAGCGTCAGGGTCATGCGATGTTCCGGGGACAATTCCGCCAGCGCCTCATCGAACAGTTGCCGGACCTCGGCGCGCTCCGCCTCCTGGTCCGGCCGGGAGTGGCGGCTGGGCGCCGGGCTGGGATCGGACGGAGTCACCAAGTCCACATTCTCCGGCAAGGGCTGCTCGCCGAGGTGCGCGCGGTGACGGAGGAAATCCAGGCAGGTATTCGAGACGATCCGGTAAAGCCACGTATAAAAGGAGGAAGACTCCCGATACCGGGGCAGGTTTTTCCAGGCCTTGACCCAGGCCTGCTGCGACACGTCCCGGGCGTCGTCCGGGTTGTTCACCATGCCGCAGGCCATTCTGTAAACCCGCTGGTAATAGGCTTTCATCAACTCACCGAAGGCTTCCTCGTCGCCGCCCCGCGCCTGCTGAACCCAGCGGCGCACCTGCCGGGCGTCCACGCCATCGTCGCCCATCTGTTTGGACGCCATGGAATCCGTTCTATTCATTATCCAAAAGCCGCTTTACGCCGATTCCCCGGCGCACGATTCTTTCATGGGAAGAATAGCGGAAAACCGGTCTCTTGAAAACGCCAATCCGGCAAGGGCCTGCGGCCGCGCAACATCAGCGGGTGACACACTTTATAAAATGTGTCATGCAGGTTATTCTCACCTGATGCGCTGATCAGGCATCCGCCGGCCGCCGGGGAATCCAGCCGTAATTGATGTACTCCCATTCCACCCGCCCGTTTCGCAGGGTCACCACGCCGAACCCGGCGTCCGTCCCGCGCCGGGGTCCGCGCCACCAGGCGCCGCTCACGGCCCCCCCCGTGATGAACGTCGTCCTCCGCCAACGCAGCATTTCGTCCACGTGCAGGTGCCCCTGCAACACCAGCAGCAGATTATGCCGCTCGAACAGTTTGAGTACGTCCCGGTTGTTGACCATGACGCGATGGTCCGGCGCGGGTTCCGTTGCGCCCTGCGTGACCTGATAAAACGCCGTCAGCAACGGGATATGCGTGATGAGAATCACCGGGGTCTCCGGCGCCACGCCCTCGAGGTCGCCCCGCAGCCAGTCCAATTGCGCAGGCTCAATAAAGCCCCGGTAGTTCCGCTCGGTATCCGTGACTTGGATGCCGTCCAACAACACCAGGTGACAGCCGCCCGCCTCAAAAGAGCGATACGTCCGCGGGACGCCGAGTTTTTCCCGGAAAATCGCGCGGGGGTCCGGACTGGCCGGAGACCCGTCCGCCGGCCTGGCGGCGACGAGGTCATGATTGCCGATGGCGGTCTCCTTGGGCCCGCGCAACGAATTCCACATTTCCATGAACGCGTCCCAACGCGGCGCGACCGTCTCCGCCAACGAATCGAAACCATCGGTGATCAAATCGCCGCCGCCAATCACCAGGTCGGCGGCTTGCGCATAGATGGCCTTGGCCGCCATCTCGAGGGCCAGCGGCGTCTCCCACTCGACGCGGGTATGGACATCCGTGAAAAAAACAAACCGGAACGCCTCGCGCGCAGG
>JAHJJH010000158.1 GCA_018823105.1 Verrucomicrobiota bacterium | reverse complement strand
CCCTACCAAAGAGGCGATCAATAGATAGCGAGAAGGTTTCGGCATTGACGAGATACCGGGTGGGCAGTTACTTTTGAAACCAATAAAGGAGATCTGGTCCATGAAAATGAAAGCCTGTTTGCTCGCGCTGGTCGCGTTTGTTGCCCTGACGATCTTCATCGGGTGCGAGGGGGGGTGGACCACCGGGGGCGGGGTGGACAGTTGGAATGAGCGCTATAATGCGGTCAATTTCAGCGGCGTCTATCGTCGGGCGGGGGCGGGCTACCTGGTGTCCGACTATACCGGCGTGGGCACCGTGACGGAGGTGGTCGGGAATACCTCGGGCGGGCAGGCGGGCGGTTCGGTCCCGCCGGGGCCGGCAGCGAAAACAGAGGGTCCCATTGCCGTGAATGGAACCACGGCCAGCCGGACGCTGCAGTTTGTACCCATTGTGAAGGGTACGCTTAATGTGGCCGCCGGGGGACTGACGCTCACGGATTCCGATGGGGACGGCAATCTGACCGGCAGTCCGAAAGGATTTGGCACCATCGATTACAGCTCGGGCTTCCTATACATGAATTTTGAGGGAACCCTGATCGCCAATTACACCGTCACGTATATCCAACAGGCGCCGACGACTTCGCCGGGGGTCACCAACTTTGCAAATTCCGGCCTGTTGTCCAAGCCGCCGGTGGTGCCGGGTTCGGTCACCCTGTCCGTCGGAACCACCTATGTCCTTCGCGATAACGGGGTCGGGGGGCTCGTCGGCAGCGGGATCACCGGAACGATTGATTACAAGACCGGCGCCTGGACCATTGACTACGGCTCCACGGTTGTCCCGCAGGGCACCGACATTTCCGCGGCCTATCAATCCTACGGCGGCGAGGGCCGCGGGACGACCGGGCTCGATATCTTCACCTTCACGGTTCATCACGAGGGCCAGTACTTGAGAATCGTGGACAACACCGGGGCCGTGTATGAGGGCCGGATGGGCAGCATCCGCTCTTCCCTCGGCCAGGATCCCACGGAGGGCGAGGCCATAGGCGGAACCCTCATCGCCCAGTTTAACGCGACCGGCACCAGCAAGGCCGGCTATCCGGTAACCATGGCCGGCACGTTTCAGGGGGAGGTCATTACGTCAACCGAGGCGAACCAGGTGCTGAGCAGTCGCAAGATGATCGGCACCTGGATTGAATCCGGCGGCAAGACCGGCGACATCGTGGGGGACGCCGCTCCCATCACGATTTACAGTCCGGGACAACCCACGACACCCGCGACGACTACAGAAGGAACAACGACCGAAGTAGTGCCGGCCGAGACGACGAACATCTGATCGGAAACCCGGGGGATATCAAACAACGCCCTCCGTTTATCGGGGGGCGTTGTGTTTTGGGGATTGTAGCTCCGGCGCTCTGTCGCCGGAGAGCTTTTCCGCCGACGGAGCGGCGGAACTACAGATGCTCACGGGCGGGGACGCCCCTGTTACTTCAGATATTTCCCGACGATTGGCGCGAGGCGCTCGCGCTGGGCCGGGGGGATGATATCGGGGCGGGTGATGATGCAGTTCTCCAGGGCGCGGCTGCAGGGGCAGGGGCGGGCGTCCGTCAACCGGGTAACGACCCGGCGCAGGATTTCCCCCGCGAGGCCCGCGTTGGCTTTCAGATGGGTCAGGACCATCTCCACGGAAACGGTCTCCTCGGACTCGTGCCAGCAGTCGTAGTCCGTCACCATGCACGCCGAGGCGTAGCAGATCTCCGCCTCGCGGCACAGCTTGGCCTCCGCCAGGCCGGTCATCCCGATGACGTCGAACGCGAACCGGCGGTAATACAGCGACTCGGCCTTGGTGGAGAAGGCGGGGCCCTCCATGTTCACGTAGGTTCCGCCGTTCTGGACGCGCTGGCCCTGGTACCGCGCGTCGCCGGAGACGATTTCCTGCGCGACGGCGTGAAGCTGGTGTCGCAGGTCCGGGCAAATCGGCTCGGCGAAGGCGACATGGGCCACCAGGTCCCCCCCGAAAAAGGTGTGATCGGCCGACTGCTTGGTCCGGTCAAAGTATTGGTCCGGCAGGCAGACATCGCGCGGGCGCAGGTCTTCCCGCAGGCTGCCCACGGCGCTGATCGCGATCACGCGCTCCACGCCCAGGTCCTTGAAGCCGTAAATGTTGGCGCGGTGATTGATCTCCGAGGGCATGATGTGGTGCCCGTGTCCGTGGCGGGGAAGAAAATAGACCTCCATGGTGCCCAGCCTGCCGTGCAGGTACGCCTCGGAGGGTTTTCCGAACGGCGTGTCGAGGGCCACGGGATTCACGTCCCGGAGCCCCACCAGGTCGTACAAACCCGTCCCGCCAATGACACCCAGTTTCATGCGCGCCTCTTGAGCTTGCGTTGGTTCCAAATGCAGGGGCGAAGTATAGCGGCCGGGCCGGCCCAAGGCAAGTGACAGAATGGCCAAGTGGCAGAATTACAAGGGGCGAAGGTGGGAAAAGTGAAAGAGGCTTTCTCACGAACACCCCGTTCCGCCCTGAACCCTAACGCCGGGTTCCGGCCCGCCGCCGAATGTTGTAGCGGCGTTTCTGTGAAACGCCGTTTTTGTGCGGCCCCGCGGAACGCGGAGCGAGCTCACAGCTTGCCCCGCCCCTGGCGGGGAGCCGCCGCTACAGGGGACTGACGAAACGGCTTTTACTCCGCGGGCGGCGTATGCCGCACTTTGCCGCTTTGTCACTCTTTTCCCCTGATGTTGCTTTCAAGCCTGCCGCCGCGCTATGATGAAAACATAAACCAACAGCAGGTGCTTTATGAATGTCGTGGGCGTGATCATGGGCGGGGGTGAGGGGATTCGTCTGCAGCCATTGACGCGGGACCGATCAAAGCCGGCCGTGCCCATCGCCGGCAAATACCGGCTGGTGGATATCCCTATCAGCAATTGCATCAACAGCGGCATCCGCAAGATCTTCCTGCTGACCCAGTTCAACAGCGTATCCCTGCACCGGCATGTACAGACGACATACCGGTTCGACCAGTTCTCGCAGGGCTACGTGCAGATCTTGGCGGCTCAGCAGACGCCCGGCTCCGAGGAATGGTATCAAGGCACCGCGGACTCCGTGCGCCAGAACTTCCGTTATTTCATGGACGAAAACCCGGACTATATCGTCGTGCTGTCCGGCGACCAGCTCTTCCGGATGAACTTTGCAGAGGTTCTCAAGCAGCACATCGAGACGGGTGCGGAGGTGACCATCGCCACCAAGCCCGTGGCACGCGGCGAGGCAGGCGTGCTGGGGATCATGCAGGTGAACGAGCAGAAGCAGATCGTGCGCTTCGTGGAAAAACCGGGCCAGACACCGGAACTGGACTCGCTGCGGGCCCCGCTGTACCGGGAGGAGCGCTATCTGGCCAGCATGGGCATCTACGTGTTCAACACGGCCGTGCTGAAGAACCTGCTGGACAATGACCTGCCGGATTTCGGAAAGCACGTGATCCCCTTGTCCATCGAGAGGCACCAGGTCTACAGCTTCATTTTCGAAGGCTACTGGAAAGACATCGGGACCATCCGTTCGTTCTGGGAGGCCAACGTGGCGCTGACGGAGGTGGTGCCGGACTTCAACTTTTACGACGCCGATGCGCCCATCCATACCCGCATGCGCTACCTGCCCCCCTCCAAGATCAATTGCTGTGACCTGAACCGGTGCCTCCTCTCCGAGGGGTGCATCATCTCCGGCCACCGCATTCTGCATTCCATTGTCGGCATTCGTGCGATCGTGGGGCCGGGCAGCGTGGTCGAGCACTCGGTGATCATGGGCGCGGATTACTACGAGATGGACGGCGCGCCGGCCGGCCTGCCGCGCGTCGGCATCGGCCGCGACTGCTTCATCCGCAACGCCATTGTGGATAAAAACGCGCGCATCGGCGACGGCTCCTACATCGCGCCGGACGGCAAGCCCGACAACACGGTGACCGAGCAGTACACGATCCGCGAAGGCATCATCGTGATTCCGAAAAACGCGGTGATCCTGGCGGGCACGCGGATCTGAACCGCGAACGATACGTCGGGCCATAACAGACAAGACGTTAAGGTAGGGCCTTCGCTTGCGAATGGCCGTTGGGTGGCGCGCCGCAAGCGGCGGCCCTACATGCGCAGGTCCATTCAATGATGGGCCGCCTTGTAACGCGAATTGATGCGAAGGGGGGCAGAAGCAAATCCCCCGAGCGTGAACAAGGAGAAGCCCGCCGCTATGCGTTTTCTTCAGCGGGTGGTTTTTCCGGATCCCCGGCAATCAGGGCATTCGATGTGTCCTTTGCCCTTGCAGCGCGAGCAAGTGATGCGTTTGGAGACCGCGGTATGGCCGGTGCCCCGGCAGAACGTGCAAGGTAAAAAACCGTCGGTCATGCGCTTTTTGTAACGGCCCGTGCCCCCACACTGGCGACAAGGCTCCATTTCGCCGCTATCCACTTTCCCGAATCCGCCGCATTCCGGACAGGTCAAGACGCCTGTCCCCTGGCATCGGCCGCAAGTGGCCGTCCGGCTCGAATCGGCGGGGGTGCGAGCGGATGAATCCCCGAAGAGCCAGTCCTGCGCCTTGCCCACGGCGCGCGCCAGGGGGGCCAGCCATTCCTGCAAGTAGGTCCATAGCGTCTTGGGCCTTGCCTGGATCTGCCTGATCTGCCGCAGCAAATCCTCGCATCCCGGCCGGTGTTCCTGAACGGCAGGCAGCCACTTCTGTTGGAGCATCCGGTTGATGAAGAACTGTTGACGGCGCTTTTGCTCTGCCGCCGTGGCGTCGACCTCTTTCCGGGGTTCCCCCCGGAGAGAGGAGGTTTTTTTCATGACGGCAGGAGGTGCGGTTTCATACTGGCGAAGTTCCGCGGCCAGTTGTTCGCGAATCCGGGTGATTGTCATCAGCCGGGTGCAAAGGCGAAAGCTCAATTGGGCCGCTTCGGCGTCCGGGCCGTTTTGGGCCGCCCGCTGCCGGCAAATCACGGCAAAAGACGCCAGTTCGTGGGTAGGGCTTGATAAAGTGCTGTCCAGGGGGGCGAACAGCATGTCGAAATATTTTTCACTAAGTTGGACATAGTCCGGTTGTCCATCCCCCTCCATTGTCGCCGGCCCCTGGGTGAACAGATAGAGCAGGGCGATCAGCAATCCCGCCAGAAGCAGTATGACGCCGATCCGCATGGCCCCCCTGGCCTGTAAACATGACGGGAGAGACGGGTGTTTGGCAAGGTAAAAACCCCGCAATCTTCTGTTTTCAACTGTTGACTCGCATTCCCGTTCCTGCTTATAGTGCATCAAAGTTGCGGAGTCTTCGTTCGGGTGCGGGGGGGATGCCGGCCCGGTCCCGTGGAGTGTATTTCGATGGGCGTGCAGGGGGATGATTTTCGCCGTTGCGGGGGGAGCGGGACTTCGAGTCGGAGCAAGCACAGCGGAGGAGGAGCCAGGATGAGAAAGTGGTCATGTGGCCTGATCGTTTTGATGATCCTGTGTATGGCGGGCCTGTCGCTCGACGTGCTGGCCCAGCAGCCTGAAGCCCGCCCGGTCTCCATCCGCGGAATCAAGGGGGGAAAGGCCGCCACCCCCCAGTACTCCCTGCTCAAGAGCCAGGCCACGGCGCGCACGCGGAACTGGTTTCAAATCCTCACCCAGTACGATACGGCTCCGGAATGGATGGAAGAGCTGACCTTTACGTACTACGTGCTGGCGCGCGATAAGCAGGCGACCCAGCGCACCCAGGTGCTGTTCCGCGGCGAGGTGACATACGTCACGATCCAGAAGGGGCGGCACATGAGCGACATGTATCTCCACCCGAGCACGATTGCCCGGTACGGCGAGGTGGAGGCTATGGCGGTCCTGGTCACCTTCAAGGGCCAGTTGGTCGCCATGGAAAGCCAGCCGGCCTCCCAGCAGCGATGGTGGGAGCAGTTGGCCCCCGTGGATGGATTCATCCTCAACCGCATGGAGACGCCCTTTGCGATGATTGATTTCGACGTGTACGAGGCCATCAAGCCCCGGTGGGTCGGCGGACGCTGACGGGCATGTTTAAAGGCGACCACATACTGGCGTTGGATATCGGCGCCAGCAATCTGAAGATGGCGGAATTCGCCGCCCTGAAATCCGGCGGAGTGGAACTGGTCAACTTCGGCGTGGCCTCGCTGGATCTGGACCCCCAGGCCGAGGGCGAGCGCTCCGCGTACATCAGCAGCACACTGCACGAGATCATGCAGGATCGGGGTTTCCGGCCCGGCCGCGTACTCCTCTCCGTCTCCGGCCAGTCGGTTTTCTCCAGGTTCGTCAAACTGCCGCCGGTGGACCGGGACAAGGTCTACCAGATCATCCTTTACGAAGCCCAGCAGAACGTCCCGTTTCCGATGGAGGAGGTGGTATGGGACTACCAGTTGATCGGCGGGGCCGCGGGCGAAATGGACGTCATGCTGGCGGCGATCAAGGCGGACATCATCGAGGAGATCACCGGTTGCGTGGAACAGGCGGGGCTGGAAACGGACCTGGTGGACGTGGCGCCGATGGCGCTCTACAACGCAGTCCGGTATAATTATACCGACCTGCCGGAATGCACGCTCGTCGTGGACATGGGCGCGCGCTCCACGGATCTGATCTTCATCGAGAAGGGCCGCGTCTTCAGCCGAAGCATCCCCGTGGCGGGCAATGCCATCACCCAGCAGATCATGCAGGAGTTCGGCATGTCGTTCGGCGATGCGGAGGCCCTCAAGAAGGCGCACGCCTTCGTGGCCTTCGGCGGGGCGTACGAGGGGCCCAAGAGCGAGGTGGTGGACAAGGTCTCCAAGAGCGTGCGCAGCATCATGACGCGGTTGCATGCCGAGATCAACCGGTCGGTCAATTTTTACCGCAGCCAGCAGACCGGGCAGCAACCGTCCCTGATTCTGCTGGCCGGCGGGACCTCGGCGATCCCGTACACCGATTCCTTCCTGAAGGACAAGATGAAGGTGAACGTGGACTACCTCAATCCCTTCCTCAACGTCGCGGTCAGCGAGGGGATCGAGACCGACGAGATTGCCCGTTATGCCAACCTGATGGGACAGGTGGTCGGCCTGGCCCTGCGCCGGTTCCTGACCTGCCCCATCGAGATCAATCTCGTGCCCCCCAAGATCCTGGCCGACAAGGCGTTCCGGCGCAAGCAACCGCTTTTCCTGGCGGCCGCCGCGGCCCTCCTGCTCACCCTGGGCGTGTGGTGCGGCTATTTTGTGAAAATGAGCGGGCTGGCGGAGGAGCGGATGGTGAAGGTGCGGGCCCGGGTGCAGGAGTTGGAGCAGGTGGAAAACCGCCTGCGCGAGAGCGAGATCCAGGTGAACGCGGTGGAAAAGACCATCTCCAGCCTGCTGAACCTTTCCGCCAAGCGGACGCAGTGGCTGCAAATCGTGAACCAGGTTCACGACAGCATGCCGGACGGGCTCTGGCTAATCTCTTTGAAACCGGCCTCGGGCGCACAGGCCGCCGAGATCAGCGATCCCAATGCCCCGCCGCCCGAACCGGCGTCCATGGCGCCCGGCGGACAGATCCGGGCACTGGAGATTTCCGGCCTGGCTTACCAGGACAAGGCCGGCTCGGGCAGCACGATCCGCGATTTCCGCGACCGGTTGCGGGAGATGTCACTGTTCGGTCCCGGGACGGAGATCATCTGGCAACCCTCGCCGGGGCAGGATGATTTTGTCCGCCAGTTCAAGATCCTGCTGGTGCTCAAGTCGCCGTTGAACGTATGAACCTGAAGAAAAACATGACGTTGATCGTCGGCGGCGCCATCACCCTGGTGCTGCTGATCATCCTGCTCGTGCTGTTGTTGAAGTTCAACTCGTCCTACCAGCAGGTGAACCGGCAACTGCAGTCGGCCCAGCAGCGCCTGACGATCCTGAACGGGCGCGATCCTTTCCCATCCGAGGAAAACGTGAGCGTGGTCCAGGCCAACCTCGCGGTGCTGCAGGATTTTTTCCGCACCCTGATGGCGTCCCTCCAGCAGAGTCAGACGGCGCCCAAGAAAATGGAAACCGCGGAGTTCAATCTGCTGCTGGACCGGACGAACCGGCGTCTGTACCAGCGCGCCGCGGCCATGAAAGTGGCGTTGCCGCCGCGCTTTGCGTTCTCTTTTGACCGCTACGCGGCCGGGACCCTGCCGGATTCAGCGGACGTCCAGCGACTGGTCACGCAACTGGAATCGGTGGATCTCCTGTGCGGTCTGTTGTATGCCTCGAAAGTCAGCGAGATCATGGCGATCGAAAGGCCGGTATTCGAGGCGTCGGCCCGGCCCGCGGTCACCGAGACCTTCGTGGATCCACGGCAGCAGCGCTACGGCGGCGGGCAGCCCGCGGCGCCGGCCGAGACGCCGGACGAGAAATACTTAGATCCGTCGGGATTGTTCAGCCGGGAACGCTATGTCCTGACGTTCCGGGGCCGCGATCCGGCCGTCATGGCATTCCTCAACGCGGTGGCGGCCAACAAGCGCTTTGTCGTGGTCACACGGCTGCAACTGGAAAACGAGACGGGGATTCCCAAGGTGGGGTCGCCGGTGGTCTCGGCTCCCGGGTCGGCGCCGGCCGCGCCGTCGGGGCCCGCCACGCGCGAGCAGCGGATTGTCGCGGGCCGGGAAATCGTCAAGGTGATCGTGGAAGTGGAAGTGTATCGTTTCCAGGCGTCGGCCTCCGTGGAGGCCTCATCGTGAGCACCGCTCCGCGTCAGAAAACGACCTGGTTAAGCCAGATGTACGACAAGGTCGCCGTCGTGGTGATGCTGCTGGTCCTGCTGGGCTCGGCCCTGATCCTGATTTTCCAGATCGGCAGCGTGCGCAGGCAGTTGACCCAGGGCCAGTGGGATCAGGCGCCCTCCGCCCCGCGGCTGGCCAAACCCGTTGATTTGGGGACGTACAAGGCCAGCCTGGAGAACCTGGCCCGTCCGTTCCAAATGCCGCAGCGCACCCATCGCCTCATGATCAGCGAAGTGCGGGTCAGTTGCGTGAGGTGCCAGAAGCCCATCCCGTTTAACGCCGCCGTCTGCCCCTTCTGTAACGCCGAACAGCCCGTGGTAATTCCAATCGACAAGTTGGATACGGACGCCGACGGCATCCCGGACTTTTGGGAATCCAAGTACGGCCTGAATCCGTCGGACCGGGGCGATGCGCAGGGCGACCTGGACGGCGACGGTTTCTCGAACGTGGAGGAGTTCAACGCGGAAACCGATCCGACCAACGCAAAGGATTTCCCGGACCTGGCGGCCAAGCTCCGCCTGCGCCGGGTGATCACGGAACCGTTCTTCCTGCGGTTCCAGGCCGTCAACGAGATCTCGGCCGGCGTGTTCCAGTACCAGTTGAACCTCCGGACGCTGGAGAGGACCTACTTCGCCAAGATCGGCGAGGATGTCCAGGGCTTTACGGTGGTGGAGTATCTCCCGAACGCGGAGAAGGGCCCGACCGTGGTGCTGCAGCAGGGGGAGAAGAAGATCAGCCTGGTCAAGGGCCAGGCTGTCCGGGAGGAGGAATTAACCGCGCAAATGGTCTTCCTCCTGGACCGCACCACGATGCGTGCACGCAAGGGCGACATCATTACGCTCAAGGGCCAGGAGTACAAAGTCGTTGACATCAAGCGCAGCAGCGTATTAATACGCGACGTGAAGACGGACAAGGAAACCGTGGTCCCCCTGCTGACCGCAGGCGACCTGGCGACCTCCGGAGGCGGT
>JAHJJH010000157.1 GCA_018823105.1 Verrucomicrobiota bacterium | reverse complement strand
GGCGGGCTGCAGGGCGTGGTGTACGGAACGGACAAATTCGTGGCGGCGGGCAATACCGGGCTGATCCTGACGTCGCCGGACGGCGTGACCTGGACGACGCGGGTATCCGGCGTGAGTAACTGGCTGCTGGACGTCTGCCACGGTAACAACCTCTACGTGGCGGTCGGGACCGGTGGGCGGATCATCACCTCCCCCGACGGCATCACGTGGACCACCCAGACGTCGGGCACGTCGGATCAGCTTTACCGCGCGGTCTACGGGGACGGGACCTACATCGCGGTGGGCGTCAACGGGACCATTTTGCGGTCCAGCGACGGCGCCGACTGGAACGCGGACGCTTCGGGAGTGACCAACTCGCTGCGCGGGGTGACCTACGGGAACGGCGCGTTTCTGGCGGCGGGCTACGAGGGCACGCTGCTGACCAGCGGCGACTACGAACCCCCGGCCGGCGGCGCGGAGGCGGAGGAGGAAGGGGCCCTCGCCGTCACGCCGGCGCCGGACGGTGCGCTCTCCAATATCGTGGTGTACTGCAGCGCCGGCCACGGCTTCACGGCCAACACCAACGTCGGCGGCTGGTATGTGGGCCGCAGCCTGGTCAACGGCGTGGTCGAAGACATGGGCAACGTTGACCAGATCAACACGTTTGTTCAGTACTGCCTGAACGCCGGCGCCGCGGTGGTGCCCTGTCGCCCGGTAGGCTACCAGACCAATCAGGTCATCCTGGACAACGACGACGCCAGCGTAGCCTTCACGGGCACCTGGGCCAACAGCTCCTCGACAATTTTCTACGGCACCGCGGGAGACACGCCGTACAAGTACGCGTACATCAGCACCAACGGCGCGACCGCCGGCGCCCGCTACACGCCCACCATCCCGACCGGCGGGTTTTATCCCGTCTATACCTGGGTCCTGTATTCGAGCAACCGGGCGCGCCAGCTCTACCGGATCCGCCACAGCGGCGGCATCAACGAGATCCGGGTCAACCATCGGCGCGTCGGCGCGGGCTGGGTCTGGCTGGGCACGTATTACTTCGAGGCCGGCACCAACGGCTATGTCGACATCTCCAACTATGCGCCGGGCTATGATCCCGTCAGCGACGTGGTCATCGCCGACGCCATCCGGTTTGGCAACGGCATGGGCGACATCAACCGGGGCTGGGGCGTTTCGGGCTACGAGAAGGAACTGGAGGCCTCGCGCTACTGGGTCCAAGGCATGACCGGCGAGGGGATGGCCTCTACCCTCTACGACCGGCCCACGCTGGACGACAGCGACGACAACGTCGGCGCCCCCACGCGCATTTCCGACTACATGGACAACGAGGCGGACGGGGATTTCTGGGACCGCATTTATCTCGGCTTCCACTCCAACGCCGACGGCGGCGCGGGCACCACGCGCGGCGCGATGGGCCTCTACAGCACCGCCAATACGGCGGCCTGCCAGGCCCGCCAGCAGGCGTTTGCGACAGCGCTGAATTCGGAAATCGAAACCGACTTTGAGTACCTCGACAACGGCGTGGGCTTCAACGACGACTGGACGGACACATCGTCGGATGTCTATGGCTCGGTCTACGGAGAAATCTCCGAAGGCTACAACAGCAACATGAATCACACGATCATCGAGGTCGCCTATCACAACAACGCGGAGGATGCGAGGCTGCTGAAGGATCCGGCCGCGCGCCTCTACTTCTCCCGCGCCTGCTTCAAGGGGCTCATCAAGCACCTCAACGCCAACAATCCTTCCGTCCCGCTGGCCTTCCTGCCCGATCCGCCCACCGCCCCGCGGGCGGTCAACGTCTCCGGCGGCGTGACGGTGTCCTGGACCGCGCCGGCGACCAACACGGCCAGCGGCCAGGCGGCGACCAGCTACCGGGTGTACCAGTCCACCAACGGCTACGGATTCGGATCCCCGACAGCGACCACCAACACCAGCGTGACGGTGACCAACCTGGCCGAGGGCGGCGTGTACTACTTCCGCGTGACGGCCCTGAACGCCGGCGGCGAGTCGCTGCCGTCGGAGGTGGTCGGGGCCCGGGTCTCCCCGATGGGCCGGGCCTACCACGTGGTGGTCAACGGCTTCGAGCGCTTCGACCGGGGCCTCTCGCCCACGCGGTACTTCAGCGGCGGCAGCATCGGCGGCTCCGTGACCATGGTCCGGCCCCGGCAGATCAACAGCTTCGACTACGTGGTCCAGCACGGCCAGGCCATCGCCGCGGCGGGCCGGTTCTTCGATTCGTGCAGCCAGATGGCCGCAGCCTCCAACGCCGTCCCCCTGACGAACTACCACGCCGCGTACTGGATCCTCGGCGAGGAATCCACCACCAACGAGACCTTCAGCAGCGTCGAGCAGGCGCGGGTGACCAACTTCCTCGCGCGCGGCGGCAATCTTTTCGCCTCCGGCGCGGAGATCGCCTGGGATCTCGACTACAAGGGTGCCGCGGCGGACAAGGTCTTCTGCAGCAACGCGCTCAAGACGGCCTACGCCAGCGATGACGCCGCGACCAACCGTGTCACGGCCCGGACCGGTTCGGTGTTCGACGGCGTGGGCACGCTTACGTTCAGCGAAACCGCCGATGCCATCTACGGCGTGGAATACCCCGATGTATTTTACGGCCGCGGTGGCGCGACGACGGCGCTGGTGTACGGCGCCTCCGGGACGGGCTCCAGCGTGGCCGCGATTCAATACAGCAATGTGTACCGCCTTGTCGTCATGGGCTTCCCCTTCGAGACCATCCTTGAGACCGCCGCCCGAACCAACCTGATGAAGAAGACGCTGACCTTCTTCGGCGACTCCCCAGCGGAGACGCCCGTCCTGGACATCACCAGCGGCAACGCCACCGTGGCTTTTGCCACCGCCACGGCGGACATCGACGGCACCAATAACGCGGCGGTGGTCGGCGCCCTGGCCTGGACCAACGCCCTCACCGGCGGCGCCGGCACGCACGCCGCCGCG
>JAHJJH010000156.1 GCA_018823105.1 Verrucomicrobiota bacterium | reverse complement strand
CGGACGGTCCTCGACATCGGCGGACAGGACACGAAAGCGATCCAGGTCGACGGGCACGGTCTCGTGACGAGCTTTCAGATGAACGACCGGTGCGCCGCCGGTACGGGACGCTTCCTGGAAATCGTGGCAGAACGTCTGGAGATGCCGATCGAAGAGCTCGGTGCGGCGGCCGGCCGGGCGCAGCGCCCGGCGGTCATCAGCAGCATGTGTGTGGTCTTCGCCGAGACGGAGATCGTGGGCCTGCTCTCCGCCGGCGAGCGACCAGAGGATATCGTCGCCGGTGTACAGGCCGCCATGGCCTCGCGTATTGCTTCGATGGCAGGACTCCGGCTGGACGAGCCGGTGGTGTTTACCGGCGGCGTGGCGTTGATCTCCGGGATGGATCGGGCCCTCTCCGAGGCCCTCGGCCGGCCGGTCCGAACCGCCCCCGACCCGCGCTTGACCGGCGCCCTGGGCGCGGCCCTGCTGGCCGCTACAGGGTGATCCGGAAGCCCGTACTGATCAGCATGCCGTTCGAATAGATGGGGCGATTGGGTATCTTGTCCTTCCGGGCGTCCGTTCCGACGCCGCCCAGTTCGATGAAGTAGTTCCGCCGGGCATCCATGTGGAATTCAAAACCGAACAGGCCATAGCCGCCCAGGATAAAAGCGTCCCCCGAAAACTTCGAGGAGGGGAACAACCCGATCAGGCCGCCTTCCCCATAGAGTCGGATGCTTTCATTCACGGTGCCGGCGACGCCGACCAGGCCCGCGGTAAAGTTGTAATAGGAGTCCCAGTCTGTTTCGTTAACGCGGACATTCTCGTTGAACATCAGGTTGCCCCTCAGGCGAAAGGCAAACGCGTCGCGCACGTAGGGGCTTGTCATGGTCAATCCCAGGCCGAAGTCGTCCTGGTACTGGTTGATCTGGAACCCCCATCCCACTCCGTTCTTCAAGGCCGTGCTTTCCGCCCCGGACGTGGAAACAACAACGATGCAGGCCAACAGCCCGACGATCAGTTTCTTCATGGCTTGATTCTCCCTTCCGGATCGGCCAGGGAACGCCGTGCGCCCTGCCCGGGCACGCTTCCGGCGTCCGCCGGCCGCTGTTGAAATGATGCAAGGAAACAGGCTTCACGTCAATCCCGGAAGAGGCGCTAAAAAAATCCATGGGTAAGCTCCGGAGTCGCATTATGGAGGGACGGCGGCCTCGCCGTCCGCGGCTCGCGGGGCCACGAGCCCTCCATGGGCGGACCACCTCCTGTTCTTGTCCCGGACGCGGCGGGTCTGCTAGATTGGCACGGGAAAAGGAGTTGCGCATGCCGAAGATCACCCGGTTCAGCGTCTCGTTGAGCAGCGAGCTGTTGCAGCGTTTTGACGCGAAGATCAGAAACGAACAATGCCCCACCCGCTCCAAGGCGGTCGGCGACCTGATCCGCCAGAGCCTGGTGGAAGACGAATGGCAAAGCCGCGGCGAGGTCGCCGGGGCGATCGTTCTGGTTTACGATCATCACAAGCCCGACCTGGTCCGGAAGCTGACGGACGCCCAGCACGACTTCCACGACGCGATCATTTCCACGCAGCACATCCACCTCGACCACGCCAACTGCCTGGAGATCGTTGCCGTCCGGGGCGGACCGCGGGACATCGCGTCGATCGTCCGGCGCCTCAAGGCCGTCAAGGGCCTGAAGCACGTGTCCCTCGCCGCCGGCACCACCGGCCGCCGGCTCTCCTGATTTTCGACCGGAGCGCCCCCCTCTTTATTTTATTGCGCGTGTTACGTTTTTAGAATACGTAGTAATGCTGCAGGCGCTAGACCGGCGCGAAACAACCCGGAAAGGAGCTTGAAAGATGACGACGCGGACCCTGGCTGTACTCGCGGTGTGCGGATTGCTGGCCGGTTCGGTACACGCGGGGCGGCCGCTGGCCATTGATGACGCGGATCCCGCGGAACCCGGACAAGTTGAATTTGAAGCGGGCGCCGGGTACGTGAAAGAAGGAGATGTGAAGCACTGGGATGCGCCCTTCGGTCTGACCTACGGCGTGTGTCCCCGCGTCGAAGCCGGCCTCGGCTTCGGCGGGCAGTTCGAGGAGCGCACGGAAATCCTCGACGCCGCGGGCGCCGGGGACCAGGTCAGCGAGAACGGGATCGGCGACCTGGTGATCGGCGCGAAATGGCAGTTCATTGAATCCTGCCCTCTCGGCGCGCGGCACGCCGTCGTCCCGTCGGTAAAATTCCCGACGGCGGACGAGGACAAGGGCATGGGCAGCGGCGAGACGGATGTCGATCTCACATGGATCGCCTCCCGGGCCCTGGGCGGGAAGGCCGGCCTTCATCTTAACCTCGGTTACTCGTGGATCGGTGGGACGGACGAAGACGTCCTGCACTATGGCATCGCGCTGGACTATCAGGTCCTGGACGTCATCCAGACGGTCGGCGAGGTTTTCGCTGAACGGGAAACGTCAAGCGGCGCGGATACCGTGGCTCAGTTCAATCTCGGGCTGCGGTATTGCCCGGCGGACAGCCTGACGCTCGATCTCGCCGCCGGTTCCAGGCTCGGCGGCGAGGGCCCGGATTTCACCGCCACGGCGGGGCTGACCTGGGCCTTTTTAAATTTGAACCGGTAGGGCGGGCCGGCCCGGCCCGCCGCGGTGGCTTTAGCCAAGCCGCCCTACCAAGGGAAGACACTACGATCCATATACGGAGGATCACTCATGCACATGGCCGATGCGTTGATTTCCCCCGCCGTCGGCGGCACGATGTGGGCGGCGAGCGCCGGACTGCTCGCCTGGTGCGCGCGCAAGGTGCGGCAGTCGCTGGACCATCGGCTGGTTCCGATGATGGGCGTGCTGGGCGCCTTTATCTTCGCCGCGCAGATGATCAATTTCTCGATCCCGGCCACGGGATCAAGCGGCCACCTGGGCGGAGGACTGATCCTCGCGGTCCTCCTCGGGCCGTACGCGGCCTTCCTGGTCATCGCCTCCGTGCTGACCGTGCAGGCGCTGTTCTTCGCGGACGGCGGCCTGCTGGCGCTGGGTTGCAACATCTGGAACTTGGGCTTCTATCCCGCCTTCATCGCCTATCCATTCGTCTATAAACCGCTGGCCGGCGCCAGCCGCGGCAACGTCCGCGCCTGGGGGGCGGCCATCGTCGCCGCCGTGGCCGGGCTGCAGCTCGGCGCGTTCAGCGTGGTGCTGGAGACGACTGCCTCGGGCGTTTCCGAGCTGCCGTTCGGCACGTTTGTCCTGCTGATGTCCCCCATTCACCTGGCGATCGGGGTCGCGGAAGGATTGGCCACGGCGGCCGTGGTCGCCTTCGTGGCCCGGGCGCGGCCGGAGGCGGTCGAGATGCCTTCCGGACCGGTTCCCGCCCCGGCCCGCCTGCGGCCCGTGCTGGCCGGGCTGGTCATCGCCACGATCCTGGTGGGCGGGGTTTTGAGCTGGTTCGCCTCGACGCATCCGGACGGGCTGGAGTGGTCCATCGCCAAAGTGCGCGGCCGCGAAGAGGTCACGGGGGGCGCGGGCCCGCACGAAACCCTGGCCAAGGTCCAGGAGAAGACCGCCTTCCTCCCCGACTACGGCTTCAAGAATTCGGAAAGAGGAGCCGGGAAGGAGAAGGAGGCGGAGGAGGCCGAATCTTGGCCGGCCGTGAGCGCCGGGACCACGGTCTCCGGCCTGGTGGGCGGAGCGCTGGTCCTCGTCTTGGCCGGCCTGACGGGGCTTATGCTGCGAACGAGGGGCGGGGCATCCTGAACACGCAATAAAAAGCTCGAAGTATGAAACTCGAAATCCGAATGAATCAAGGCATGAGGTAGGGCGCGTTCGCTGAACGCGCCGCGGCGGCTTGAGCCAAGCCGCCCTACCTTGCCGATCGTGCGCTTCAGCACCGGCAACGGCTGAAAAACATGACCATCGCACACGGAATCGTCGTTCAACGGAT
>JAHJJH010000155.1 GCA_018823105.1 Verrucomicrobiota bacterium | reverse complement strand
GGGGTATTCAAGAAGGCTTGGCAGGTTCCGTTCGTCGCGGCGCTCCGAACGAAGCCTGGGCGAGGGGGGATTCGAACCCCCACTCCTCACGGAACAGGATCCTAAGTCCTGCGCGTCTGCCAGTTCCGCCACTCGCCCGCTGAATGCAGACTGTGAATACGCCGGATTCGGCCCGGTCCGCTTCGGCGAAAGCGCCAACGACTTGCCGGGGTCTAGTCAATCACCTTTACGTCGCGGCTGACCGGACGGTTGCGAATGTGGCGCCAGAAATCGCGGATGGCCTGTTTGTCGTCCGGCGTGCTGGCGAAGACGCCCTGGATTTTAAAGCGGTAGTACTTGTCAATATCCGTGGAGTTGAGCATCCCCCCGTATACGGTCCCGGGCACGTCCGTGTAGGTCAGCTTTTGCCCGTCCACCAGGCGGAAAAGCAAGGTCTGGCTGGCGGCTGTATACTTGATGCTTTTGAACATCTCGGACTTGCCGATTTCTCTGCCTGCCTCCTCCTCTTCCTCGGCGGCGGCAGACGGTTTAGCGGCAGGCTCGACGGCTTCCCCGGTTGGCGGGGCGACGGTTTCTTCCGCCGTGGCCGCCTCGGCGGCGGCAGCGTCCTCTTCCGTGGGCAGCACAACGCCGGCGGCGGTGGCGGCGGCCGTAACGGTCTGGAGTTTTTGCTGGGCGACTTCCAGATCCGTTTTCAGCTTCGCCGATTCCTGTTGCAGGGCTTGCTTTTCCTGCTCGGCCTTGGCGGCGTCGGCCTTGGCGGTCGCGATCTCTGCATCCTTGCCGGCGAGTTCCTGGGTCAGGGCGGTGGCCTTGGCGGCCTGCTCCTCCGCGCGCTGGGTCTGCGCGATGGCTTCCGACTTGGCGCTGGCGGCATCGGAACCGGCCGTGGCGAGGGTTTCCTTCGTCGTTTCCAGTTCCTGGCGCTGGGCCTGGATCGTATCGTTCAGCCGCTGCAGGGCCTCCGGCAAGGCCGCGGTGTTCTTCAACACCTCGGGCGTGAGGTCCTCCAGGCCTGCCGCGGCCCCGGCCTTGAGCACCGCCTCCTCGAGTCCGGCGGTTCTGCCGGCCTGTTGCTGGTTCAGGAACAGCAGTCCCCCGCAGACGGCCAGGAGAACGACCACGAGTATGCCCGCTACCGCGCCGATGACTTTACCCTGAACTGCCATACGAGCCTCCTTCTGGAATCACTACAGGTTATTGGAATGGAAACTGATCTTGGCCGCAACATCAACCTTTTTCTGGTCTCCTGCGGGGGTCTTTTCTTTTTATATTGTGGAATTACCCCGGTCCTCTACCTTTCTTGTACTGGAACAGTCGAAATGGCACGGAAGCCGGCTGCGCCGTCGCTGGCCCGCGGTCCCAGGCCGGAGTGCCAGAAGAAGGATGTCGTCGAAGGAGGACTCTCGATACCTGTGCAATGGGCCAAATGGGTAGGGCGACGCCGCTAGCGGAGCCGGGATTGGCGGAAGCGGATGGGTTGGCCGCCGTTGTGCTGGAGCAGCGCTGTGGCGAGCTGCGAAGGCGGAAGGTCTCGCCCTACAGGGAAACAGCCATGTTTTTTATGCCCACAAACCTGTTGATGGTATGAGACGCCGAAAAAACGACGCGATGGCGTCTTCGCCACCCGGCCGTAGCGTCCCGGTACGGGACGCGTGGTCGGCGGGTTCTTCTTCCGCGGGGTCTCGCTCGCAAATGGCCGAGTGGACGGAGCGCGAGCACCCCGAGTGGCTCGACGTACGCGCCTGGAATGAATGGCGCACGATCTGTGCGCTTGGCCTCTGCGCCCCGCCGGTTCAGCAGGTGCTGATGGAGTTCACCGCCTTTCATTTCCAGCGCCTGGTCCGCCGGTACGCCTACCGGACCAATGCGCCGGGAGAAGCGCGGATGCTGACCGCGGGGGAGAGTTGGCATCTGTTCGAGACCCATTTGACGGCGCGCCAGACCCGGCAGGGGAAACGCTACAAGGACTGGTTATTTGCCAGGATTCCGGCGGATTCGCCCGCCCCCATGCGTGCCGTGGCGGGTGGCGCGGTGCTGCTGATGCGCGACGCCGCCCGGGAATACCTGGCCAGGGAATTCGCGCCCGCCGGCCTGGTTTCGTTGAGCAGCCCGTTGCCGACGGCCGGATGTGAAAACCTGTCCATGGAGGATCTGTTGCCGGATACCGGGAATCCGGCCGATGAGGTGGCCCGCCGTGAATACGAGGACCTGGCTCGCGGGCACGCGGAAGAATGGTTTGCCGCCATGGGCACTCGCGAACGCGTGATTCTTCTGGCCCGGCACTTGAGCATTCCGCTGGCCAATCCGCTGGTCGAGCAGCTCGCGGGCTGCCGCAAGAGCAAGGCCTGCGCGGCGCTGCGCAGCCTGGTCGAAGGCGTCGCGTTCGATTTGCGACGCGGGTATCCCGAGGATTCCCAGGAATCCCTGCATTTTCTGACCGTGTTGACTCTTGAAGCGCTCAATCAGCACGTCCATCGCTGGGCTTCAGCGGAGCCGCGGTGCGCCGATTTATTGAATCTCGCTGCGAACTATGAAGAAACTGCCGCCCATCCGTAGCCCGGTACAGCCCGCAAGGCCTGAGCAGCAATTGCTGCAATGGATGCGCGAGTGGACTGTTGACTTGGCCTTGCGAGAGGAACCGGAAGCTCTATCTGCGGAGGACCGCGCTGTCCCGGAGGCGGAGCCCCCCGGCCTTGCGCCGGGTCAGGTGCGTTTGCTTTTCCCGCTGTCCGGAGGCTCACGGTCCCGGCTCTGTTACCTGGCCGTACTGCAGGAGGTCCGTCCCGGGTACTTCCTGGCGGCGCCGTTCGGGCGTTTTTCCACGCCGGCGACTCCCGGCGAATGGCGATCGCCGCGCACCGAGCCGCCGCTTCGGATAGTATGTCTCTGGAATGCCCGCGTGATGCCCGGGGCGTTGTTGTCGCAGAGCTGGCTGGTTGACGAACTCACAGACGGGGAGCAAGCTCATGCCCGCTCCGTTTACGAGGCCTGCAAGGGACGCCGGCCCGTCCCGGCCGAGCTTGCCGCTGTGGTGGGCCCCCCGTTGTGTCATCCCCTGGATCCCCGGCACGATTACATGGACGAGGAGCGCGCGTGGATGGATGCGGTGATTTCGTCTTCTTTGCACGGTGCCCAAGGCCACCTGACCTTTCCCGCTGTTTCTCACGAAAGCCTGCCCCTGGCCGCCGAGCCCGGTAAACCTTACCGGACACCTGGAAAGAAAAAGGGTCGAAAAGGCCGGCCGTAACTCTTTCCGGGCGGCGCCGTAGTCGCGTCTGCTGCAGAATCCCATCACGACTCCGGTCACAAAACACCGGACATGGCCCCGTGCGCGTGTGCGCGACGGCATAGCCGCCGCCGTGCAGCAGCGGAATACATTGGAAGCCCCGCGCAACAAGTTGTCTTTTTCGTGGAATGGAGGGCGCCTGTTTCCTTTCTTCTGTATGGAGCCGGGCGCAGTGAGCCATTGGCTCGGGTATGGGAAAAAACAACGAACATAAGGAGAGCGGGTCATGGCGGCGATGAATAAAGTGTTGTTGGTTGGCAATGTAACACGCGATCCGGAGATACAGCGCACCCCTTCGGGGTCCTCGGTGCTGGATCTCGGAGTGGCGGTTAGTGAGAACTACAAGGGCAAGGATGGGCAGGTCGTGCAGTCCACTTGTTTCACGGACGTGGTGGTCTGGGGACGCCAGGCGGAGAGTTGCGCGCAGTACCTCGCCAAGGGCTCGCCGGTGATGGTGGAAGGCCGGCTGCAGTTGGACCAGTGGAAGACCGAGGCGGGAGAGAATCGTTCCAAGCTGAAGATTCACGCCCAGCGAATTCAGTTCCTGGGCCGGGGCCGGAGGGAAGAGCCGGAACCGGTCGAGCAGGAGGGGAAGAGGCCGTTCGCCCGGCCGGAACGAAGTGCGCCGGCGCGCGCAGCGGGCCGTTGAAGGAGGGGAGGCCGCTTGAGGTAGATGCCCCGCCATCGGCAGCGCTCGGGCCGCGGCGAGTGGCGAGGCGAAGTTGTCGCACCCACTCGACGCTACTCGAGGTCGGTGGCGGTTTGAAGATCGGAGGT
>JAHJJH010000154.1 GCA_018823105.1 Verrucomicrobiota bacterium | reverse complement strand
TGGCCGAGGCCCAGGTACGTTTCGCGGATGTCGTTGCCGTTGAAGGCGCAGAGCAGGATGACATCGGGGCGCCAGTCGAGGACCTCCTCTTCGAGCGCCACCCGCATGTCGCTGAAGCCGTACCCCCCCGCGGCGAAGTTGACCCACTCCACGCCGTCGGATACGGTGAGGCGCTGCGCGAGGCCGATCATGGAGTTGGTGTAATGGTCGGCCCACAGGCCGAAGGCAAAGGAATCACCCAGCACGGCGATACGGCAAAGGCCCGGCCGTCGCTCCGGCGCGACGGCCCCGGGCCCCGGACGGCCCCAGCGATCCGTTTCGAGAACCACGCGCCGGTTTTCCATGCGCGTGATGAAGCGGACGTCGGCGCGGCTCCGGTAGGATTTCCCGCCCGGCCGGTTCTCGAGCAGGGCCAGTTCGTAGGGGCCGCGCACGGAGAGGAAAATCCGCACGCCGGCCTCCAGGATCAGGAAGCCGAGAAAAAGACCGACGGCCAGCAGCGCCGCCTTGCGGCGGAACGTGCGGACCCCGCTCTGACCTTGATTTCCCGCCGCTCCTTGGGCCATACTCAATTGCGTAAATCTTCTAACATCCTGACTCCTCCAAGGCAAGAGCTCCTACGGCATAAATGAACGGCGCGCGACAGAGTGCAGGCGGCGAGGTCAATGTCACTGTCATTATCCCGGCCGTCAATGCGCCGCTGTTGCCCGTGACGGTGAAAAGCCTGCTGGAGCAGCGGACGGCGCGGAACTTCGAGATCCTGGCCGTCGGCGTATTCGATCCCGCGACCCTGCCGACGGATCCGCAGCTGCGATGCCTGGTGATCCCGAAGCCGGTGTCCGCCGGCGCAAACCGGAACCTGGCCCTGAAGGAGGCGCGGGGGAAATACGTCCTGTTCACCGACGCCGACTGCCGGCCGGCGCCGGACTGGATCGAGCGGATCGCGGCGCGCCTGGACGAGGGCTACCGCATGGTCGGTGGCGCCTACACCTTCCCGCGCGGCCGGTACTGGGTCATGGCCGACAACATGGCCATGTTGCACAACCTGTCCCCGGAGACGCCCGGCGGCGAGGTGACGCTCCGGGTCGGCGGCGGGAACATGGGGCTCTGGCGGGACGTGGTCATGGAGCTTGGCGGCTTCGATGAAACGTTCCGAGGCGGGCAGGACAACGACCTGGCCATCAAGTTGCTGAAGGCCGGCCACAAGATCTATTTCGAGCCGCGCGCCCGGGTGGAGCATCTCCACGAGAACGGTTCGCGCCGGGAATTGTGCCGGCACGCGGAGGTTTACGGGCGGGCGGCGCTCGCGCTCGTGCAGCGCCATCCCGACTATTACAACCTCGAGCGCACGCGCCTGCTGTGGAAGCATCCCTGGCTGTTCCGGCTCTGGACCCCGTTTAAGGCCGCGGAGCAGGCCTGCCGGGTGTTTCTCGGCAACCCGGCTTGGCGGCGGGATCTCCACTTGTGGCCCGGGATCTGGTTGTTTTTTTTCATGCGGCGCATGAGCATGGCCCGCGGCCTGCGCGAACTGCTGCCTGACGGAGCGCCCCGGTCATGACCGCCCCGGAGAACCGCGGCTCGACCGGTATGGCGGCGCAGGCCTGGGCATCCATCGGCCTCGTGACGCTGGCGATGATCCTGGCCCCGGTTCGCGTGGCCATCCTGACCCGCACGTTGAGCAAGGCGGACTACGGGCTCTTCAGCCTGTTGAGTGTCCTGGCCGCGTCACTGGGCTTCATGGGCATGCTGGGGTTGAGGCAGTACCTGCTCTACACGGTGCCGGGGAAAAGCCCGATGGAGCAGGGGCGGTTTTTCCAATCCTGCCTGCGGGTTACCCTTATCGCGAGCGTGGCGATAGCCGGCCTGTTCATCGTCCTGTGTCGTTGGTCTTCTGTGATGGCCGCCTCGTTTTCCCTGCGCATTATCGGGTTGGCGTCGCTTTACATTGTGCTGTACGCCCTCGCGAGCCTCGGCTTGGGCTACATGCTCGCCGCCGGCGACGTGGTCCGGTACCGCGCGGTCAATGTGCTGATGGCCAATTTCTGGATTTTGCTGTTGCTCATGGCGTTGCTCTTCCGGCGCGTGGGCCTGGCCGGGCTGATGTGGGCATGGCTGATCGGACTGCTCCTGCCGGTCGGGCTGATCGGATGGATCGTGCGTGCGCGCCTGGGCGAGGGATTCCATGCCCGGCCGGCCCGGGAGTGCATGTGGGCGGGCCTCCGGTACGGTGTGCCGCTCCTGCCGCGCTATTTTGCCCTGGCGCTGTTCAAGCTGGCCGACCGCTTTGTCATCCTGCAGGTGAACGGGCCCGAAGCGGTCGCGCTGTATACCGTGGCGGCGAACCTGGCGTTCATGGCCGCGGATACGCAGGTGTTCCTCGAGTTCATTTTTCCCTACCTGTCTGCCGCCTGGAGCCGGAATCGCGCTGAAAACCGTGCCGGCCTCTCCGGCGAGGCGCTCGACCACTTTCACGCCGGGTTGCGTTGGAGCCTGACGACCACGCTCCCCATGGCGCTGGGCCTGGTCTTGTGGGGTCGCCCTGTTGTCGCGCTCGTAGCGGGCCGGGCCTACGGGCCGGCCAGCGCGATTTTCCCGATGCTGGCGCCCGTCATCGTGCTGATCCCGGTGACTTCGTTCTTCCAGCTCGCGCTGAATCTTGACGGAAAGACGATGGGGGTCGGGGCGACGATCCTGGCCGCGGCCGGATTGAACCTGCTGCTGAACCTCTGGTGGATCCCGACGTACGGCGTGATCGGGGCGGCCGGCGCGACCTCGACGGCCACGGTGCTGCTCTTCGCCGCGACGCTGTTGATGAGCAACATTTCAAGCCGACTCTCCTTGAAGGCCGTGCGACTGCCCGGCGCCTTGGGCGCGACCGTGGCGGTGGCCGGGGTGACGCTGCTGCTCCGGCACGTCCTGGGGCGGGCCACGCCCTGGGAATGGCTCGCGGCGCCACCGGTGTTCCTGGCGGCTGGCTGGCTGGCCGGGCTCTGGCACGTCAGCGAGGTGCGCGGCTGGCTGGCCCGCCATCAATAGTTGCGCCCGGTCAGGGGACCGGGCCTACAAGCCGGGTGCCGGACGGTGCCCCTCCTGCGGCGGGCAAGCCTCACGCAGCGCGATTTTATTCTTCGGCCGGTCCCGTGCCGGGTGGCGACCACTCGAGGATCACGACCTGGCGGTTGGTCAGGCTGGCCGCCGGCCAGGTGAGTTCCCGCCCGTCCGCGTCCACGGCCCGCAAGCTGAACACTCCGGAGACAAAATCCGGCGTCATGCTGACGGTCGAGGTCTCTCCGTCCGCCAGGTATTCTTCAGCGAGGGCGTTTTCGCTCCAACCGGCGTTCACGCCGGTACCGATCTGAACTTCCATCAGGTCCCGGCCGGTATGGTTGACGACCACGAGGTGCGGGCCCTCGTCTTTTTGTTTGCAACCTGAAACGAGACCCGCAACCAGCAGGGCGGAAAGAAGAATTGAAGTTTTCATACCATGAGACTTTGACGGCGAAGAAAGGGAAAACCAAGTGGAAAAACATGGCCGGGACGGCCGCTCTACATTTTCAGGGTGGCCCGGCCGCTCCGCGGGCGGGTTCTTACCGTCGCGACGGAGCGTGAGGGCCACCAGCGCCTACAGTCACACCACGCGGCCGGATTACTTCACCGGCCGCCAGTCGAGCCCGTAGAACTGGAAGCCCAGGGCGCGCTCGTCGCGGCTGCCGACCACTTCGTTGGGCCGCCAGGTGGAGATCCGAAATTCCAGGGTCGCCAAGCCCCAATCCTTCGGGATCGCCGGGGCGGTCCACTCGTACTCCCTGCGCTCGCGCTCCAGCGGGATGCGCGTGACGGCATCACCGAAAACGATTTCCAGCATGCGCCGTTCGCGGGGATGGCCGTCGCGGACGTCCACGCGCAGCCGGTAGGCCTTGGCGCCTGGCGTCATCGGTACGGCGATCTGGAGAACATCCTTGGACCAGCAAAAATAGTCTCCGTTCTCGTCGCGCTCGGGCCCAAAGGAGCCCTCGGCCAGGAAGTAACGCGTCCGTTTGTCCATGCGCAGTTCCAGCGTTTCCCCGACCTCCACCTCGCGCACGTCCGTCACGCCCCCGCCATGGAATTCGAACAGGAGATTCGTCTCGCCGGGTGCGAGTTCCTGGAGATGGCGGAACTGGTTGAGCGGGGAGAAGGGGCGGTGCGTGGCCATGCCGCTCTTGAGCACGATGCCGCCGCGGTTCATGGACCAGGGCTGGTCCTCCTGGCCGGGGTGGTCGGCCGCTATGCGTCCGCGCCAAGCCAGTCCGCGGCTCTCCGGCGACGGGGTGACGGCCAACGTGCGCCGGCAGGGATAGGAGCGCACGCCCTTGACCCTCAGGCCGGGCTGGAGCAGCGCCCGGAAACCGAAAATGATGTTGGTGGCCACCTCGTGGTCCTCTGCCCCGAGGACGCTCTCCGGAACGTTAAACCAGGCGGTTCCGGTGCCGAGGAGGACTCTCGGCGACCGCTGGAACGGCCCGGTAATCACGAGGTTGTCCTCCTTGCCAGGGGCGATCACGACATAGGCGCAGAATACGCCCGGCCGGGCGAACACCGGCAGGCGAAGGCGGAAGGGCCCGTTGAAGCTCCGCCACGGGGCATGGCCCTGCGGGCCGATCAGGCCGTCCGGAATGTGCGGCCCGTCCTGCGGTATGGAGTCGAGGCCGAAATCCACGTCGATCGAATCATGCCACCCGATCAAGGCCAGGTCGTCCAGCGGCGGCACGGGAGCGCCATCGAGGCTTTCCCATTCGACCATCGCCGTCGGCCCCAGCGTGCGGTCGGCCATGGGGCAGAAGTAGCCGCCGTCCTCCGGCAGGGGGACGACCTGCCCATCGAGTTTGACCACCAGGTTGCTCACCGCCGAGCGGCGGTTGACGAAAAGGAAGGCGGCGCCACCGGGCGGCGTGTTCAGCTCGCGGCGGTCGGGGCCTGCTTCCCACGGGAGGACGCGATAGAGGGTCAGCTTCGGCTTGTTGACCAGCAGGCCGAACGGAAACGCGTTGCGGGGCCACTCGGCGACAGGTACCAGGCGGTAGCGGGAGAGCAGCGTCTCCTGGTCAATGCGGGCCCGGTCGCCGCGAAAAAGGTAGTGCGGATCGCGATCCACATTGTCCAGGAAATACAGTTGTCCGGTCCGCACGAGGGGCTCCAGCAGAGGATGCACATCCCGGTCCGTGCGCAGATTGTACAGATCGCTCAAGCGCACGATATGCCGGGCCGAGAAGGTGCCCAGCACTTCGCGCACGGAGCGGTTCACCAGCAGCAGCGCGTCCTTTGGCACATGTGTGTCGATTTCGTGCGCCAGTTGCGCGCCGTCCCGGTAACGAAAACTCATTTCGCGGGCAAAGATGCGCCAGCGGGGGGGATGCGGCGTGAGGGCGATCACGGCGATGGCGGCGAGTTGTCCCGCATAAAGAAGCCGGCGCGCCCGGCCGGCGCCGCCACGGGTCAGCCACTCCGCCAGGCCGAACGGCCCGTGGACGATGAAAAATATGTAGGGCAGGTTGAAGAAATAACTCTGCCGCAGGTCTGCGTTGCCCCACTGCGTGTAGAGGATGAAATGGACGACGGCCAGCCCCAGCAGCGTGCGTCCGAGCAAATGCCGCAGGGCCATCAACGCGCCCAGGGCGGCCAGGGCCATGACCCAGGGGGCATAGAAAGGATTCCAGGCATACATCGCGCGATATCGCGAGAAGGTGCTGCCCACATTGCCCATCGAGAGGCCCGCCCCCGGCGCGGTCAGGGAATACTCGCGGGTCTCGCGCAGCAGTTGGAGGCTGATGAACGGGTTGCCCGTGCCCACCGCGTTCTGAACAAGCAGGGGGGAGAGCCCGATGAAGAAGAGCGCGGCGCAGGCCAGGGTCAGCCGGACGATCCGGGGATGCCGCCGGTACCCGGGCAGGGACAGCACCATGACGCCGAACCAGGCCACGTAGACGACGTTGACTTCCTTCACGGAGCAGGCGATCCCGGACAGCAGGGCCATCAGGCCCAGCCACGTCCCGCGCCCGGAGCGCTGGAAACGCAGCAACGCCCACACCGCTCCGAACAGCAGGATGTAAAAATAGGGTTCCCGCCAGGGATAGGTGAATTGCCGGACGGCCTCCGGCACGATGAAGGGCGCCAGCAGCGCCACGGCGATGGCCGTCAACCCGGCATACAGATTGCGGCCCAGCCCTTCCCAGATGATCAGGGCCAGCATGATCAGGAACGCCATCGTCAGCAGCAGGTTCAGGTGATACAGCAACCATATCCCGCCCAGCCGAAGCGCGAGCGCCAACAACAACGGGTACCCGATGGCCATCGAGCATACCGCCCGCCCGTCCGGACGCACCGCGTGATTCCACATCGGCTCCCAGTACCGGCGGTCCGGCCGCTCCGCCGAGGCGACCATCTCCGCCACCGGCCCGTCCAGGGAAAACAGGCTGCCCCCGGCCAGTTGGCGGGCAAACGTGACATACGTGAAGGAATCGCCCCAGATCACCCCGCCGTGGAGCCGCACCAAGACCGCCCCGGTTCGCCACATCCCCACGAGCAGGAGCAGGAGACCGAGGGCCGCGACGAGGCGCCGGATCCTCGGTGAGACGATGGGGTCCGGTGCCTCTGCCGTCTCCGTCCCGGCCGACGCTTTCCGAATGCGGAATTGCATTTTTAAAACCGACGCTTACTATACCGATCATACCGGCGACAACAATCATGGAAAATGGCGAGGAGGCCGTTCGCGCAGCATGCCAAAACTGATTATCCAGATCCCCTGCCTGAACGAGGAGCAGACCCTGCCGCAGACGCTGCGGGACCTGCCGCGCTCGATCCGCGGGGTGGATGTCATCGAATGGCTGATCGTCAACGACGGCAGCACGGACCGCACCGTGGAGGTCGCCCGCGCGGCGGGCGTCCAGCACATCCTGGACCTCGGTCATCAGACCGGCCTCGCGAACGCCTTCCGCTCCGGCCTGGCCTACGCCTTGGAAGCCGGCGCCGATATCATCGTGAACACCGACGGCGACAACCAGTACTGCGGCGCCGACATCGAGAAACTGGTCCACCCGATCCTGGACGGCGAGGCGGATATCGTGGTCGGCTGCCGGGACATCGAGGCCATCAAGCATTTTTCTCCCCTGAAGAAGCTCTTGCAGCGCGTCGGGAGTTGCGTGGTCCGGGGATTGTCCCGGACGGACGTGAAGGACACGACCAGCGGATTCCGCGCCTACAGTCGCCAGGCCGCGCTGAAGTTGAACGTCTTCTCCACCTACACCTACACGCTGGAAACCATCATTCAGGCCGGCCGCAACAACATGCGCATCGCCCAGGTCCCGGTGCGCACAAATCCCAAATTGCGGGAGTCGCGCCTCATGCGCAACATGGTCACGTACATCGCGCGCCAGTCGGCCAACATGCTGCGGATCTACCTGCTCTACGAGCCGCTCAAGACCTTTCTCTGGGCGGGAACCATTGCCTTGCTGCCCGGGATGGCGCTGATGATCCGTTTCCTGCACTCGCATTTCACGCGGGTCCAGGGCGGGCGCATCCAGTCCCTGATCATCGCCACGGTGTTCCTGCTGATCGCCCTGGGGTGCTTCCTGCTGGGCCTGCTGGGCGACGTGCTGGCCAAGAGCCGGATGCTCTCCGAGGACATCCTCTTCCGCCTGCGCGACCATGATCTCCGCGACAAGGAACAGCAGCGCAGGGAACCCTGAAGCGCGGAGTGCCGTGAAGCTCCTCTACGTCACGCGAAAATTTACGCCCGCGGTCGGCGGCATGGAGCGGATGAATGCCTCCCTGGTCGAGGCGTTGCGACCGGCAACCGACCTGTATCTGCTCGCTTGGGGCCGCGGACAGTGGGGTCTGCCCTTGTTTGCGCTGACCGCCGCCGCGCGCATCACGATCCGCTTGGCGCGACGATCCGCCCGGCCTGATGTCCTTTGCCTGGGCGACGCGGCGTTGAGCCCGATGGGTGTCCCGTTGGGCAGGGTAGGGGGCATACCGGTGGTGGCCATCGCGCACGGGCTGGACATCACCTTTCCCCGGTACGGATACCCCTCGCTGGTTCTGCCGGCCCTGCGGCGGTGCGACCGCGTCATCTGCGTCAGCCAGTACACCGCGGCGGCCTGCCGGGAGCGAGGCGTGTCCCCGGATCGACTGCGCGTGATCCCCAACGGCATCAAACCGCCGCTCCCCGTCCCACCGCGCGAAGCGGCCCGGGACGAATTGAGACGGCGGGGCTGGCCGATCCCCGGGGAGGATCCTTTCCTCGTGACCGTGGGCCGCCTCGTGCCGCGCAAGGGCGTGGCCGAATTCATCCGCTCCGGGCTGCCCGGTCTGCGCGCCCGCTTTCCGCGACTGCTGTACGGCGTGATAGGGCGCGGGCCGGATGAAGCCGCCATCCGAAACGCCGTGGCGGACACCGGCGCCAGCGAGACCGTCTTTTTGCCCGGCCAGATGGACGACGAAACCGTGCGGCTGGCCTATGCCGCCGCCGATCTGTTCCTCATGCCGAACCGGCCGGTGCCCGGCAATCCCGAAGGGTTCGGCATTGTAGCCATGGAAGCCTCCAGCTACGGCCTGCCCGTCGTGGCCACCGCCGTGGAGGGACTGATCGATGCCGTCCGGGACGGCGTCAACGGGAGAAGCGTGCCTCCCGGCAATCCGGAATCTTTCGCCCAGGCCGCCGCCGCGCTGCTCGCCGAACCCGCCGCGCTCGCAAAATTGGGCCTCCGCGCCCGCGAACATGCGATGACGCATACCTGGGACAAGATCGTGCCCCGCTATCTGGCGGTGTTCGAGGAATTGATAGCATAGGGAGATATTCCCCGGTGTGATAAGGGGGTCCCGCTTGTGAACCCAGGTCATGACGGCCGGGTCATATTATCCTCTCGTTTAACAGGTCGTACGCTTAAACGATTTTTCTTGTTCTCAAAAGGTAGCCGCACATAATATGCGGCAACTTTGTTTATCAGAAAGTATGTTCGCTCATGAATCTATCCCGTGATCTGACTCGCATGGCATGTCTTTTCCTGGCGGCGGCTTTTACCGCTTCAGCGGTTCAGGCGGCCAATAATCCCAATGTTTACCTGGCCATGGGCGATGGGATCACCAGCGGCGTTAATCGATGGCCGCAACGTCTCGACAGTCTACTGGGCAGCGGCAAGACGGTCATCAATGCCGGGAAATCGGGCAGCCGGGTCGGTTATGGATCGTACAAGGTAGACTCGTATTTGAGTTTCTACCAACCCGGGTACCTGCTGATCCTTTACGGGTCCAACGATATCGGTGTCGGGAACAGCATTGATTACATCATCGGCGAACTCCGCTTTATGATTCAGGCGGCCAAGAGCCGGGGAACAGTCGCGGTCATCGGCACACTCCCGCCGATCTTCAATGGCCACGGCAGCGGCTTGAGCACATTGAACTCCCGCATCCGGGGCTTGGCCGCCGCGGAAGGTATCCAATGCGCCGATGTCTCGGCGGCGTTCAACAACCGGCGCAGCCTGCTCATGAGCGACGGGTTGCATCCGACGCCCGAGGGCCAGCAACTGATCGCCAAGACGTTCTATTATGCCATTCGTGCGTCGGCGGCGCCCGTTACGACGCCCACCCTTTCCATCAGTCCGACCAGCGCGTCCTACGGCAAGGAAGCGGCGGCCGGTTCAATTAATGTCTCGGCCAGCAGTGCATCCTATGCGTGGAGCGCCGCCACGGCGGATTCGTGGATACACCTCGTGAGCGGCCAGAGCGGCACCGGCTCCGGCACGGTGGGCTACTCGATCGACGAGAATATTGAGCCGGACGCGCGCACCGGAACGATCACGATCGGCGGAAAGACCTGCACCATCACGCAGCGCGGCACCTATGACAACCTGGCCCTGGCGAGCCGGGGCAGCACGATCGCCGGGAGCAACGGCGACCGATGGAACACGCTCATTGACGGAAGCACCACGGGTTATACGGGCAGTCAAAAGGGATATGGTTTTACGTATTGGAAAAACGCTCCCGGCGCTCCGGGGCAGTTTGTCCTGGACGTGAAGGAACTCTGCCGCGTGAATCGCATCCGGCTGCTGCTGTGGAATGGCGATTCGCGGTACTACCGGTATTTCATTGAAGCGTCCGCGGACGGCGTGAACTGGACCATGATCGCGGACCGCACGACCGGCCAGTGGAAGGGCTGGCAGGATATCCGGTTCGATCCGGAGGTCGTGGCGCGTTATTTCCGGCTCACCGGCACCTACAACAGCGTGAACAGCGGATTCCACGTGGTGGAGTGGGAAGTCTACGGCATTCCACCGCCCTCGGCGCCGGGGCTGTTGATCTCGCCGGCGCAGCGCCTGCACGGCACCGGGGAAGAAACGGGAACCGTCACCGTGGTCGCGACCGAGGGCTACGGATGGACGGCCGTCAAGGATGCCGACTGGATCACGATCCTGTCCGGGGACAGTGGCGAGGGTTCGGGGTCGGTCATGTATTCCGTGTCGGCGAACGCCGGACGGGATACGCGGACGGGCACCATCGCAATCGATGACAAGACTTTCACCATTCAACAGCAGGGCATGTATGACAACCTGGCCCTGGCGAGCCGGGGCAGCACGATCACCGGGAGCAACGGCAGCCGGTGGGACACGCTCATTGACGGAAGCATCACGGGTTATACGGGCACTCAAAAGGGATATGGTTTTACGTATTGGAAAAACGATCCCGCCGCTCCAGGGCAGTTTGTCCTGGACGTGAAGGAACTTTGCCGCGTGGATCGCATCCGGCTGCTGCTGTGGAATGGCGATTCGCGGTACTACCGGTATTTCATTGAAGCGTCCGCGGACGGGGTGAACTGGACCATGATCACGGATCGCACGGCCGGCCAGTGGAAGGGCTGGCAGGATATCCAGTTCAGCCCGGAAATCGAGGCCCGTTACTTCCGGCTCACCGGAACCTTCAACAGCGCGAACAACGGGTTCCATGTCGTGGAATGGGAAGTGTACGGCTATCCAGCCCCGCCTCCAGCGCCGTTGCGGGTCCGTAAGGCCGCACGCGCCGCCTCTTCGAGTCCACGGCCGGTAGACGTCGTGGTCAGCAGCGGTGAAGAGCCCCTGACGAACGGCTGGAATGCCGTGGACGGGGATGTTGAAACGGCTTGGGCGGGCCGTACCGGGGATAGCGGGTGGTGGATGGCCCTGGTCTACGATCCGCCGCTGAAAGTCAGTGATGTCGAGCTTTGGCTGGATTCGTCCTCGACGACCAACGTGCTCATACTGGGCAGCGAGGACGCCGCCGACTGGTTTGCGCTGCCCACGGCGCTGGAGCCGGGTCCTGTGTGGATCCGCTACCTGTGGATGGTCTTCGAGGCGGATGTCGCCGACCGCACACCGGTGGTTCTGGAAGTCAAGCCGATCCCATAAGCAAGAGAACCGCTCGAAGTTACATCGGACCATGGCCAAGCCTCTGGTGCTGTCCTACTGGAACGTCAACCGACCTGTCACGGGCGGCTTGCGACGAGTCACGGCCCTGCTGGAGGCCCTCGGCCCGGACTTGATTCTGTGCCAACCCGAACCTGCCCATCCGCGCTACGAGACCGTGACGTATCACACCAACTGGGCACGGACCGGGGAGGGCATCAACTGGGGCCTTTTCAATCTCTTCCTGCCCGAACCCGCGCGCGTGGCGCGCGCCGCCCTGCGCGAGGCGCGGCCGGGGCTCGTCGTGCTCACGTCCGTCTGGACCGCCTGGCCCGTTCGCCGGACCCCCCTGCCGATGGTGCTCGACGCGCACGATGCGTTGGGCACGGCCATAGCGGAGCGCTACGGGCGGCTCCACCCGTTCACGCTTCTGGTTCGTCGCTGGGAGCGTCGCGTGGCGCGCCGGGCCGATCATATCTTCATATGCTCCTCCGTGGACCGGGACTATTTCATTCGTGAATATGGAATCGCTGAATCGCGCCTGACGGTGGTGCCCAACGGCGTACACGTCCCGCCCCGGCTGGAGGATCGCCCGGCGTCGGCCCTGCCGCCCGGCTGGGACGAGAGGCTGACCGGCAAGACGGTTTTGTTCTTCATGGGGAAGCTCTCCTACCAGCCGAACGTTCAGGGATTGCGTTTCTTGAGTGATGAGGTCCTCCCGGAGTTGGAGCGACAGCGGCCCGGCCGATTCTGCGTGGTGGCTTGTGGCGGGGACGCCCTTCCCGGAATAGCCCATCCGGCCCTGCACGTGGCGGGCGTGGTCTCCGATGAAGACTTGCAGGCATTTCTCCGGCGCGCCGACTTGTGCCTCTCCCCGACCTTCACCGGTTCGGGCACGCGCCTGAAAATCCTGGAATACCTCGCGGCCAGAAAGTCCGTGATCTCAACGCCCAAGGGGGCCGAAGGCCTTGGAGCGGTCTCCGGCCGCGACTTGATCCAGGCCGAACCGCGCGATTTCGCCCCGGCCATCCTGTCCCTCGCCGCCGATCCGGACCGGGCGCGCGCCCTCGGGCAGGCGGGCTTCGACTTTGTACGCCAACGCTACGATTGGTCCGCCTGCATCCAGCCCCTCTGGCGCCGGGAACTGAACCGCTGGCTCGAACCGCCGCTATAACGCCTCGAGGAATGTCATGGCGATGACATCATGCCCCGCCACCGTGGAGTGCAGGCCGTCCTCCTGGATCAGCTCCCGGCTGCTCCCGAATTCGGCCTCCAGGTCCGCCAGGGGGATATTCTCGATAGCGGCAAGGCTCCGGATGTCGGCGTTGACCTGATGCAGGCGCGTCACGATATCCGCCGGCCGCTCGTAGAGCGGGGGCAGGGTCGCCACGATGGGAATCACGTTGCTGCTCTTGGCGATCTCCACCATCTTGAGAAGGCTGTCGGTGATGTAGTCGCTGGTGTGTTCGATCCCCACGTCATTGGAGCCGTACAGGATGAGCACATGAGTGGGGTGGATGCGCCCGATAACGAGGCCGACATTGGCCACGCCATAGTCGATGCGCGTATGGCTCTTGGCCTCATTGAATACGCGTCTGTTCAGCATGTTTTGCAGGCGCGCGGGCCACGGCGGTTCTCCGCCCAGGCCAAAGTCCGTGCTGATTCCATCGCCCATGACCGCGCATAGCGTGGTTCGAGACCCGTCGTCGTTGTCCCCATCCTCATCCCCGTCGTCGGGGGGATTCAGCGGGGTGCCGTCGTCATCGCATCCGACCAGGGCCAGCACACACAAAAGCACGCATAGGAAACGCCAGGGTGTACCCAGCATAGCTTGCTCCTACCTTTCGTTTCGTCACGTTTTCCGGGGTCAAATTGCCGCCCATGTTGCCCGCTGTCGGCGATTCAGTCAAACCCCGCTTTTACCATGGTCACGGCGGCTTGACGCGATACAAGACAACCTGCCGAGCGGTCGCCGCAGGGGAAACGGCATCCGCGCGAGTCGCCGGGCCCAGGATGTCCACGGGCTCCAGGTCGTAGTGGGCGCGGAACTCCCGGGCCGCGTCGCTGATGGAAGATAGGGGCACGTCCAAATCCAGCACATAGACCGCGCAGCCCCGGCTCAATAGCGCATCCACGCCGGCCCTGCCGCCGGCCAGCAATTCGCGCGCTGGGCTGACCTTGCCGCCGTAGGCGCTTGTGATCATCCGAATCCAGCCGTCGGCCGCGACCACGTCTTCCGGGCCGACGAGCGCGGCCAGCCGGCATGCATAGTCCCTGAACACGCGGCCTTCCCACGGGGGAAACTCGAAGAGATCGTAGTACCACCGGCGCGCCCGGTTCCGGTTCCACTGGTACGAGACCATCCGGGGCGGGGCGGGGAGCCCGATCGCCGGCGTCACAGGTTCCGTGAAAAAGGTCATGCCATGACACAACAACGTCGGGATGTCCTCCCGCATGTTCAGCACGAGCGACGACGCTTCGGTTCCGGCCGGGATCTCGATTTCGTGGAAGAAATCGAAGGCGTCGTAGGCACCCGGTCCATCATAGCGACGATTGACGTGGACCAGCAGGGGGGTCAGCCGGGTGGTCCCGCAGTCGTAACCCAGGCCGAGCAAGCGGTTCACGTCCTCGCGGCTGCCCAGCAGGGCCGTGTAGTATAAACGGATCACCACGGCGGGCGGCGGCGAGTCCACGATCCGAGGCAGGCGGATGGCGGTTCCGTTGGTCCATACGAAAAAGGGATAGGACCAGAACAAGTCGTCGCGGCCTGCGCGATCCCGCCCCCAATATTTATAACCGCGCCACCTCAATCGTCGACCTTCTGACATGAGGGCGCGCGAGGCAAGGTTGCCGTATTCCGAGAATGGGATGTGGATTTTGTCCCCCGGGTGAATCCAGGCGGCGGAGACGACGGAGGGTGTGGGCGTCGCGGCGTTCAGGATCATGGTGTTTGCACCGGGGTGGGGGGGCGTCGGGAGCCGGATCAGATTCGGGCCGGCCTGTAGGTCCGCCGGGACCATTTCCAACCCGCCCGGAACGGAAAGGGCCATGGCTTCTGTCCGGTTGGTGGAGGTCAGGTCGCGCAGATACAGATAGACAAACGCGGTATTGTCCGCGCGGCCTTCCACGGCGATTTCGCGCCGGGCTTGTTCGCGGGGCCGGATACGTTGGCAGCCGAACGCGGGGACCGCGCGGACGGGTATAGCCGAAGGGCCGGATTCATCCAGGTCGTAGCGATTCAGCAGGGCGTCGCGGCTCCACATGTCCTGCTCGGAACCGTCCTCATCCCGCAGGGAAAGGAGGTAAAGATTCACGCCCTCCGGCAGGGGGGAGCGGGGCAGTTGGAGTGGCCCCGTGCGCAACGGGCTGTTGAGCCAGGGCTCGGGAGGCGTTGCGGCAAAATAGCGGACCCACAGCAGGTAGCTTTCGGAGGAAGTCAGAATATGATAGGGAGGGTGGATGGTCTGCCGGAGCCATGACTTGAATTGCTGCGCGTCCTTCCACTCGCGGCTCACCCGGCGGGGATTGGTGCCCGAACGCAGGCCGGCCTGTACGGCATAGCCCGCCAGGAGCAGCCCCAGCACCATGGACCATAGGCGCGGTCCGCCCGGCAACCGGCGCCAGAGGCGGTCCGCCAGCCAGGCCAGCGCGACGGCCGACACGGCGACATAAAAAAGGGCGATGATGAAGTAATAACGAGTCACGGTCCGGTGATAGCAGGCGTAAAAGAGCGCAAAGATGAGTAGCCCGCCCAGTAACGGAAGCATCCGGCGGGGGCGGCGCTCGACAAGAAGCCGGCCGGCCAGTCCCGCCAAGACCAGCAGGTGGAATCCGCGGGGGAAGTAGCCGGCGACTTCCCGGACCATTCGTCCCCAGGTGTAGGAAAAATTCAGGGGATGCCAGCCGGCGCGCAGCGTGGTGGCCCGCACGGTTCGTTCCTGGAGGAACAGGCTGGCGGCCTGCGGTGGAGTCATGAGCCCGCGGCCTTCGAGGACGTTCTGAAGCAGCAGCGGGAGCAGTCCGATCAATCCTCCGGCGGCGGTCCATGCCATCATTCTTGCGCGCCCGCGCCAGGTCCCGAGGCCGGGCAGCAACAGCAGGTGAAGGCCCATCGGAACAGCAAATAGGATGCCGGACAGCCGCGTCCATGCGCTCAATCCGCACACCACGCCCGCCAGCAGGAGCCGTCCCCGTGCGCGCCACGGATCGGTACGGCGCGTCGGCAGCAGGACCAGCGCCCCGAAACCCAGCAGGTGCGAGAGGGTATCACGGAAGGGCAGGACGAGCTGCCACAGCATCATCGCCGTGGTGGAAATGGAAACCAGCAGGCACGGGGCGAGTAGCGCGGCCAGAAAACGGCGTTCCGGCGGGCGCTCGAGCTTGGCGATGTAGAGGCCGAGGAGGGCCAGCAGGGCGGGCACGACCAACACATTGGCCATGAAGGGAGCGCGCTCTCCGAAAAACAGAAGCAGGCGAAGATAACCCGGGAACCCTCCCTCGATCCGGAGCCGGACGGGAGGGCTGTCGGCGTCGCTCCAGCGCTCCGCCACCGCGCGCAGGCCGGTTCCCCAGTAGCCCTGGCGCAGGACCAGGACCTGTTCGAAATTGACCTTGGGATCGCTGGCCAGGAAATAGTGATGATGCCCCCACGCTGTCCAGATCGCCGCGGCGATCAGGAACAGAATGATTCCAGCCCGAACTCGACGGTGCGGATCTGCTTTCAAGATGGTCAGGCTCATGAAGGGCGGAAGCATAACTGTCCCGCCCGCCGGCGGCAAGGACACTTGACCGCGGCGCGAGGTTCTGCCTAACTCACCGTCCGCGGCAAGGGTGCGGCGGATCTTGGAGGCTGTCGTGGGGGCTATGTTTTTTCTCATGGAGTTTGTCCGGCTGGCGCGCGAGGCGCGCGCGCCGGCAGCGCGCCGCCGTCGCGTTCAAGACTTCCGGCTGGCACGGATGGTCCGCCATGCGGGCGCCCACGTGCCGTTCTACCGTGAAGCCTTCGCCGCCGCCTTGTTCGACCCGGCTTCCGTGCGCGGACTGGACGATCTCCCGAGGACTCCCGTGACGCGCAAAATGGACTACCGGCGCCGGCCGCCCGAGGAGCGCCTGGCCGCCGGCATCCGCGCCGCCGACTGCCACGTGGAGCATACAAGCGGGTCCACGGGCATCCCGCTGAATGTCTACCTCTCGGCGCGCGAGCAGACCGAGCGCTCCGCCCTCTGGCTGCGCGCGCGGATGCGCCACGGCCTCTGGCCCTGGCGGCGGCATCTCCTGATCGGCTACTACCGGACCGGCCCCGAGCCCTGGTACGAGCGGCGCCTGCGCCTGCATATCACGGCGGTCGAAGGATGGAAAACCCCGGAGCGATTTCGGCCGCAGATTCTGAGTGCCTATCCCACCCAACTGGTCGCCTTCGTCAAGGAACTCCATCGCTGGGGCATTCCACCGCCACGACCGAAGGCTGTCCGTACCGGGGGCGAAATGCTGCTTCCGCCCGTTCGCCAATGGCTGGAGCGGACGTTTGGGGCCCCGGTGTATGATTTCTACGGCACGATCGAGTTCGGTGTCCTCGGCTCGCCCTGCCCGGCCCGGGGCGGGTTCCACCTGACCTCGGACGACCATGTGGTCGAAGTCGCGAAGGACGGACGGCCGGTCGAGCCGGGAGAGGAGGGCGACATCTTGATCACCTCCCTCGTCGCGCGCACGATGCCCCTCATCCGCTACGAGATCGGGGACGTTGGCGTGCTGGCCCCCGTAACGTCCTGCCCGTGCGGCAATCCCTTCCCCCGGATCGCCCGCCTGTCGGGGCGTTCGGAGGAGATGATTGTGCTGCCGGGCGGCCGGCGGGCCTCGCCCCGCCTCGCCGCCATCCCGTTCTGGGAAAACACGAACATCCTGCAGTACTGCGTCACGCAGCGCGCCGTGGGC
>JAHJJH010000153.1 GCA_018823105.1 Verrucomicrobiota bacterium | reverse complement strand
GCCAGCGCGCTGCCGCCAGCGGCGCGGAGGCCCTGGCCGACCTCGTGGAAAAGGTCGCGGAGGCCCGCCGTGGTTGAGCAACAGGGCCACCTGAAATCGGCGCCGCGTGAGGGCACGCGGCCTACACCCGGAAATGTTGTAGGCCCGGTGCCCACACCGGGCGCCCTTCTTTTTGCCCAGCCCGGCGCGCATGTCCACCTTCTCGGCGTGGGCGGGGTGGGGATGGCCGGGCTAGCCATTCATCTCGCCGCGCGAGGACTGACGGTCTCAGGTTGCGACGTCGCGCGAAACCGCCTGACGGACGGCCTGGAGACCCGCGGCATCACGATCTTCACCGGTCACGATCCCGCGCACCTCGGCGACGAGGTCCGGTGGGTGGCTCGTAGCCCCGCGGTGCCCGACGCCAATGAGGAAATCCGCGCAGCGCGCGCGAAAGGACTGCCCGTCCTGGCTCGCGGCGCTGTCCTGGCCGCCCTGCTCGACGGGCGATTTTCCATTGCCGTTGGGGGGACGCATGGCAAAACCACGACCAGCGCCATGATTGCCCAAGTCCTGCACACAACCGGGCTGGCCCCCGGATTTTGCATCGGCGGCGAAGTGGACGCCCTGGGCGGCGTGGCCGCTGTGGGAGAGGATCGAATCCTTGTAGTGGAAGCCGACGAAAGCGATGGGACGCTCGCCCTGTACCGGCCCGATATCGCCGTCGTGACCAACATCGAGCTCGATCACCTGGAGCACTTCGATGGTGAACCGGCCCTGCTCGAGTGCTTTGCTTCCTTCCTCCGTGGAACACGGCGCTGCGTGGTGTACGGCGCGGACGATTCGCGGGCATCCCGATTGTGCCGAAGCCTGTCCGCGGCGCGCTCCTACGGATTTGCGCCGGAGGCCGATGTGCGCGGAACCATCCTGGCGGAGGGGCCGGAGGGCGTGCGCGTCGAAGTGACGGCGCGGAACCGAAGGCTGGGGGATTTTACCCTGCCGGTCCCGGGGCGGCACAACGCGCAGAACGCCCTGGCGGCCTGCGTCGTCGGGGACGAATTGGGCCTGTCCTTTGAACAGGTCGCCGCGGGGCTCGCGGTCTTCCGGCCCGTGAAGCGGCGTTTCGAGATCGTGGCCGAGGTCGGCGGTATCACCGTGGTTTCCGACTACGCGCATCATCCCACGGAGATTCGGGCCGTGATGCGCGTGGCGGCCGGCCGGCCCGCGCGGCGCAGGCTCGTGGTTTTTCAGCCGCATCGTTTCACCCGCAGCCGTACGCTGGGGCCGGAGTTCCCCCCGGCGTTCGAGGGAGCGGACGAGGTGATCCTGCTGCCCGTGTACGCCGCTTCCGAACCGCCGCTCGAGGGCGGGACCTCCGCCGACCTGCTCAAGCACTTCCAGGCCTTCAGCCAGACGCCGGTGCGGCTGTTGTCCTCCCTGGACGAGGCGCGGACGTGGCTGCGGGGACATTTACGGAGCGGCGACCTGCTCCTGGTGATCGGCGCGGGCGACGTGGAAAATATTGCATGGTGGGCGCGGGATGATTTACTTAACTGCTCATAAGAGCATAAAAAATCTTGTAGGGCCTTCGCTTGCGAAGGCCGAAGATGCGGCGCGCCGCACCCGCCTCCGTCGGACTACGGCGAGGCAAGAGCGGCGGCCCTACAAGAAAGCGTGAAAGGAGAGAACCCTGTGACCGAACGGCCGTACACGAGCGTCGCCGTGCTGATGGGCGGGCCGTCCGCCGAGCGGGAAGTGTCGCTGCGGTCCGGCGCGGCGATCGCCCGGGGGCTGCGCGAGGCGGGCTACGGGGTGGTGGAAGTCGTGCTGGAGGGCGAGTTCGTGGAACTTCCGGGGGGCGTCGAGGCGGTGTTTATCGCGCTGCACGGACGCTTCGGAGAGGACGGAAGCCTGCAGGAGATTCTGAAGCAGCGGGGGGTCCCCTACGCGGGCTCGGGGCCGGAGGCCAGTCGGCGGGCGTTCGACAAGCGCCTGACCAAGCAGATCCTGATGCGGGAGGGGATTCCGACGCCTCCCTTCGAGCTGCTGCGCGGCGGGCAACGCCGTACCCTGGCGTTGCCGGTGGTGGTCAAGCCGGTGCGGCAGGGATCGAGCATCGGAGTGCACCGGGTTTTCGAAGAGGCCGACTGGGCGCCGGCCCTGG
>JAHJJH010000152.1 GCA_018823105.1 Verrucomicrobiota bacterium | reverse complement strand
CATGTCAAAATAATCCAGGCGCTGCTCCAACCAATCCGCATACGGCGCCCCCACGGGCACCAGGCGCAGCATCTCGATGGCCGATTCCACGGCGGGCTTCATCCAGGCCAGGTCCTCCAGCGACCCGGACTCGAGGGTACTCGTCACGTTGCCCCAGAAGTCGTTCCACATCTCCGGGGATGGGAATTCAAACTGATCGAGGAGGTCGGCCGGCAGGTGTTCCCGGGCCAGTTGCTCGCCGAGTTGCGTCGCCTGCTCCAGCAGGTCGGCCGGAATCTGGGCCGGAGCGTTGGACAAATGGACAAGGATCAACCACGCCGCGAGGGTGAAGAAGCAATGCTTCATTATCGAATTAGACCTTTTCCAGGAGCCGTCATTCAATCCATTTTTTCCACTCCGCTCGCTTACGCTCGCGGCTACACCGCTTTTGTAGCCCGGGCGTGAGCGAGGGGCTTCTCACCACGGCACCCGGTAGGGGGGATGCAGCGTGAAGGCGTTCGGGATGTGCCGGATTTCGGGGGCCGCCTCGCCTTCCACGCCGATGACTTCGACGACGTCGAAACGAAAATAGGCGGGCGGGCGGCGAAGTCGCATCATGTAGCGGACGGCGGCACGGGAGAGCGCGTGGCGCTTGTCCCGAGTCACGGAGGAGAACGGTCTTCCGAAGTCCTCGCTCGCCCGCGTTTTCACCTCGACGAACACCAGCGTGTCGCCATCCCGGGCCAGGAGATCAATTTCATCCCGCCGGCCGACGCGGACGCGGCGCCCCAGGATGCGGAAGCCCCGGCGCCGCAAGTAGTGCTCGGCCTGCTTCTCGCCCCAGACGCCGGCGCGGTGGCGGGCATCCTCAGCCGGATCACTTTTCCTTTTGAAGGGCCACCACATGGGGGATGGGCATGGTTGATGGTTAATGGGGAAGGGGGAAGGGAAGGGAGAGTTGGGAGACGGGGGCGAAGGAACGGCGGTGGCAGGGGGAAGGACCGAGGCGGCGCAGGGCGGCCAGGTGCTCCGGCGTGCCATACCCCTTGTGGCGCACGAATCCATAGCCGGGATGCTGATGGTCGAGTTCCTCCATCAGGCGGTCCCGCGTGACCTTGGCCACCACGCTGGCGGCGGCGATAGACAGGCTCAGCCCGTCACCGCCGACAATCGCCGTGGAGGGACAGGGCAGGTTCGGAACGGGGCGGCCGTCCACGAGCGCGTGGTCCGGGGTCATGGGGAGCGCCTTCAGGGCGCGGGCCATGGCGAGGTGGGTGGCGCGAAGAATGTTGAGCCGGTCTATTTCTTCGACCTCGGCGCGGCCGACGCCGATGGAGACGTCGGCCCGGCTCGTCAGAAGGGAGAAAAAATGTTCCCGCCGCGCGGAGGAGAGTTTCTTGGAGTCGGTCAATCCCTCGAGTTCGCCCTGTGCCTGCGCGACCAGGAACTCCGGCTCGAAGAGGACCGCGGCGGCGACGACCGGGCCCGCCAGCGGCCCGCGCCCGGCCTCATCCACGCCCGCCACATGGACGCAACCGCAGGACCAGACCTGACGCTCGAACCGCAGCAACCCGGGAATCCTGTTAGTTTTTAACCTCGGTCAGGCGCGCTTTTTTCCCCGTGGCGCGGCGCAGGTAATAGAGCTTGGCCCGGCGGACCCGGCCGTGCTTTTCCACCTCGATTTTGGCCACGCTGGGCGCGTGCAGGGGGAAAACTCGTTCGACGCCTTCGCCGTAGGAGACGCGCCGCACGGTGATGGTTTCCGTGGCGCCCGTTCCATCGCGGGCGATCAGGATTCCGGAAAAGGCCTGGAGGCGTTCCTTGTCACCCTCCTTGATCTTCACCTGGACCCGCACCGCGTCGCCGATGTGCAGGGCCGGCATGGCTTCTTTCCGGGTCTGCTCGCCACTGATTTTATCCAGCATCTTCGTTCTCATCACTCACCTCGTGTTTTGAAGCTCTGTCTTTTCCGTCATGCAGCAGGTCCGGCCGGCGCTCGCGGGTCCGCTGCCGCGACTGCTCCTGCCGCCAGCGCCGGATTTCCCCATGGTCTCCGGAGACCAGCACCTCGGGGACCTTCAGGCCCCGGAACTCGGGGGGCCGCGTGTACTGCGGGTACTCCAGCCCGCCGGCGCTGAACGACTCTTCCTCCGTAGCGCCCTCACCGCCGAGCACGCCCGGCCGCAGCCGCACCACGGCATCGATGACCACCGCGGCCGCCACCGCCCCGTTCGTCAGCACGTAGTCGCCGATGGAAATCTCATCGGTGGCCAGCGCCTGCCGCACGCGCTCATCCACGCCCTCGTAATGACCGCAAATAAAGATCAGATGCGATCCGCCGGCCAGCTCCCGGGCCAGGGCCTGGTCAAACTTCCGCCCCTGGGGCGTCATCAGGATCACCCGGGCGCCCCCCGGCTGCAGCGACTCCACGGCGGCGAAAATGGGCTCCGGCTTCATCACCATGCCTGGCCCGCCGCCGTAGGGGCGGTCGTCCGTCGTCCGGTGCGCATCGGTCGTAAAATCCCGCAGGTTGACGATCCGGAATTCCACCGCGCCCGACCGGGCGGCCCGCTTGAGCATACTTTCGCCGAGGAATCCTTCCAGCATCCCCGGGAATATGGTCAGGACATCAATCTTGAGCGACGCACCCATGCCCGCTCACTCGACGACCTCCAGCATGGCCCGTTTCCCCTGGCGGGCGGCCGCCGTGCTCAACAAGGTCCGGATGGCCCCCACGGTCTTGCCGTTCTTCCCGATGACCTTGCCCACATCGTCCGGATGGCAACGCAATTCAAAAATCACCGTGCGCTCTCCGTCCACCTCGGTCAGGCGGACGTCCTGGGGATGGTCCACCAGTGCACGGACAATATACTCAACCAGTTCCCTCATAAGACTCCATCCTCAAGCCGAGCTTTTTGCCGCCGCGGCGGCCCGGCGCTGCGCGGCTTTATTTTTCCGCACCAGGCTGCTGACCGTGTCGGACACCTGCGCGCCCCGCTCCGTCCAGTACCCGATCCGCTCGAGGTCCAGCTCGTAGTTGCTGCCCTTCCGCTTCGGATCGTACCAGCCCAGCGTTTCGAGAAAACGCCCGCTGCTGGGGCACCGCATGTCCGTCACGACCACCCGGAAAAAGGGCTTCTTGTTGCTGCCCATCCTCCGCAATCGAATCTTAACCGCCATAGCTTCCTCCCGCCACGCTCCGCGGCGCTGCCCGCATGAACGCAGGCGGCTTTCGGCGTTGAACGTGACTGGTTTTGATACCCTACCGGCCCTTCCGGAGCAACCTTTTTTGCATATGCTTGAATTGCCGCGTCATGCGCCGCGCCTGTTCATACTGCTGGAGCACGGCGTTCACGTCCTGCACCGCGGTCCCGCTGCCCAGGGCAATTCTCCGGCGACGACCGGCATCCAGGATGTCCGGATTCCGCCGTTCGCCGGGGGTCATGCTGCGCAGGATGGCTTCGGCTTTCTTCCACTCCGCCGCCACCTGCCCGGCCTGCTCCGGCCGGACGCGCCCGCGCAACATACCAGCCCCCGGCATCATTTCAAGAAGATTCTCCACCGGCCCAAGCCGCTTGACCTGCTGGATCTGCTCGAGGAAATCCTCCAGGGTGAACCGGTCTTCGAGCAGCCGCTCCTGCATCTTCTGCATTTCCTTCACATCCACGGCCTGCTGGGCCTTCTCGACCAGGCTGACGACGTCGCCCATGCCCAGGATGCGCGAGGCCATCCGGTCCGGGTAAAAGGGCTCCAGGTTGTCCAGCTGTTCCCCCGTGCCGGTCACCAGGATCGGACAGCCGGTGACCGCATGAACCGACAGGGCCGCCCCGCCCCGCGCGTCCCCGTCGAGCTTTGTCAGGATCAGGCCGGTGAGCCCGACTTCCTTGTGGAAAGTCTCGGCGACATGGACGGACTCCTGCCCGATGGCCGCGTCGAGCACGAGGACGACATTCCCGGGGCGAACGGCCTCACGGAGTTCGCGAACCTCGGCCACCAGTTCCGCGTCCATCTGGAACCGTCCGCCGGTGTCGAAAAGGACGACATCGCAGGCGTCCCTCCCGGCCTGCTCGAGCGCGCGGCGACCCAGGTCCGGCAGCGCTTCGCCCGGCCGCGGCGGGAAAAAAAGCGCCTCCGCCTGGCCGGCCAGGATGCGCAACTGGTCCACCGCCGCGGGCCGCCGAAGGTCGCAGGCGACGAGCAAGACCTTCTTTTCTTTTTTCTTCCAAAGCCGGGCCAGTTTCGCGGCGGTGGTGGTCTTGCCCGCGCCGTGCAACCCCAGCAGGAGAACGGAGGCCGGGCGGCCGGAAAAGTCGAAGTCCCGGTGCGCGCCGCCGAGCAGCACGACCAGTTCGTCGTGCACGATTTTGATCATCTGCTGGCCGGGCGTGATGCTGTCCAGCACCTCGCGGCCCAGCGCCTTTTCCTTGACCCGGCCGATGAAATCGCGGGCAACCTGGTAATGGACGTCGGCCTCGAGCAGGGTCAGGCGGACCTCGCGCAGCGCATCCTGCACATTGCGCTCCGAGAGCTTGCCTACCCCGCGCCATTTCCGGAAGAGGTCCTGCAGGGCGCCTGTGAGTTTGTCGAACATGGGGAAGGGGAGGGTGCCGGATATTCGTTATGGGGATGGGGTAAAAAGCCTGCAGGGGCCGGTCCGTTACGGAGCGCCCGCCGGAGGAAGATTCGTCGCAACGTCCTCCACATGGACCAGTCCGCGTCCGCCGCAGCGCTCGCAGAAATGGGCGTTTTCGGGATCATCCCAAATGCGCCCCATGCCGCCGCACGCCGGGCAAATCACGTCCTGATCATTCAGCCGGCGTAGGTAGGCACCGCCCCGGCCCTGGCACACCGGGCACATCTGTAGAATGCGGGGATCCTTCTCCGAGCGGACAAAACCCATCTCCCCGCAGAGTTCGCACGACAGGCGCTCCACGTACCAGGATCCGCCCACCCGGAAGAGCGAAGATTTATTCCCGGAAATCCAGCGCCATTGCATGACGGCGACAATGAAAAGCAAGGGAAGCAGCAGGGCGACGACCGTCTGCTGTTTCCATCCCATCGCCGAGCGATGCCTTGCTATCGGCGAGGTGAGTCTCCTATACGGCTTCATCGTTTCGCTCCAAATACCACACGTTCCCGACCGGACAAATCAAGCCTGGCCTGGATGTCCGCAAAACCGCACTCGGCCATCAGGGACTGCACGGCCCCGGCCTGCCCGTCCCCGATCTCCAAGAACACTATCCCTTCCGTGACGAGCGTTGTAAAGGTCTGGGGCAGTAATCGGCGGATGACGGCGAGTCCGTCGGGCCCGCCATCGAGAGCCGTTCTGGGCTCGAACTCGCGGATGGATCGGGTCAGCGTTTCCCATTGCGCCGTAGGAACATACGGCGCATTAGAGACGACGGCGTCCAGCGAGGCGGCGGGCACCCCTTCCAGCAAATCGCCCTCCGCCCACTCGATGCGCAAGGCCAGCCCGAGTCGAATCGCGTTCTCCCTTGCCAGGTCGAGCGCCGGACGGTTGAGGTCCCGGGCCAGGTACCGCGCGGCCGGGCGCCTCGATGCCAGCGCCAGCACAACGCAGCCGGTCCCGGTCCCCACGTCGGCCAGGAAGGGCGCCCGGGCCCGATCCCACAGCGGCCGGCAGGCCAGAACCGTCTCCACCAACAGTTCCGTCTCCGGACGCGGGATCAGGGCGCGTGGGTCCGTTTTCAGGACCAGGCCCATGAATTCCACGTCGCCCAGGACATACTGAAGAGGTTCCCCGATCGCCAACCGCTGCACGGCCGCCTCGAACGACCGGAAGGCTGGCGGGACCAGGGGCTCCCGCGACCGGAGAGGTAGTTCAAGGCGACGGCAACCCAGCACCCGGCTCATCGCCCATTCGGCCTTGAGGCGGGCTTCCTCGATTCCGGCCACCTCGAGGCGACGCGCCGCGGAGGCCAGCAACTCCAGGACAGTAGGCTCGGCCACGGCGCGCCCCCGGATCAGGTTTTCATCAACTGCTGGATTCGTAATCCGATATCACGCTCGCGGAGGGCTTCGACCAGCGACTCGAGCCCTCCTTCCATGACACGGTCCAGCGTATAAAGCGTCAGGTTGATCCGGTGATCGGTCACGCGGTTCTGCGGGAAATTATAGGTTCGGATCCGTTCGCTACGGTCCCCCGAGCCCATCTGCAGCTTGCGCTCGTTCGACAGCCGGGCCTGCTCTTCGAGGCGCATCTTGTCCAGGATCCGGGCCCGCAGGACGCGCATGGCCTTCTCCCGGTTGCGCTGCTGGGAACGTTCGTCCTGGCACTGGACCACGGTGCCGGTGGGCAGATGAACGATACGTACGGCGGAATCCGACTTGTTCACGCTCTGGCCGCCGGGTCCCGAAGCGCGGCAATATTCAACCTTCAACTCCTCGGGCTTGATCTCCACGTCCACCTCTTCCGCCTCGGGCAGGACGGCGACGGTCGCCGCGGAAGTGTGGATACGGCCGCTGGCCTCGGTCGCCGGGATGCGCTGGACGCGGTGCCCGCCGCTCTCGTAGCGCAACGTGCGGTACACGTTACGCCCCTCGACCGAAAAGATGATTTCCTTGTACCCGCCCAGGCTGGACGGACTGGCGTCCATCAGCCCGGTTTTCCATCCGCAGCGCTCGGCGTACTTGCTGTACATGCGATACAGGTCCCCCGCGAACAGCGCCGCCTCCTCGCCGCCCGTGCCGGCCCGGATTTCCACGATGGTATTCCGGCTGTCGGCGGGATCGGCAGGAAGCACGACTTCGAGCAGCGCGCGCTCGGCCGCCGGCAGTTCGCGGTCCAGCCGTTCGATCTCCGTGCGGGCCATTTCCGCCAGGTCCGGATCGCCGCCCTCCTGGTGGGCCAGCGCGTCGCTCTCCGCGCGTTCCCTCAGGAGCCGGAAGTAAAGGCTGGCGGCCCGCTGGATTTCCTGGAGCCGGGAGTGTTCGAGCAGCAGTTCCTGGAAGCGGCGCTGGTTGGCGGCCGTTGCCGGATCGGCCAGGGCCGTCTCGATCTCCGCCATCCGCGCCAACCATTGGTCAATATGGGCTTTGTCGATCATGATCCCCCTTCACCTGCTGCACAGACTGCGGCTCCGAGCGCGGCCTGCTTGGCAAACCCAAGAGGCAGGGCGCGCTGGCCCAAGCCGCCCTACCCAAGGAACCATCCATTCCATCATATCCCCCGCCTTATCGGGAAAAAAACAAAGCGGGCCGGCCCTGTCCGATGACACGACTGGCCCGCGAAAAGAAGCTAGCGAGCGGGTTTGGAATAGCGCTTGCGGAAGCGCTCAATGCGGCCCTCGGCGTCCAAAATCTTCGCCTGGCCGGTGAAGAACGGGTGGCATCGCGAACACGTGTTGATGTGCATCTCTTTCGCGGTGGAACGGGTCTTGATCACGTTCCCGCACGCGCAGGAAATCGTGGCCGCCCCGTATTCGGGATGAATGTCCTTTTTCATATCGGTCTCACAACTCTCGTCGTCAGGCCGCCCAGCGCGGCCGCTTCTTGGACGAAGAACGTGTACCATAGCGTCCGCCCCGCCGCAGTTCAAGGCCGTTTTTTACTGTTTTTTCAGTATTTTTTACTGTTTCTTGCCCCTGCCCCTATTCCCTCGGCTCGTTGTAACCAATCAGAGCATTCAGAAAACGCGCCTCTTTTAAAAGGGTCCACTCTTTGAAGGCGCGAAAGAAATCGCACCTCACCTATTGCTCCCCCTTCGGGCGTGCTCCCATGCCTTGAGTTTAGAATGCAACGGATACACTTGCATCAACAGCCGTCTGACTAATGAAGCGGCCCTCTAATCTGAACCCGAGCCGTGATGATATGGCAACAGCAATTCCACCCATAAGGCTAACTACTCCAGTCTCTTTGAAATTCTCACGGTAGAATGATCCGAGCATGCTGCCTTCATTGACATGGCCTCTCAAAATGGAGGATTCGATGCCAACATACGGCGTGATTTTTGTCCGATTGCCGAGATCAAGCGCCCTGGACAAAGTCAACCCACCGCCAAGCTCGTAATAATCCATCATTAAAAAATACTCATCGCTGTACACGAATGATGCTCGATCGTCAGCAGGCAGCACACCCCATAATATAGTCTCCTCATCTTTGATATTAGACACATAGGCTCCTCCGGTAAACACGTTCAGGTCGAATAAGCGCCCCTTGTAGGCCAGGATGTCAAGGCCTGCGCCAAACAAGGGCGCTAGTCCAGTCGCCCCTTTTACATCAGTTGCACCGAGATCGAAATGAATATTGAAACGACGGGCCAGCGGGAAGGCAAATCGAGCAACATAGCGATCTTCCTGCAGTTTGTCCCACTGCGAAAGCGTAATAGCGAAGCCTCCTTCCGTTCGCCGCTCGAATCGCTCATACATGATGCCGATTTGCCGTTGGCCTCTGCTTTCTTCCCAATAAAACGACATGCCGGAATCCAGCGCGATGCTGGTATTGGACATTGAAGCTAACACTACCAAGCACATGGTCGGAATATATCCTTCTTTCATAGATCTCCATTTATTCCTTGCTAGATGCCGACTCTGGCATGGGTGGAGCCGGCCTATTTTCGCGCGCTGCTAAGATTCATCTCGTACAATATAGCGCTCGATCCGGCCATCCACCACTGCGACTACGATCTCCGCAATTATGAACCAGTTCGTGGGCGATCGTACGGTACATTGCAGGACATCTTCTGTTTGTAAATTGGCCAGGGCAAAACTCGATAAGATTCCTATTGACCATCCCATTTGCACAAGCCGTCGAACAATCGGATTTAAAATTGCCGCACCTGAAACGGTAGCTGCCGCGTTCTGCGCATTTCCTGCGCATGCACCCTTTGTATACCTCGTGACGAAAGCAGCTTCCAAATTGGCAACTATTAATTATATTACAAGCTGTATTCCAGGCCGCTTTAATCCTGTCTTTCTGATCCCCTGTGCACCCCTCGAAGGTCGCTGTTCCAGATTGATCTGTGTATGCGAGAGGGTTGTTTCTTACATAACCATATTGATTCGGCCCATCTATGAAGTCCAGAGGGTCCGCTGAAGTAAACCGACCAATGTTTGGGTCCATAATTCTGTTTCGGTAGTAAGAGAAATCGAAACTGTCGCCAAGGGCTTCGCGGCCGGTGAAGGTGTAGCGGTTGAGGACGAGGTCGCCGCCGGTTTCGGAGCGAATGCGGCCAAAGGATTCGTAGGCATAGGTCTTGACGGACTCGCCCGAGTCGTCGGTCATGGCGACGATGGAGCCAAGGGCATCGGCGTGAAAGACTTGGCGGAGGCGAGGTGAGCCGTTGATGAAGGCGATCCTCTCGATCGGTTGGTCAATGTCGAGGCCGTTGATATAGGCGTGGGCTATTTCATTGCTGGCATTGACGTCAAGAACAACATTAGGCCCATCATAAACGAAACGGGTGGTCAGGCAGTCGTTCAGGCTTTGGCTGATCCTGTTGCCATCGCCGTCGAAAGCATAGCTGAAGATGGAGCCGTTGGTGTCGGCCAGAGAAGTCATCTGGGAGCGGAAGCTGTAATCGTGCGTGCGGAGTTGATCGTTGACGGTTTGGCTGATGAGCCGGCCGGCATCATCGTAGAAGTAGCCGTTGGTTTCGATGGCGGAGGCGGAGAGGAGCAGGCGGTTGGCGGGGCCGTAGGTGTATGCGACTTCCACGGGCGGGACGCCCGTGCCACTTTCGGTCAAGCCAGTACGGTTGCCGACGGGGTCGTACTCGAATTCCTGAACATGGCCGTCGGGATAGGCGGCAGAGGTCAGCCAGTTGCGGGCGTCGTAGGCGTAGCTATTCGTGCCTTCCAGCGTGATCATGTTGGTGCGGTTGCCGGAGAGGTCGTTGGCGTACTCGAAGGAGGCAAGCGGCGGGTTCGTCGAACCCGCCCTACCGTGGACCAGAGAAAGCAGTTGGTTGGCGGAGTCGTAGGTGTAGGCGGCGGTGGTGCCGTTGGGCCAGACGGCGGTGGTGCTGCGGCCCAGCTCGTCGTAGCCGAAGCTGGTGGTCTTGTCGTTGCCCGTCATGGCGACCAGACGATTCCGTGAGTCGTACTCGTAAGAAATGTTAACCACGGAGGTCACGGAGAAATTCGTGCGGTTGCCGGTGGGGTCGTAGGCGTAGGAGAGCGTGTATCCAGTCGGGTCGGTCTTGGTGAGCAGTTTGTCGTTGAGGTCGTAGGCGTAACTGGTGGTTTCGGTGATGACGCCGTTGACGCGTGTGTGCATGGCGGTGCGGCGACCGCCAAGGTCGTACTCGTATTCATAACGAAGCGTGCCACTGCCCAAGGCCGTGGCACGGTTTAGCGAGTCGTATTCCCAGAAAGTGACCACGCTAGCGCCATCGGTGCGATTCGTCAGATTACCCACGGCATCGTAGCTGCAGGTCGTGACCTCATCCAGGGCATTGGTCTCCGCCACGACCCGACCGAGAGCATCATAAGACCATGTGTGCGGATTGCCATTGGCATCGGTTTGGGTCTTGAGCCGGCCCACAGCATCGTATGTCCAGATGGTGGTGGCCGCTTCTGCCGTTCCCACAGCGATAGTCTCGTTCGTTCGCTTGTCGCTGCGGTCATAAGCATACTCGGTGACTTTGCCGGCGGGGTCGATGATGCGGGTAATAGTTCCGCCAAACACACCGCACCCGCCGCAGCCGGGCATGCGGCCGTATTCGTATTCCGTGACGCGTCCGAGCGGATCGCGGACGGTATGGACGCGGTTGTACTGATCGAACGTATTGGCGGTTGCGTGGCCTGATTCGTCCACGGCGTTGGTGCGGTTGCCGAAGGCGTCATATTGAAAGAGGACGACAGTGCTGTCCGCGTTGGTGGTGGATAGTATCTGCCCGCGCCAGTCGTATGCGAAGCGGATTATGTTGCCCCTCGCGTCCATAAGGCTGGTCATCAGGCCGGCCGAGTTCCAAGTGTAGGTTGTAGTATTGCTCATTGCATCGGTGCGGGTCTTGAGGTCGCCGAATAGTCCGCCGGTTTCGTTTGTGCCGTAATAGGCGAAGGCCTCCGTGCCTCCGTTCCGCAGCCGGTGCGTGAGCGACTGGCCGTACTGGTTATAGGTCCATTCTTCGAAACTACAGTCGGGGTAGTCAATGCGCGACAGCAGGTTATTGGTATCCCGAGTGTAAGTACTGGGGTGGCCCAGCTTGTCGGTTTGGTTTGTGAGGAACCCGGCACTGTTGTAGCTGAAGCTGTTGGTGAAGCCCATCGAGTCTATCTCGTGCAGGACTCGCCCGGCAAAATCGCGTGCGTAGGTCGTTGTGTTGCTTTCGACGTCCGTCTCGACGCCGATATAGCCCGAGCCGCCCTGGTCGCGCGTGAAAAATGTGGGGCGCCCCTCGCCGTCGCCTTTTTCAACAAGCAGCCCGTTGGTGTACTTCCTGGTAATCTCCGTGCCGTCCCCGAGCAGGTTCTGCGGATAATCCCCCGCACCCAGCGACAGTTGAACGATCACCTCATCCGTATCGAGATTCCGCTCTTCCAGCGTCGTCCCCGTGACAAGATAGGGGCCGTTGCCGAAATCGAATATGGCGTCGTAGTTATACAGGTATTTCACCCGTGCTCCAGGCCCGGGATGCCGCGAGTCGCTGGCCGTGGCAAGCAAGGGTCTTCCGTTGGTCAGGCTTTGGGCGCCGACGTAAGTGTATTCCGCCTGCGAGCCATCGGGGTAACCGACCGCCGTTAGTACGTTGTTGGTGAGACTGCCGTCCACCCACGCGTCGTATCGGTACGCGACCTCTCGACCGTCGCTGCTACGCACGCCAGTGATGCACAAAATTCCGTTCGTGACGCTGCGCTCGATTTCGAGCCATCGACCAAAATCATTCTCTATGCGCTCCAGTTTGCCGTTCCCGTCATAGCTCAAGGTCCAAGTCAATCCCTGACCATTGCGCACGTGAATTAGGCGATACCGCGGGGCGGTCGTCCTCTGGAAATCATACTCCCACCCCTGGGGCGTGACCAAGGTGTGGCCGACCGTACCGCCGGTCCATTTGTAGAGGCGGTCACCGTGATAGGCGAAAGGGACACGGATCACTCCGCTAGTATCGGCGGCCTTGAAGTTGAATTCCGAACCACTGGGGTATCGCACTTTGACGTCCTTATGGCCGAATGTCGTGGAGGTCAGATCGCGCACTTCATAGTTCCAGTTGTGTTGCCAGGTCTGCTTCCAGCCGAAGTCCATGTAATTAGTGGTGAAGGTGGTCGTGCGGCTGTTGTAAATTCGCGTGAATCCAACAGGAGCATCATCGAATGTCTCCAAATCGGCAACGTGTCGCCTCATATTTGCGTTGTATGGCTTAATGGATCCGATTCCGACTTCGTCTTCATCGTCCAGAGGCGGCTCCTCGTTGCCGCAACTGATCTCGTAGCCTCTTGCGCACGTCGCTAGAATCAGGGTGAAGCTGGCGACCCGGGCAATCCACGTCAGTTTTTTCATGTCTGCGACCTCCTCGCTTGCACAACCTCTGGATTGAATATCCTCGGCGGCCCCGCCTGACCTGTCGGCGGCTCCGGCCCGGCCCGGAATTCGAGCAATTCCTGCCGACTCCCCTGACTGACGATTAGCGTGTATTTGCCCGGGTGCCCACCGATGGCATACTGGAATTCAAAGGTCTCGTTCGCCGTTTTCGGCTGAATGGTGAGAGGACCCAAGCGGTGATTGATGCTGCCTCCGTGATCGGCTTCGATCAGCACTGCGCGGCTCGCGTCCAGGTTTCGCAGGATCAGCCGAACAGTCAGAACTTCATTGGGCTCGACCTGTACTCGCTCGAATTCGCCATCCACGGCCCGGAGATCGAGCGCGCTTCCGTCCCCACGCCGGATCCGCGCGATGGCGGTGGTGAGCGCCTCCATCAGTTCAGGCGTCAACTCATCGGACAACATTCCGGCAGTCTGAAGCTCATCGGGCAGCTCTGAAGGTTCGGGCACGCTTTCCGCGGCCAGGGGGCTGTCAGGTGGCGCCGGCGGAGAGCGGCCGGCGACTGGAGCACTGCCCCTCCGCACGGCCAAGAACAAAACCCCCAGAGCCGCGACAAACGTTAGCGCCAACGCCAGAAGGATGCTTTTCATCTTCATTTCAGGGACCTCCTACCAGTAACGGGGTCGGCATTCGGCCGGCACGGAGACAGTGGGATCGAACCCATATTGAACCTTCCACCCATCGCTTAATCCATCCCCGGCCGTGCTGGGGTTATCGGGATCGGTCTGATACACCTGCACTTCCTCCCAGTCGGTGAGCCCGTCGCCGTCGCAATCGGCGGTTTGACTCGGCTCCACGGTGACTTGCTGTGAACATTCGTCTTGATTGCCCGCGGCGTCCCAGGCTTTCCACGTCACGGAAGTCGTACCCACGGGGAACTCGGCCGGGGCAAAGCTGATCAAACTCACCACACCGCAGTTGTCCGAAGCGATGGGCTGTCCGAGGTTGAGGTTGGTTATGGCGACCAGGCAGGGCCCAGTATTTGTTGTGATGTCTGGCGGGCAACTTATGGTGGGCGGTTCCGAATCGGTCACGGTGACCATCTGCGTGCAACTTATCGAGTTGCCCGCGTAATCGGTCGTGGTCCATATCACCAGATTGGTCCCTGCCGGGAAAACGGCCGGCGCGTCGTTTACGAGGCTGGCCACGCCGCAGTTGTCCCCGGCCGCGGCCTGGCCGAGATTCACGTTGGAGGCGGTACACAGGCCCGGGTCGGTGCCGACGCTTACGTTGTCAGGACACGTAATGGTCGGCCGCTCAATGTCATCGTTGGCGAGCATGAAGCAGCGGATCACGGCGCTGGTCTCGCCGTTCCCAACCGCGTAGGGGGCAAACCCGTACAGGATGAGCATGTCATCCATTTTGCCGACCATTATGTTGGCCGCTCCGCGGCCGACGGATGAATTGCCCAAGGTCAGTCGGTTGGTGTTGGCCCCGACCACCTCGTCCTGGAGTGTATTGCCGCTCCCACGCTGAATCCCGTCCACGTAGAAATGGGCATTGCGCGTCAGCGTGTTGGTCGCCGGCCGTGTCCCATCATAGACAACTGCCACGTGCCGCCAGACGTTGCTGTTGGGAGCGATGCCGCCCACCGTGGTGCTTACTTCGTTGCCGTTGACGCGCAAAGAAAGCGTGCCCGCGGAACCGGAAAAGCGAAATTCCACGCCGGCCGTCGCACTGGTCAGCGTCAACGAGCTGGTGTCGCTCACGATGCGGGCGGAGGTGTTGCTGTTGGAGCCGCCGCTCGCGCGTTTGATCCACGCCATGAGGGTGAAATTGCTGGCGCCGGCCAGGGGATCGTACGTGCCGGCCGTCTCGATGGCCGGCGTGGTCGAACCAGCACCCGTCGCAGGGAGTTGGATGCTCCAGCCGCAGCCTGCATTGGAGGGAGGAACATCCGAATTGAAACTGGCCCCGTTGGTCAGCACGGCATTGCCGTCATCGCCATCAGCGCCCGTATTGACCACGGTGCTGCCCGCCCCCTCGAAGAACAGGTACTCCGCAACGACCTCCGTGTTTCCCGTACAGGCTATGGAAGCTCGGGCTGACGTTGAGGTCAGGATGAACGCCAGGACGATGAACGGTAAATACTTCCAACTCTTATTTGCGGTTCTCATGTTGCCTCCTGACTGCGACAGGTAGCATTGAAAAACAGGGCCTGCGGGCCCGCGAGGTCCGCGAAAAAAAAGGGGAAAGGGAGCGGCCAAAAAGACGGCGTGGGCTGGGACCCTGCTCTGTGATTGCTGCGGCGGGCCGAGTATGGGCTTGGCTACAAGATAAAAGCCTTGCGTCGTGCGTCGTGCGTCGTGCGTCGTGCGTCGTGCGTCCATGACCCAACGACCCCTCATGTCCTCTCCCCCCTCACCTTGGACTTTGCCGCTACTTCTTTCTCCGGGCAAGCTCTTTTTTAGCGACATCCTTTTAACGCGAGTCCAGCTTGCCTGCCTGAAAGCCGTAACGTAGAATGCCCGGGAGTTCGGTTGTTCACGTCAACACGCACAAACACAGGAGCACATGATGAGGTCCATCCTTACGCCTTTCGGGCTGTTCCTGATCCTGGGCTTTGCCGCCGGCGGCCAATCGCCCACGGACACCCCTCCGGCCCCGCCGGACGCCGGGGTGCCCCCGTCGCCGAAACAGCCGAAGGTGATCCTGCGCACGAGCCAGGGCGATATCACGCTCGAGCTGAACGCGGAGAAGGCCCCGCTCACGGTTTCCAATTTCCTTGCCTACGTGGACGCCGGACACTTCAACGGGACGATCTTCCACCGGGTCATCAACGGGTTCATGATCCAGGGCGGCGGGTTCACCCGCGACATGGCCCAGAAACCCACCCGCGAGCCGATCCGCAACGAGGCGGACAACGGGCTCAAGAACAAACGCGGCACCATTGCCATGGCGCGCACCGCGGACATCCACAGCGCCTCCGCCCAGTTTTTCATCAACGTCGCGGACAACACTCCGCTGGACCACACCTCGACCGATCCGCGCGGATTCGGATACTGCGTGTTCGGCCGGGTCGTGGAAGGCATGGACGTGGTGGACCGGATCAAGTCGGTGGCCACGGGCCGACACGGCCCATATGGCGATGTGCCGGTGGAGGCCATCGAGATCACCGAGGCTGTCAGAAAGCCCTAGCCGGTTGTAGCGGCGGCTTCCCGCCGGAGGCGGGGCAAGCGGCGAGCTAGCCCCGCGTTCCGCGGGGCCGCCGTGTATGGCGTTTCGCAGAAACGCCGCTACAGGCTTCCACCGGGGAGCAGGAGGCAGGATCGCATGTCGCAAAAGAAAGCCGGGAAAAAATACTGGGTCGGCTTCGACCTGGGCGGTACGAAGATGATGGCCACGGTCTTCAACGACCGCTTCAAGCCGCTGGCTTCCGATCGCGTAAAGACACGCGCCCAGGGCGGCGCCCGGCAGGTGCTTTCCCGCCTCCTTGACACCATTCAAGGCGCGGTCAGCCAGGCCCACCTGAAGATGTCGGCCATCTCGGGCATCGGCGTGGGTTGTCCGGGCCCCCTGGATCTCGACCGGGGCGTCATCCTTACGGCGCCCAATCTGGGCTGGCAGAACGTGCCGCTGAAGCAGACGCTGGGAAAAACGTTCGGTTGCGCGGTGACGATTGCGAACGACGTGGATGCGGGGCTGTACGGCGAGTACCGGTTCGGCGCGGCCCAGAAGGCGCGCTGCGCACTGGGGGTCTTTCCCGGCACGGGTCTGGGCGGGGCTTGCGTTTACGAAGGCCGCCTTTTCCGCGGTCAACGCAGTTCCTGCATGGAGATCGGTCACATCCCGGTGCAGCCGGGGGGCCGGCTTTGCGGCTGCGGGCAGAGAGGATGCCTTGAGACGGTCGCCAGCCGCCTGGCGATTGCCTCCGAGGCCGCCATGGCCGCGCATCGGGGGGAGGCGCCGCACCTGCTGGACCTGGCGGGCACGGACGTCGGCGCCATGAAAAGCGGCACGCTGGCCAAGGCGATTGAAGCCGGCGACCGGGGGGTCGAGCAGATCGTGCGCAACGCCGCCCAGATGCTTGGGACCGCCCTCGCGGGCGTGGTCAACCTGCTGGCCCCGGACGTCCTCGTGCTGGGCGGCGGCCTGGTGGAGGCGATGCCGAACCTGTTCCTGGGCGAGGTACGCAAGGCGGTCGAGGGCAAGGCCATGAAGATTTTCACGAGTGAATTGAAAATCGTGGTCGCCCGACTGGGCGACGCGGCCACCGCGCTCGGCGCGGCGGCGCTGGCCGCCGCGGATGTCGCTGAAAAAGAGGAATCCGACTCATGAATCCCGAACCGGTCCCGCCGCCCGAGAGTCCCACGCCGCCGCGCAACGTCCGGATGGCCGCCGTGGTCGATATCGGGGCCACGGCCATCCACATGGAGATCGCCGAGATCGACGACCAGGGGGGCGTCCGCAAGCTGGACAGTCTTTCCCAGGGCGTGCAGTTGGGCAAGGACACGTTCACTCGCGGCCGGATCCAGCAGACCACCATTCAGGAGTGCGTGGATATCCTGAAGGGATTTCGCCGGGTCATGGAGGAATACGGGATCACGCAGCCGGAGCAGATTCGCGCCGTGGCCACCAGTTCGGTGCGCGAGGCGCAGAACCGCGACACCTTCCTGGACCGAATCTACATCACCACGCGCATCAACGTGCGGGCGATTGACGAGGCGGAGGAAAACCGCCTCACGTTCATGGCCGCCCAGACCGTCCTGGCGGACGAGCCCGAGTTGAAGACCGGCTCGCTGCTGGTCGCCGACGTGGGCGGCGGCAGCACGGAACTGATCCTGCTCCAGGAGGGGCACATCGCTTTTTCCGACTCCTACCGCCTGGGATCGCTGCGCATGCGCGAGACCCTCGAAACGCACCGCGCCCCCACCGAGCGCGTGCGGACCATCCTGGGGCAGCATATCCAGCGACTGGTCGAGCAGGTCGTACGCAATCTGCCGGTGTCCACCGTTCCCGTGCTGGTCGCCATGTCGGGCGATGCGCATTTCGCCGCCGCGCAGCTCTGTCCGGACTGGTCCGAGCGGAAAACGGCGCGCCTCGACTACAAGACCCTGGCCGGTTTCACCGACAAGCTGCTGCCGATGACCGTGGCCAAGATCGTGGGCAAGTACCAGTTGACTTACCAGGAGGCCGAGACCGTCGGCCCGGCCCTGCTGGTGTACCAGCACCTGGCGCGCGCCTTCAAGGCGGAGCACATCCTCGTGCCGAAGGCCAGCTTCCGCGACGGCCTGCTCAAGGAAATGACCCTGCACGGCTACTGGACCGGCTCCTTCGCGGAACAGGTGCGGCACTCCGCCATCGCCCTGGCCGACAAGTATAATGTGGACGCCGCCCATGCCGCCCACGTGGCGGACCTGTCCGTGCGTCTCTTCCGGGAACTGCAGCCCGAGCACCAGCTCGACCACCGGTACGAGTTGCTGCTCGAGGTGGCCGCGCGGCTCCACGAGATGGGCGGTTTCATCAGCAGCCGTAGCCATCACAAGCATTCGCTCTACGTGATCCTCCACAGCGATCTGTTCGGCCTGACCCGCGAGGAACAGACCATCGTCGCGCTGGTCGCCCGTTATCACCGCCGCGCCCTGCCCGCCGCCACCCATCCCGAGTACATGGCGCTCAACCGGGACGACCGCATCACGGTGTCGAAGATGGCCGCCCTGATTCGCGTGGCGGACGCCCTCGAGCGCAACCACCTCCAGCAGGTCCGGGACCTGGATTTCTCGCGGGAGCCGGGACAGTTCGTCATCACCGTGCACAACGTGGAAGATCTCACCCTGGAGCGCCTGGCCTTGAAGGAAAAAGGGGCGCTGTTCGAGGAGGTCTACGGCATGCCCGTGGTCCTGAAGGAAGAACGCTTCGCCGATCCGGAGGCGCGCGATGGCGCCTAAGCCCGACCGGTTCTTCAACCGCGAGTTGAGCTGGCTCGCCTTCAACCGGCGCGTGCTGGAGGAGGCGCAGGACGCCTCCCTGCCGCTGCTGGAGCGCTTGAAGTTCCTGGCCATCACCGGCTCCAATCTCGACGAGTTTTTCATGATCCGGGTTGGCGGCCTGCAGCAACTGCGGGCGCAGGGGTGGAACGGCACGGACGCGTCGGGCTTGAACGTGCAGGAACAACTGGCGGAAATCGGCCAGGCCGTGCGCGCCATGATGGCCGACCAGTATGCCTGCCTGCTGAACGACTTGGAGCCCAAGCTCGCGGAGCAGGGCATCCGGCGCGTGGATAGACGCGGGCTGACGCCGGAGCAGGATGCCTACCTGGAGTCCGTCTTCGAGCACGAGATTTTTCCCATCATCACCCCGATGGCGGTGGACCTCGAGGAACCGTTCCCCCTGCTGTCCGGTCTCGGCCTCAACCTGTGCGTCCGGCTCAAGGCCGTGCGGGGCGCCGAGATGCCGCGTTTCGCCGTGATCCCCCTGCCCAAGGGGATCGCGCGCTTTGTCACCGTCCCGACCGTAGCCGGGTTTCACTACTTGCCGATTGAGGACCTGGTCACCGCGTTCCTGGACCGGGTCTTCCCCGGCGAGCCCATCCTGGAGAGCGTGCCGTTCCGTCTCACGCGCAACGCGGACTTGAGCGTCGCCGAGGACGCCGCCGGCGACCTGCTGGCCCAGATGAAGGAGGTGCTGACCGAGCGCAAGCGCAGCCCATGCCTCCGGCTCGAAGTGGGCGGGAAGCCTTCCGACGTACTCCTCGGGTTCCTGCGGAGCGCCCTCGACGTGTCGGAGGAGGAGTCCTTCTCCGTGCCCGGGCCGCTGGACCTTGCCGCCTTTTTCCGGCTGGCCTGGATGACCGGCTTTGATCAGCTCAAGGTGGAGGACTGGCCGCCCCAGCCGTCTCCCGCCCTGCCTCCGCAGGAATCCGTCTTCGAGGTGCTGTCCCGCCGCAACGTGCTGCTGGTCCATCCCTACGACAGTTTCGATCCCGTCCTCCGCCTGATCGAGGAGGCGGTGAACGATCCGAACGTGCTGGCGATCAAGCAGATCCTGTACCGGACGAGCGAGAACAGCCCGGTCGTCGCGGCCCTGGCGCGGGCGGCCGACCGCGGCAAACACGTCACCGTGGTCGTGGAACTGAAGGCCCGCTTCGACGAGGCCCGCAACATCGGCTGGGCCACGGCGCTGGAGCATGCCGGAGTCCAGATCATCTACGGCCTCAAGGGGCTCAAGACGCACGCCAAGATTCTCATCGTCGTGCGGCGCGAGCCGGACGGGATCCGCCGCTACGTGCATTTCGGCACCGGCAATTACAATGAAAAAACCGCGCGGCTTTACAGCGACATCAGCTTCCTGACCGCGGAGGAGGACTACGGCGCCGACGCCTCCTCGTTTTTCAATACCATCACCGGCTATTCCCAGCCCGTCCGTTACCGCAAGCTCGAAGCCGCGCCCATCGGCCTGCGCGCACGGCTCCTGGACCTGGTGCAGAACGAGATCGAACGCCGCAAGCAGGGCCAGCCGGCGCGCATTCTGGCCAAGCTCAACTCGCTGGGCGACCCGGACCTGATCCAGAAGCTCTACGAGGCCTCGAAGGCCGGCGTCGAGATCGCGCTCAACGTGCGCGGCATCTGCTGCCTGCGGCCCGGCGTGCCCGGCTTGAGCGAGAACATCACGGTCTTCAGCATCCTGGACCGCTTCCTCGAGCACAGCCGCCTTTTCTACTTCCATAACGGGGGCGACGAGCTGGTCTTCATCTCCAGCGCCGACTGGATGCCGCGCAACCTCGATCGGCGCGTCGAGTTGCTGGTCCCGGTCGAGGACCCGGATTCCCGCGCCCGCCTCGTGGCCATCCTCGAGACCAGCCTGCAGGACAACGTCAAGGCCCGGCGCCTGCTCCCGGACGGCGCCTACGAACGCCTGGCGCCGCCGGCGAAGAAAAAGGCCGTGCGCAGCCAGGAGGTTTTCTATCGCCGGGCCTGCGAAGCCGCCCAGGCCGCGAAAAATGTCGGCGGGCCCGTCTTTGAACCTCACCTTCCGGCCGGAGCCCAGACCTAAGATGCCTTCACCGGTCCAGGCGGCGGAGGAGCGCCCAGCCGATTTTCTTCGCCGGCAGGTGCGCGCCCAGGCCGACATCATCCGGCAAACGGAAGAGGGCGTGCGGGCCGGAAAGGAGACCCCGCTGCACGACCTGCGGGTGGCGATCCGTCGTCTCCGCACCCTCCTGCGCGCCCTCCGGGAATCCCTGGCCGCGACGCGCGCCGCGGCGGTGGAAGCGGGCTTTGACCGTCTGCTCAAGGATCTTGGGCCCGCCCGCGACGCGGATGTCTGGCTGCTGTTCCTGAAGCGGAATCCCGTCCTGCGCCGGGGCGCCTCGGCCCGCTTCCTGGCCCAGCAGAGGAACGGCAAGCAAAACCAGTGGTACCGCGTGCGTGCCCGCCTGGAGGGCGAAACCTACCGCGCCTTGAAGGCCGACCTGGAGCGGCTGATCGAGGAGGATTTGAAGCCCGGCACGTTACGCGGTCCGCGGCAGTCCGTCGCCGACCTGGGGCGGAGCGTCCTGCGCAAGGCCATCCGGCGGATTCAGCGCCGCGCCCTCGGGTTGCCGGATTTATCGCCGGACCAGATGCACAAGCTGCGCATCGCCTGCCGAAAGGCGCGCTACCTGGCCGAGTTTTTCGCCGGCACGTTCGATGCCCCCTTGGAGGACCTGGCCCATCGGCTCAAGGCCATTCAGGACGTCCTCGGGGACATCCATGACCACGACGTCTATCTCGAGCGCCTGAGCGCCTGCCGTCCCCGGCCGCCGAAGGCGCTGGTGCGGGAGGTTCTTCGTCGCCGCGAGCGGCACCAGGCCCGTTTTCAGAAGGCCTGGGACCATTTCACCCGACCCCGCTACCAGTGCCGGTTGGGACGTTTTTTGGGCCTGGGCGGCAAGGGCTGATGCCCGGGCCGGGGTTGTCCCGGCCGCTTGGCGCCGACAGCCCTCCCTCCGGCGCGTCGTCGCCATCGGACGGGCTTTGCCCTTGAATCCGTCCGCCGGGAAGGGCAGATTCATGTGCGCGCCATGAGCAGTTCCACGGATACAGCGTCGGCCGCGCCCGCGCCGGAGGAATCGGGCGGGAAGTATCCCGGCAAGGGCTTCCACATCGGCGAATACGTCATCACCGATTTCCTGGGGCATGGTTCCATGGCCTCGGTGTTCCTCGCGGCGGACGGCACCGGCCACGAAGTCGCCCTGAAGATTTTCCAGGAGGGGCCGGGCGTTTCGGCCACCATGCTCGAGCGGTTCCGGCGCGAAGCGGAGGCCTCCAAGAAGCTGCGCCGCCATCCGAACATCATGCCCATCTACACGACGGGACGCGACGGCCCTTATCACTACATCGTCATGGAGTCCGTCCGCAACAGCCGGACGCTGGAGGCGGCGCTGGAGTCCACGCCCATGAGCCTGATGCGCGTGGTCGAAATCATCATCCGGATCGCGCGCGCCCTGCAGTACGCTCACACGCACAACATTGTTCATCGCGACGTCAAGCCGACGAACATCATGATTGACGAGTTCGAGGAACCTCTGTTGTCCGATTTCCGCGTGGCCGAACTGATGGACTGGCCCTCCTGCACGCTCACCGGCGCGCTGACCGGCACGCCGCTCTACATGTCGCCCGAGCAGGCGCGGGGCGAGCGGGTGGGCCCGGCCAGCGACATCTACTCCCTCGGCGTGGTGTTGTACGAAGCCGTCACCGGCGTCCTGCCGTACGCGATCCAGCACGGGTCCCCCGTCAAGGAGGTCCTGGAGGCGGTGAAGAACGAACTGCCGCGGCGCCCGCGTCTGTTCCGCAAGGAGATCCCGCCCGACCTGGAGGCGGTCCTGTTCAAGGCCCTGGAAAAGGAGCCGCGGGACCGGTACGTGGATGCCGAGGCCTTCGCCGGCGACCTCGAACGTGTCCGGGCAGGGCGGCCCGTGAGCGCCCATCGCTTTTCGATCCTGGCCTATCTGCGCCACCTCACCCGGCGCTACCGGCGGGCGATTCTTGCCGGTGCGGCCATGCTGGCGGTTCTTTCCGGGGCCGGGCTGTTGTTCCGGCAGCGCCTGTTGAGGATCCGGTTCGAGGAGCTATGGCGCCGTGCGCAGTTGAAGAACGCTCTCTACATGCTGGCCGAGGCGGAGAACGGGGCGGGCTTTGAGCGGGAGACCCCGCGGGCCTGGAATGACATCCGGCTGGCTCGGAAGGCGATGATCGGGGGGGCGTGGGGCACCGCCCGCGACGGGTTCCGCGCCGCGGCGGACATCAGCCGGTCCGTGGGGGATACCCGGACCTCCGCCATCGCGGAACTGGATCAGGCGCGGTGCGAGATCATGCTCAACAACCGCCAGGGCGCCCAGGCGCTGTACCACCGCATCCTGACCAATCCGGACGCCTCCCCGGCTGTCGCCAACATGGCCCAGCTGGAGTATATCGAGATGGCGCTGCTCGAAGGGAACCGGGAACGGGCGCTCGAAGTCCTCATGTTGCACACGCCGCCTCCGGAGGGCCCTATCCGGATATCCATGAAGGGCCTGGCGGGTGATCTCTCCAGCCGCGACGTGGCCAATGCCGTGGAGAACATGCAACATCCCTTCCGGAACGATGCCTACGTCGCCGCGGCGATCCGGGCCTATCTCGACGGCGAAGGTCGGCTGGCCGCCGGATACCTCAAGCGGGCCATCCAGGCGTCTTCGCCGCCTTCCGAGTGGCCCGCCCCGTTCGCGCGCCTGCTCTACGCCGATCTTGGCCGTTGACGACGCTGTCCGTTGAGCCTACGCTGATGCTGCCATGAGCGAAACGGTTTTCAGGAGCAAGAAACGACGAAGTGCCGAACGGGGCTTCACCCTGGTCGAACTGCTGGTGGTGCTGTTGATCCTGGCGGGGACGGTGTTAACCGTCACCCACCAACTCCATCAGCGACGCTTGACGCGTTCCTGCGCCGAGCAGCTCTGGCATATCTACACGGCCCTGGAAATGTACGAGATAGACCGCGGGACGTTGCCGCGCCTGGCCTTCTTTCCCAACGACCCGAAACAGGATGCCGACAGCCTGGTCACGGTCATCCAGCCCTACGCGGCGGTGGAAGGGCTGACGGTCTGCCCGGCCGTTCCGGCCTCGCAACGCGCCCTGGGCCTGACCTATGTCTGGAACGTGGAGAACAACGGGCGCAAGCTGCACCCGCCGGGCGTACCCAGGTGGATGCTGGTGGAAATCAACGCGCTGTCGGAATCCGTGCCGCCGCCCCACCAGGGTCGCTACCACATTCTCTATACCGACGGACAGGTCGAGTTGTCCAAGAGCCCGCCGCCCGATCTGCGGCGGCTGTGAGGGAAAATATCCGGCACGCGGATTTTCCGCCAGGTGTCTCCACACGTCACGGTGTGGCGCGGGTAGGCAAGAGTGCGCCCCTCCTACTGGATCCTGGCCTTCGTGGTCTTGACCAGGGCCTTCCAGAGCTGTTCCGGAGTCTCCGCCTCGAACAAACGTTCGCGGGGCTCCTCGTCCTGGAACGTCTGGGCCAGGCCGGACAGCAGCTTCAGGTAGAACGCGCTGGCGGCGGTGGGAATGACCATGAAGAAAATGATTCTCGTCAGGCTGCGGCCGGGCCCGCCGAACCGGACGCCTTTGCGGTGCAAGCCCAACGCGAGCGTCAGCCCCCCGCCTTCCACGCCGCGCACGTGGGGAAACGCCAGGCCATGCTCCACGGCGGTGCTGATGATCGCCTCCCGCTTGAGCGCCTCCTCCCGCAGACGACCCGCATCATCCACGAAACCCTCGACTTCCATCTTGTCACACAGTTCCGCGATAATGTCGTCGCGCTGCTGGGAAACCAACCGCGGGATCATCAGATCGGAAGAAGAGAAGCGCTCGATGCCGACCTTGGCCGGCTCGCTGCGCCGTTTCCTCCGGCCGACGTGGCGGGGCCGCGACTCGGGGTAGTACAACATGCGCGCACAGTTCGGGCAGAGATACAGCGAATCCGCCGCGTGCACCGCGTGCACCAGGCTCACCGGCAACGACATCCCGCACGCCGAGCACACGCCGTTGGTGACGGGAACGATGGCCAGCAGGCCTTTCTTTTCGATCTTGCGGTACTGGGCGGCGAGGTCCTGGGGCAGTTGTTCGAACAGCGTCTGAATGGAGGCATCCAGCTGGGACAATCGGGCGCCCTGCATGGAGGCCTCTTGCTGGGCCCTGGCGACGCGGAGTTCCTGCAGCTGGATCAGGTGATTGATAATTCGATGCATGCTGCCTTTTTTGTACCCTACCGCGATGACCATCGGCTCGCTCATACACGCCCCTTCGCCCTCCGCCAAGGGACCGGCGGAAAACCGGAATTGCTTTTATCACGCCACCCCCCCGCGTGTAAAGCCTTTTCGATGGGAGCGGTGGGAGCGGAGGCGCAACGCAATTTTTATTCGAAAAGGCACCGGGAACCGGATCCGCTGTGTCACGCTTTATGGAGCGTGTGACGGGGAACGGGTGACGGCCACCGACGGCCTGCTTACACGCCGAACTACAGCGGCGCGTGGCCCGGCTTCCATTTGATGCTGCACCCCAGGCTGGGTCTCTGATCGGCGGCCACCGGCCGGTCCGCGAGGACGGCCTCCAGCGCGGCGCGCAGATCGCGCCCCGTGACGGGCTTGTGGTTGCCCGGCCGGCTGTCGTCCAGTTGCCCGCGGTAGACCAGTCGGCGCGACCGGTCGAACAGGAAGAAATCCGGGGTGCACGCCGCGGTGTACGCCCGGGCCACTTCTTGGGTCGCGTCGTAGCACAGCGGAAAATTGAACCCGAGTTCCAAGGCCATGGCCTTCAGACTCTCCGGCGCGTCGTCCGGATAGGCCGCCGCGTCGTTCGAGCTGATGGCAATGATCCCGACACCCTTCCCGGCGTAATCGAGACCGAGCCGGGCCAGTTCGCGCTCGACGTGGACGACGAAGGGACAATGCCGGCAGATGAACATCACCAGCAGCGCCTTCGTGTCCGCGAAGCTGGCGAGGGATATCGCCTTTCCGCTGACCGTGTCCGGCAGGCGGAAATCCGGTGCCGGCGTGCCCAGCGCCAACATGGTGGAAGGAGTGGCGGCCATAAGAAACCTTCGTTTCGCTTGCCATGAATAAAGCACAACTCCCGGACGAATCAAGGGCAACCCCGCTGGCCTTCGCTTCCCCTTTCGTCCTCTCCATCCGGCTCCTACGGGTTTTCAGTCGGACGTAGAAATGAGGCCGCCGTCGTTACGGAGCGCGACGGCCACCTGCAAGGCTCCATGATGGTCGTCAAATTTGCATCAATAGTCGCGGCTCCAGTTCAGGCGAATGCCTTCGCGAATCTGCGGGCTGGTTTCCGTCTGCAGGCGCAGCGAGCGGGACAATTCCACCTCCACCATGATCGTGTCGCTTTGCCCGGACAGGCTTTTCTCTCCCTGGACGAATACACGGTCGCCCACATACTTCCCCACGGCCACGGACGAAAGTTCGGGATTCTCCATGTCCTGCTTGATATCCAGCTGGTCCACGCGCAACAGCGACTGGCCGCGCCCCAGGATATCGAACGCGCGTCCGCCCCCCCGCAGCATGTTCAATCCGTAGGCCAGGCGCACGGCCTGCAACGCCGAGAGGCGGTCGGCGGACCGGCCGAACAGCAGGTGCGCCATGATTTCATCGGCCGGCAGGGAGGGATCGGAACTCAAATCCCACGTCGGCGCCTCCCAGGAGCCGGCCAGGGTCAATCGCGCCGTTACGTCGGCCGCGCTCGCCTCGGCGGAGATGTCCAACTGCGGATCCGCCGGCACCCGGCCGTCCAGGCTGACCGTGGCCCGGTCCAGCGTAAAACGCCGGCCGAGGAACAGAAAGCGTCCGCGCAGCACGGTGAACGAACCCAGGTAGACCGGTTGATTCAGGTCTCCGCCGATGTGAAGACGGCCCCGCCATTCCGAGTCCAGGCCCCGGCCCCGGACCATCACGCGGGCCGGCGCCCGGACGTCGAGATCCAGTTCCAGCGGCTGTACCGCCCCGTTCGTGGAACCCGGCGACGCGTCTTTACGGCCGGGCCGATTGATCTCCACGACGTCCAGTTGCGGGATGGTCGCGGACGGGCGCTCCACGGATTGGTACTCGAGTTGCCGAATGTGCACGTTGCCGGCCAGCCGGCTGCGGGCCAGCGACCCGGAGAGCGTCACCTCGCCGTCCGCGTCCAGCGACAGATGATCCTGTCGAACCAGCGCGGCGTTTTCGAGGCGGAGGTTCAAAGCGAACGGGAACTGCCGCGACGGCTTGAATTCCAGGCGGCCCTCGAGGCCGACCCGTCCCCGGCCTCCGTCCGTGGCCGAGGCGTTCGTAATCACCAGGCTTGTGAGGTCCGCCTGGGCGCCGATGGTCACATCCTGGAGCACAATCCCAAGGTCCAGATTTTCATAGGAGCCGTTCTGCAGGGTTAGTTGGCCGTCGATATCCGGCGCGTCCAGGCTTCCCCCCAGTTCCAGTTCGGCGTCCAGCGCGCCGCGAACGACATGGTTCTCCAGAAACGAGGGGGGCAGCAACGCGGCCAGCTCGGCCTTCGCGCTCAGGCGGCCGCGAAGGGGGAGCGGGGATGGAAAACGCCAGAGCAGCGGCCGCAGGGACCAGTCGAGCGGCACGTCCATCTCGCCGGCCGCGGAGACCCGGGCCGGCCCCAACAGGGTCCATTCGGCGCTGAGTCGCCCCTCCTGCGCGCGCAGCCGCACGTCCGCCTCCGCGGTCGTCAAAGGAATGACCAGCGGTTGACGCGGCTTGACGCCGGAAAACTTCAATTGGAGTTCGGCCGCAGGGCGGCTGCAGGGGCCTTGAATCTCCAGTTTCCCGGAGGCATGCCCTTCCAGTTCGGGCCATCCCAGTTCGGACACCACGCCCAGCGGGAGCTGATTGAGTTCCATCGTGGCCTGGACGTCCTGCCCGGTAAAAGCGCCGGAGGTCGTCAAGCGGCCCGTTCCGATCTGCCAGGTGATCGGTCCCCAGGCCAGGCGGTCCCGGCCCACGGTGACCGCGGCAGGCGCCGCCAGGCGACAGGTCCGTCCCGCGAACCGACCGGTCATCTTGTCTATGCGCATCGACCGCTCACCGTCTGCCTCACGGAATTGACCGCTGGCCGATACGTCAAAGGGTTGCAGAGCCCGACCGGCGGCGTCGACGGACCAGGCCAACGCCTCTTTGTCCCCTTCCACGCTGAACGTCAGATTGGAGAAGGCCACTTGTTTCGCCGTCACATCATGGAGAACGAGTTCCACGCGTCCCCTCGGGCGATGCCAGGCCTGCTGAATCCGGGCGTTCAAACGAAAGTCCGCTGCCCCGGCGAACGGAGTGGTTAGATTCCCTCCCTCTCCGCGGATCGTCACGCCCTGTTCATCCCCGGCCGTTTCCAGCTCAATGTCCAGGCGGGCGTCGCCGCCGACCGGCCAGCCCCAGCGGTTCGCAATCTCCGACAGGTACGGCAAGGCGGCGGTCAGCCGGCCCCGGGCCAGGCGCGACTCCGGATCGAAGGTCAAGTTTCCTTTGACCGAGACGGAGCCGGCCTGGAAGTCCAGGTTCGAAACCTGCAGCCGGCCATCCTGATAGAGAACCGCCATCCGGGCGGCGAACGGCTCGTCGTCGTAAATCACCTTCGCGTCAAATTCGCCTGCGGGCTGGTCGAGCAGGCGGTCGGCATGACCACTCAACGCCACCTCCTTGAAGGGTAGGGGGAGGCCGCCGTCATTTTGAAAGAGCGCCTTGAAGTCCAGCGCCAGCGGACGCCGGGCATCGAGGGTGAACGTTGTGGAGAATTGGCCGAACCCCTCCGCCCCCGCCTCCAGGCGGCCCCGGAAGGCCTTCATCGGACCTTCCCCGGTCAACTGCGCGCGCAGGGGTCCCGTGGCGGGTGAGGGCAGCCGGCGGGCCAGGGGTCCCCGGGGATCATCGTGCAACTCCGCGTCCAGCGTGAGGGTCGCCGGCGACCCGTTCCACGACGCCGTGACGCGCGCCGATCCGATGCGGTCGTCCAGGCGAAGCACTTGGCATTGTACCCGTCCGCCGGCAGCCGGGGAAACGTCCGCGCTACCATGCACCAGCAGCGTCAGGGATTCTCCCGCCACCGCCTTGTCCAGGAGCAAGGTATTCACCTGCACCCGGCGAAACTCGATGTGCGGCCCGTGTGCCGCGGGACGGACCGCCGCGGGGGGCGCCGCCGGCCGCTCTGCCGTCTCGGGCCAGCGGGACAGGTGCAGGCGGGCCACTCGTACATACTGGAAAACCAGCCGCCGCCGGGCCAGGTCCGCCGCGGAAAGCTGGATCTGCACGCCGGCGGCCTGGAGCCAATCGCCCGAAGCGTCAGCCAGGCGGATTTCATCCACCCGCACATCGAACGGAACCAGGCCCTGCAGTCTTCCGATGCTCACCCGGACGTTTTCGGTGCTGAGGACGCGCGCCGTCAGGGAGGCCAGCCGCCTTTTGGCCCACGGGGTCTGGATCAGCGCCATTGCGAGCGCGGCGAGGAGGAGCAGTCCCGCCAGAACGCGGGCCGTCCATTTGCACAGTTGGCCGATGACCTTCAACGCTTTCATGTCAAAACGCCTGTCCGATGCTCAAGTAAACCTGGTAGGGTTCGTCCACGTCCGGCCGTTTATCCAACGGCACCGCCACGTCGAAACGCACCAGCCCGAACGAGAGGTAGTAGCGCCAACCGGCCCCCGCGCCCCATCGGAAGCGCTCATCAAAATCGGGCACTGTCTCCTCGAAGGCGGTGCCCCCGTCCGCGAACAGCACAAAGCCCATGCGCTCCATGGCGCGCCAGCGCAGTTCCAGGGAAGATTCCAGCAACGAGCGGCCGCCGACCGGATCATTTTCATCATCCAGGGGGCCGACCTCCTGGTAGGCGTACCCGCGAATCGAGCCGCCCCCGCCGGCGTAGAAGCGCTCGTCCGCGGGCACGTCGTTCCGCGAAGGCCCCAGCAGGCTGCCCGCGGCCAGCCGTCCGGCCAGCACCAGCAAGGGTCGTTTCGCGATGCGCCAGTATCCCGCCGCCGTCGCCTGCACGCGCAGGAACGCCATGTCGTGGTTCAGCAGATCATAGGAAGGCGAACCCAGGAGCGTCCAGCGGGTGCCCCGCGTCGGGTCGAGCAGATCGTTGGACGTGTCGCGCAGAAGGCGTACGGGGACGGAGAGAAGGAAGAATTCCTCCTTCTCCTCCTGCTTAACCTCGGATAACCGGAAGGCCAGTCCCGCCTGAACTTGCAGGCTTTCCGACAACGTGCGCTCCAGCCCGGCCGCCGCCCGGATCCATTGGCTGGTATACGCCTCCGCCGTTTCGCGTTCCGCTTTCACGTCCAGCACGAGTTCCTGGTCGGCGCGCAGGAACTGCGGGCGGCGAAAGGTGACCTCGGCGGAAACGATGGATTCGGACACCTCGGCCTGCAGGTGAAGCCGCTCGGCCCCGCCGAAGAGGTTCCGGTGCATCCAGGAAATCCGCGTCCCTGCGCCGCGATCCGTCGCGTACCCCACGCCGGCCTCCACGAGCCGCCGCCGCCGCTCCTTCAAGGTCAAAGAAACCGCGGAGCGGTCGTCGGCTTCCAGGGCTTTTCCGGATTCGATTTGAACGGACGAGAACAACCCGCCCCGGGTCAGGCGGTTGCGGAGAAGCTCCACCTGTTCGACGTTATAGAGGTCTCCCTCGCGCCACGGCACCAGGCGCCGGACATGCGATTCATGCAGGCGGACCAATCCCTGGATCCGGGTCGGGCCGAAGAGGACCAGGGGGCCGGGCTCCACCTGGAAGGAGATATCCACACGCCGGGCGGCATGATCCACCACCACGGCGTGATCCGACAAGCGGGCCTTTGGAAAACCTCCGGCTTGGAAATGATGTCGCACCAGTTGCTCGGCCGCCAGGATGGTCTCGGCCCGCGCCGGGGCATTCGTCGTGAGCCCGAGTCGGGCGGGCGTCGGCAGGCGGACGGACTCCGGGATCGGGCGGCCGGCACAGCCGATAGCCACGGACCGGATGAGGAAAAGCGGACCGGCCCGAACGCGGAAGGTGACCCGGGTCTTTCTCTTGTGGGGCACGCAGGCGGGTTTCACCTCCGCCGCGTAGTAGCCTTTGGCGCGCAAAGCCAACAACATGGTCTGCGCATCCCGCTCCGCGCGGCGCCGGAGAAGTCTCAGGGTGGGCGGCGGACGGTTGCGCAGCGACCAGGTCTCCGACACCGACAGCAATTCCCGGCTCAGGGCCCGGCTCCCCGTGCCCTCTATTTTCACCTTGCATGGCCGGACGGTCTCGCCGGAAGCCGAGATGGCCCATCCCGCCACGAGGACCCATAGAAGGCGGCGTATCCGGAAGCCGCGGCTCGGGCATCCGGACGGCGCTGAAAGAGGGGCCTTCATCCCAGATTTTGCATTTGCAAAATCTGCCCTTCGGGCGATGCCCGCGCTGGGGGCGCGGGATCGGGATGAACCCCGACGGGAGTCGGCCTTTGGCAATTTTTGCGTTTCATTTTTTTCTGCAACAGCATGTTGCGGATCTTCCCGTGGCATAAGCCATTCCGTTACGGCGGGCCGGTGAAACGCAAAATTTGGGTTCATGCGATCAGCCTCCAGCTTAGCGGGCGCCCGCCTGCAAGACAAGAACAGCGCTGGGGGGACTGAAACGCGCTGGGGCACGAAGATGTACATGAAAGTAGACCGGTTGGTGAACGAGACGCGGGCGGTGGTGTGATGAAATTTTTTGCCCCAAGGGGTACCCCCTGGGGCAAGGGAAAAAAGACTAGTGGGATGACCTACCCGGAACTAAAGTGCGAAAGAATCTGGATACCGCTGGCGGTCTTATCAACGAATCATTATTTGTTATTTGAGGGACCCTGGATTGCCCCTGGATTGCCTGACCGATAGTCACGGCCTGACCCGTTCTTCGCTCTCATAGGGATGCCCCCGCTCCGCGATTTTTTTACTGGTAGAACACTTCACCATTAGTCGTGACAATAGCACGATTTGACAGTGCGGTACTCTTCCTAATGAGCAAGTCATCGGTCACCGTATGAAGGCCGACAGGAATAAACACGTTCTGTTCATCGGTGGGTATCAGCGTGCAGATAATCCAGCCAAAACCGGTCCTTATTGCGTCGTATTTGCCCGCTTGAACCGCTTCAGAGCCAGCACCTTTCTCCAGCCAATCCTGCTCAACCAGGTGTATGGCTTCTGATAGAGGGATTTGAAGTTCCGGCTTGTTCTTGGCCAACTCCTCAAAGTCCGCCTTTTTCATCTCTTCCCATTTTTCGGGGGTGTAAGGAAAAACACCTCTCCACGCGGCTTTACCGGGGGCGTATGCCGCATCATCTGAAAACGGTAGAAGCAACAATATAGCCACCTTGGGCAATTCCCGGGGTGCGGTGCCACCGTCGAACAAGACCACAACATTCGTCGAAAGACTCCCGTTCAGCACCTCTGTAACGGCATAAGTGGCAGTGTCGATAGAACCTGTGATATAATTACCTACTGCTACAACAACGGGTTTCACGCGTACGGGTGGCTCTCGAACCAGGCGCGCTAACAGGGCCGGGCTGTGATCGCTACGCGCGCCATCCACAGCTTGCTCAGCCAAAACAGATAGCGAAGCAACAAAGAGTAGCGCTACAAGCAAAGCAATCGACATTTTGACCTGTTTATGGCGACATCTCAACGAACACGCGCGTGTCTGGGGTCACGTGTCTGGGGTCCACGTGTCTGGGGTCAGCCCCAAAAATAAAGAATAATTCATCACGGTTGCTCCCACTCGCTTCGCAGCTTCTCGGCAGCGGCATGATAGCGCTTCTCCTGGCTTAAGACTTTCCAGCGGTTCATTTGATAGCCGACCGCGACACCACTCCCCAAATTCACCCATTTCGCCACTTCCCGTTGCGTCAGTCCGCACTGGGTCATCAGATGCCAGCACGCCGCCGCCCGGAACGCTGCGTTTCGTCTGCGCCTCTGCAGCTCTTCCGGAAGCACCCCGAAGACCCGAGCCACCCCTGCCAGAATGTCGTCCGGCTTCCGCCGATCCAACGTTCGCCGAAAGGAAACGTCTTCCCGCCGCGATCGCGTCCGGCCCAACGCCGTGTGCCTTTGCTCCATCTCCCGCCGAAAATCCTCCGATCCCACCGCAAGCCGTGCGCCATCATAGAGTTCTCGGAATTCGTCGTCGCTCTGCGCGAGGGCCGCCTCAACGTATCCCCGGTACGCAGCCGCAGAGCCGTCTCCCTTCCCGATCTTGGCGCGGACCGGTCCATATTCGATCCACGACCACGGCCGGTCCAGTCCTGCATAACTTCGGTACGTGCTCCACCGATACGACCGTAAGGTCTTCACACGTTCCGCCGTCGGCAGCTCTTCCGTCCCTTTCGTGTGAACCGGGTTTAAGTGAATATAGCGGCTTAGCTTCAGGAGATATTCGTCGCCCGCCACGACCTGGGCTTTGTACCGGCCTTGGGTCAAATGCCCCACCCTCCGATGGCGGAGATTGAAATACACTGTGTAGCTGGTCAGGAACTGCCCCATGAAAGCCGAGAGATTCCCGCGAGGCGTCTCCAGCAGCAGATGCACGTGATTGGCCATCAGACAGACCAGATAAACACGCACCTTGTGCCGGTCCGCCATCTCCTCCAGAGTTCCCAGAATCCGGATGCGATCCCGATCATCCCTGAAGATCAGCCGCCGCTCAATCCCCCGGAAGGTCACGTGGTGGATCGCCCCGGGAAACTGCAGTCGCAATGGCCTGGCCATGCAGGGAATCGTTGCCGATCCGCATGGCCACGTCAACCATTCTTTATTTTTGGGGCTGACCCCAACTGCGCCAACTGCGCCCTTTTCTCGGCCCCTTTTCTCCTCGCCCTGCGATTTTATTGATAGAACACTTCACCATTGGTCGTGACAATAGCGCGAAACGACTGTGAGAGACCTTTGAAAATAAGCAAGTCATCGGTTACCTCATGAATACCGGCAGGAAGAAACACGTTCGGTTCATCGGTGGGTTTCAGTGTGTGGATCATCCAGCTAAAACCGGTCCTCATTGCGTCGTATTTGCCCGCTTGAACCGCTTCAGAACCGACACCTTTCTGCAGCCAGTCCTGCTCAACCAGGTGTATGGCTTCTGATAGAGGGATTTGAAGTTCCGGCTTGTTTTTTGCCAGATCCTCAAAGTCCGCCTTTTTCAGCTCTTCCCATTTTTCGGGGGTGTAGGGAAGAATGCCTCTCCACGCGGCTCTACCGGGGGGGTGCGCGATGCTGTCATCACCGATAGACGGGATAAGCAACAGTATGGCCACTTTGGGCAACTCACGGGGTGCGGTGCCACCGTCGAACAAGACCACAACGTTCGTCGAAAGGTGGCCGTTCAGCACGTCCATGATGGCATAAGTGGCACCTGCAAGATGTCCTTTGATATAATTCCCTGTTGCCACAACAACGGATTCAACGCGCACGCGTGGCTCTCGAACCAGGCGCGCCCGCAGGGCCGGGCCGTAATCATTGCTCTCGCCATCCACAGCTTGTGCACCCAAGACAGCTAGCGAAGCAACCAGGAGGAGCGCCACAAGCCAAGCAAACGACATTTTGACCTGTTTACGGCGACAGAGCATCTTGTAGGTTCCTATCACTCGGGACAGCTGTTCCATCGCAGTAGAAAAATCGCATTCTCAACGAACACGCGAATCTCGGGATTGTCCTCCCATCCCGGTATAGCCTTCGCACAGTCGCGGTCCTTCTTATAGAGAACGCAATGGTTTTGAGCATCTATATTTTGGTCTTGCGGGGTGGGTTTTTTCGTGTCGCAGTCCGCGCATTTAAGATTGTCGTCTTTGGCGTGCTCGTCTTCGTGTGCCTGAATGCACGCTAAGAGAGCTGCGTTCTGGATGCCCATACAATTACAGACACAACCGACTTTTTTACCATTATAGCATACGGTTCTGCCATATTGGGCACATACTTTATTACCGAACGCAGAGCTCATTTTGCAAAGGTCTTCTTGAACTTCATTCAACGTACAGGGGTTGGTATTCTCGGGTTTGTCCGTTACCTTACCTGTCCCGTCCGGATTTATGCAGCAGCCCTGCGTGTCGGGGTCGTACGGTTTCTTATCCGATCCACAATGCTTACCGAGCGCTTCAAGAACAGCCGTGAGCACACACAATAGACCAATCAAGCACAGCACCAGCGTAGATTGTTTTTTCATGGCAAGAGCGCTAGTTCTCGAACGATTGTGGCGCGAAGGAAGTGTAATCGCTCCGGCGTGTATTTCACGACTTGCGGGGCCACTTTATCCACATTCAAGCCGGCCAGCAGGAGTTGGGCCTTGGCATCCAGATCCCATTCGCTAAGCAGGCCGACACTATTCCCCTGCGCCCTGCGTATACATCCGACATATTTCTCCATTGTTTCGAGATCATCAATACTATATGCCGCCAGCGCTTTCCAATAGTACGCATGGGCACACAGGGGGTGGCTGGGTACCGCTTTAATAAGCCAGGCGAACAAATCTTGAGCCTCCTGCACGCGCCGCTTCTGGACCAGCCATTGACCATAGGGGATGCCAACGTATGCGAGTCCTTCGGGAGGTGTAGCCGGATCGTCGAGCAACGATTGAACGAATGCCTCGCCTGTTTGTGATGCCCCGGTACGCGTATAAGCATCGAAGAGCAATCCCATATACTCCCAAAAGTTATTCTGGGCCGACCAAAGCCATGCCTTCTTGGCCGGATTGAAACTTTCCCAGAGGCGGATGGCCTCGGCGGGCCTGTCAAAGTCGTAGAGCTGCCGCCGGGTGAGCTTGAATAGAATCTTCACGGCTACAGAGGGATGACTCGCTTCGTGGAAACACTGAAGAGCGCGGGCTTCACCCTGAGAAAACAACTCTTTGCTCCAGTCACGCAACGCCACGGGCCCAACCTGCAATTGCCGTGCGAAGTTCATCAGTATCTCGGGATCTTGAACGTTGCTCAACGCGGTGGTCATCAGGGGTCGGGCTTCTAGCAGGGCGTCAGGTTGGCCGGCGGTGACGAGGGCCTGGGCCCAAAGTAGTTGCGCCTGAAGCCGAAAACGTACAGGAATGGATTCCGCTTCGAAGAATTGGCGATACAGGCCGGCGGCCGCGGCGTGATTGCCCAAGAGGCTTTCCATTCGTGCCAAAGCCCAAACAGATTTTCCCCACATGCTTTTCCCGGCCTGTAGCTGGGCAATGTTGCGCTGGAGCAATGGACGGGCCAAGTCATGGTGTTTGGCCATCATGCAGGAGAGCGCCAGACTATGGGCGGCGCGCGGGCCGGAGTCCTCTCCATATTGGGTGTCGGCATAGCGAATGAGGGCATCCAGATCCGGCGTCCGCCCCTCCCACAGGCCGGCCCTGACAACCTCCTTGGCGGTGGCCAACCATTCGTTGCGGCTCAACCCTGGCGTTTGCAGAAGTTGCTCCGCCAACTCCCGCTTGCCCGTCGCGTCACCGGGCATGACCTTGGCCGAAGCCAGGACCATCTTCCGGATTT